>NZ_FR885291.1:226-540 GCF_000436315.1 Parabacteroides sp. CAG:2 | reverse complement strand
GTATGGGTTTTAAAAATTATCGTCTTATATGCCCACTTCTAATTTTTATACCGCTATGAAGTTACAACTAAAAGAAACTGATACTACCTAATTACTTACTACAGATATGTTTTGAAACACTTAGAACTGCATTTATCAGCGTTTTATCTTTAGCTATTCAAAACCTTTCGCTAACTTTGCAACAATTTCAGTAGGCTTAATGCGTTAAGGCACTGAAAGGACATATTAGTAAAAGGGCGTTTAGCAATATTATCCTCTACTGAATCTGGACAATTCATAACCGTGGATAATAAGCAAGAAACGTCCACGTCTAT
>NZ_FR885291.1:0-211 GCF_000436315.1 Parabacteroides sp. CAG:2 | reverse complement strand
AAGAAACGTCCACGTCTATGGTATTTATATCCTAGCTATAGGAATATCATATCATTAGGCGTGGACTTTGCTTATTATACGGTTAGGGCAGTCCAGAGCCTCAGTAGAATAATAAGTTAAAGTTTCCACGCCTTATTTTTATCCGCTTTTGTCTGGAAACTGGGAAGCATACAGAGATTATTAGAAATGAAAACGTTTAGATTAATCGAAA
>NZ_FR885290.1:0-627 GCF_000436315.1 Parabacteroides sp. CAG:2 | reverse complement strand
TTAAAGATTGCTTGAATAGTATTTATGGCACATTGGGAATTAAAGGAAAGGCTAGTATTAAGGACTTTGAAGAATATGCTACTATTAAGGAAGCTAGAAAGAAGATAGATGGCAAGTATTTAAGAGGCTATATCATTCAGTACATTAAAATTAAGTAAGCTATGGTTATTGACTTTACACCCAGTACAAAAGAATCAGAAGAAGCTAGAATATTAAAGCTAAAGGAAGATGCAGTAGAAGCTGGTATTAAAGCTAAGGAAATTTTAAACAGCATAGGAATTAAATATATCATCCGACTTTATAAAGAAGGTGGTTGTATTAAGTTTTACAAAGATTCAAAATGTATTAAGATAGCCAGTTTACTAGCTGGCACTAATGAACTAACAGCTAATTTCTCTCTTTATTATAATGCTGCTAAACTTAAAGACAGGAAAAGATTTAAAATTGTAGAAGAAAATGATTTCCTTACAGATATACTACTAAACCTTTATTCTCAATTACAATAATCAGACCTAAGATAGTGTTTAAATGAATTATTAAAATTATTGTAATTCAGTTTTGATATGTAAAATAATATTGTTATATTTGTAATGCGATAAAGAGTTATATGGGAATGGCTTTATCGGT
>NZ_FR885289.1:656-40891 GCF_000436315.1 Parabacteroides sp. CAG:2 | reverse complement strand
TTCCGTACGAACTATGTCCATCTATAACGATAAAAATTACATAGACAATGTAATCAATCTAAACTTAATTAAAAAACAAAGCAAAATGACAAAGAATGAATCTAAGCTATTATCCATTCAGGGGATAGCTAAAGCCTCAGCGTTCTGTTTGCTGCTTTCTGCCTTCTCTGTAAACGCCGCTATGGCCGCTCCCGCTCCCGCAGGCACGGTTGATGAAGTAATGGCAGTGCAGCAAGGCAAGAAAGTAACAGGTGTGGTTGTTGACGGTACAGGTGAGCCTGTTATTGGCGCTAACGTGGTGGTGAAAGGCACTACAAACGGTACGATCACTGATTTCGATGGAAATTATACGATCGAGGGTGTGCCCGCCGACGGAGTTTTGGTGATTTCCTATATTGGTTATTTATCTCAAGAGATCCCTGTAGGCAACCAATCTGCAATCAATGTTACATTGAAAGAAGATACACAGACTTTGGATGAGGTAGTAGTAGTAGGTTACGGTACGATGCGTAAATCGGATGTAACAGGTTCTATTTCTACAGCTAAAGGAGAAGAGATGTTAAAAGCTCAAAACTTTAGTGCATTGGATAACTTGCGTGGTAAGGCTGCCGGTGTAAATATCTTCTCTAACTCTAGCCAGCCGGGTGCTTATGGTAGCCGTGTTGTTATCCGTGGTCAAGCGACAATTAATGCCTCTTCTGATCCGTTGTATGTTGTGGACGGCGTAGTAATGGAGAACTTCTATTTGATGAACCCGAATGACATCGAGTCTATGGAGGTATTGAAAGATGCTTCCGCTACCGCTATCTATGGTGCTCGTGGTGCCAATGGTGTTATCATGGTTACTACGAAACGTGGTAACAAAGAAGGTGGAACGAAGGTTAGCTACTCTGGTTCTGTAAGTTTGGCTCATCGCGCTCGTAAGATGGATACGATGAATGCGCAGGAGTGGTGCGATGCTTTTATGCAAGGTATTGAGAATGAGAATAGATGGGGATCTGATAAGGATGGCAATCCATTTAACTGGTCTACTAATCGTGCGGATTGGTTTACAGATCGTCGTTTCTTCGATTCTAACGGTAATCCTCTTTATGATACAGATTGGCAAGATGAGGCAACTCGTACAGCGATCTCTCATAACCATCAATTGAATGTTCAGCAAGGTGGCGAGAAATCATCTATGGGTGCATTTTTGAACTATACTGATAACCAAGGTATCATGTTGAATACCTATTCAAAACGTTTGAATGCAAAGATCGCTTATGATGCGAATCCTACAACATGGTTATCTACAGCGATCAACTTGGCGGTGAACCATACTTGGGGTAACTCTACTCCAGAAGACGGTGGTGGACAGGATGCTCGTCGTACTATGATTGAAATGGTTCCTTGGATGCCGGTTCAATATAATGGCAAATATACCTCCACCAATACTCCAGAAGGGATGCCAATGGACTTTGAGGCAATGTCTAACCCTGTTCATATCTTGAAGACCTATAAGAATATGAACTATAATACAAAAGTATTCGGTAATGCAGCCTTGACATTCCATATCATCGAAGGTTTGGATTTGAAGACTCAATTCGGTGTTGACGCTAACTTTAAGACTTTGCATAAATATATGCCAAGTGACTTGGTGAATTTGGCATATGACCAACATGGACGTGCTGAAAGATATCATGCAAATACTCTTTATTGGCAGGAAGAGACTTACTTGACTTATAATAAGACGATTGGCGAGCACCGTATCAACGCTATGGCCGGTTTGTCTTGGCAGGAGCGCAAGTATGATTATTCTAGAATGTATACAGAAAACTTCACTACCGATTTCTTTGAGGACTTCAATATGGACGCAGGTACGAAGCCTGATGCTCCGAAGACTTATTGGGAACGTTGGGCTATGAACTCCTATTTCTTACGTTTCGCTTATACATTCAAGGATCGTTACTCCGCTACAATTACTGGTCGTTATGACGGTTCTTCTAAGTTTGGTAAGAATAATAAATATGCGTTCTTCCCATCAGCGGGTTTGGCTTGGAACATCACGCAAGAAGACTTTATGTCTGATCAAAATACGATCAGCAACTTGAAGTTGCATACCAGCTACGGTTTGACTGGTAACTCTGAGATTGGTGTTTACAAATCTTTAGCAACAGTTAAGAGCGAAACGTTATTATTGAACGGAACACGTAATTCCTATTCTTATTTAAATAGATTGCCTAACTCTGATCTGAAATGGGAGAAAACCGCCCAGTTCGATATAGGTTTCGATTTAGGTTTGTTCAATAATAGAATTACGTTAGATGCTTCTTATTACAACAAGAAGACTTCTGATCTGTTATTGGATGCTCCGGTTCCTCATACAACAGGTTTCGAGACTGTTTATAAGAATATCGGTTCTATCCGTAACCAAGGTTTGGATCTGATGTTATCTACTCGCAATATTGATACAAAAGACTTCACATGGACAACATCCATCAATGCTAACTTCAATAAAAATAAGATCTTATCTTTGGGTGACAATGACGAGGATATCTTGAAAAACGAATGGGTGAGCGGTGCTTCTATCTTGCGTGTAGGCGAAAGCGTAGGTAGTTTCTATGGTTACAAACGTTTAGGCGTTTATACAATAGAAGATTATGAAGCTGGTAACTGCCAGAAGAAACAGATCGGTCGTGCGAAACGTTCTTCTGAGCGTGAGATCATAGGTAAAGGTGTACCCGATTGGACTGGATCTATGATCAATACATTACGTTACAAGAATTGGGATTTCACTTTGGATTTACAATTTGTCGCTGGTGTTCAGACCTTGCAACAGTTCTATCACTCTACATATGACCGTTTCGGACAGACTAACGGCTTGACAAATATCTTGTATGACGCATATAATGGAACGAATCCTAATTCTATGCAGCAAGCTATCTGGTTGTTCAACGGTGGTCACGCAGGACAGGATACTTTGACAGACTCTCAATGGGTGGCTAATGGTTCTTATTTACGTGCGAACTTAATCCAGTTAGGTTATACTTTTGACTCAAATCAATTGGCAAAGACTCCGTTTAGTAGCTTACGCCTATATTTGAATGTGAACAATGCGTTCTTGATTACAGCGAAAGACTTTAATGGGTACGATCCTGAAAGTACATCTCAGATCTCTACATCTAACGGTTCAGTATCTCCAGAACAATTTGGTCAGAATATGGCCTTCTTCTCTTATCCGAGAGCTAGAACGTTTACGTTGGGTGTAAATGTAATATTTTAATTAATTAAATTATTCAGAAAATTGCAATGAAAAAAATATTAACAACAGCTATTTTATGTGCGGGATTGGTAGGATTTACCGCATGTGACAGTTTTTTGGATGAGGATCCGAAGTCGTCCTTGACTTTGGATACCTATTATAAGACAAGTGCTGATATTATTGGCAATGTCAATTATCTATATCGTGATGGTGCTCCTGATAAGATGGGTAATATGACTGGTGCTTATAGAGGTTCTAGCTTGTCTGTAATGAACATGGTAACTGGTTATTTCGTGAATGAATATGAAGGTCAGGAAGTAGACTGTTCCTATGCTCGCCAGTTGACTCGTCAGGACTTTACGCAATCTTGTTGTAATTATTTGACTAATGACACTTGGAAAAGTTGTTATAAGTCGATCAATGTAGCGAACGCAGTTATCAAGTATGTTGATGGTGTGGAAATGGATAATCAAGCTCAGTATAAAGCAGAGGCTCGTTTCTTCCGTGCATTGAACTATTTCTATCTTGTAAAAATGTTTGGTGATGTTCCAATGGTTACAGAACCTACAGAAGATGCTACTTTGGTTGAATATCCGACTCGTACGGCTGCATCGGAAGTTTTCAATACAGTTATCATTCCTGATTTACAGTTTGCTGTAGAGAATTTACCTAATGCTACTTTTGCAGGAAATAGTCACCGTGTGACAAAATATGCGGCTGATATGTTGCTGGCCGATGTTTACATGAGACTAGGAGAGTACGCTAATGCGGTTACTCCATTGAAAGATGTAATCAATAGCGGAAAATTCGCTTTGGCTACTAACGATAACCTTGCGGAAGGTAGTGCGTTCAATAAGTTACGTACAACAGATGATCTGCCAGAGGTTATTTATGCCCGTGAATATGACGCAGCTATTTCTCCTAACGGTAATATCCCGGTTCACGCATTCAATTTGATTTCTCCGACATTCTTCGCTAATTCTTCTACTGGAAACAAATACTCTTTGTGGGTAAATGTGTATGGTGTTAGCGAGCGTTATTTGAATGTGTATGGTGAGAAAGACTTGCGTGCCCAGATGAATCAGTTCTTCCATCGTACATATACGCATCCTGTTGATGGAACAACTCTGGATATGAAGATGCTTTGTAACTGGTACTGGTATGATGAGACTGCTATCTTAGAGACTGGTAAGGGTACGAAAGACTGGAACTTCTATCGTTATGCTGAAACATTATTATCTGCCGCTGAAGCTATCGCTCAGTCTAGTGGGGTAAACGCTGAGGCTGCCGGCTATTTGGCACAAGTTAAGGCACGTGCTAACATGGAAGGTAAGGATGTTTCTACAATCGCTTCCGAGCTTCAAAGATTAGGCAAGCAAGCTTTTATTGAAGAGTGCTGGAAAGAGCGTTTACGTGAGTTCCCATTGGAAATGAAGATTTGGGATGACTGTGTTCGTACAGGTAAATTCCCTCAAATCTCCGCTACAAACAAAGGTGAGGTTCAATTCGTTGATTTAATTGGCGCTAAGAATGGTAGCGGTGCTACATTCAAGGCAACAGACTTATACTGGCCGATCCCTGTAAACGAGATCCAACGTAATCCGAATTTAACTCAGAATGAGGGATATTCAGCGAAGTAATTACTTTTTATTTCAATAACTGATGGCTGAAAGGGAAGGATGAGTGATTATTCTTCCCTTTCTTCCTTAATACAAGAACCCCATCATCCATAACGGGATCTTATTTTTATATCATCCGCAACGATAAAACCGTCCGGTATCCCTTCTATTGGTGAGTACCTTTTTCGTTTGCCACCGATCTCGAACGTATAAATTCCATCCACTAAAAAATCGTTGGCTTCGCTCATACTTTACAAATTTATCCTTTCTATTTTATCTGTAATACTCGGATGTAAATCTAAGGTTGTTACTTGGTGAGACTTTTTCAATTGGTTCGCAAAGAACGTCTCCCGCATGTTGCCGATATTCGCTTTCAAAGGCGAGAGGATATACATCAGATTTCTATTTTTCAAGTAGATATTGTCCGGCTTTTGCAGGCGAGAGATACCAAAAGTAGAAACAGTTGTAGGTCAGCTTACTTTCTGCCAATACGTTTAGATAAGTCAATAAAACGTTTCTCGTGATACTAATCCATTCGCAGAGCTTACTGATATTCGGGATAAAAGGGGCCGGTAAAGATAATTTGCAGTTCTGGCATATCATCGTATATATTCTTCAACTCTTGGCTTTACTGGGGGGATTTATGTACCTCATCCAAGTGTAAGCGTGTTCCTCCTCGTTTCACGAAACGATCCGCAAAGTCATATAATGTATTGTCAGAGAAATAGATACTATCTAAGCTGACATATATGGTTCGTTCGTCTTGCGGAAAATTTCGCTTGATATGCTGTTGCGGTACACTCCCCGAGCACCTCTTATACCGATCAACCGGGCATCCCGATTAATCTCGTACACCGTGCTTCTAATAAAGGCGGTAGAGGTAAATCGCAACTTCTTTCGATACATCTCTATCAATCGCTCCATAATCGTACTTATATATATGCAAATATAACAAATTGTTTATAGCAGAGAGCAATTTTGGGCGTTTTTTGTTTACAGAAGGAAGCAATTGCTTATCCTCTAGCCTGTGTCAAAGTAAAGGATGTTTATGAAGTACTAGTGACTTGGCAAAGTAATATATACTGCGTGGGCAAAATAAGTATATATCCTTTGAGTAAGTCAGTAGTACTGCTCAGAAAATCATTCTTTTTTCTTCACCTTCCAACCGTCCTTCTAACTTAGCAGAATCCAGTATGTCATTTCTTGCTCTTTTGTTTTCATAGTTGAAAGTGAATAATAAGACAACCAAACCAAAATTCTGTATATTATACATTGTTTCATGCAACTTGCTGACTAATCAAGCTACCAAAAAGAGAGGGAAGGATGATCGCTCATTCCCTCCCTCTCTAGCCATCAGTTATTGAAATTTATTATTGAACGGCATAACCCTCATTTTGAGTCAAACTCGGGTTACGTTGCATCTCGTTCAAAGAGATCGGCCATAACAAGTCGGAAGACTTGAAGGTCGCGCCGGAAGCGTTCTTTGCGCCAACTAAGTCAACGTATGTAACCTTACCCTTCTCTGTAGAAGAGATTACAGGGAACTTACCTGTACGCAAACAGTCATCCCAAATCTTGAATTCCAACGGGAACTCACGCAAACGCTCTGTCCAGCATTCCTCGATAAAGGCCTGCTTACCTAATTTCTGAAGATCGGCAGTAATTGCGGCTACCGTCTTACCTTCCATGTTTGCACGAGCCTTAACTTGTGCCAAATAGCCGGCAGCCTCAGCTGTTACACCTTGAGACTGAGCGATAGATTCAGCAGCGTCAAGCAAAGCCTCTGCGTAACGGAAGATATCACGGTCTTTCGTAGAACGTCCTGTGTTCAACAAAGCGTCCTCATCATACCAGAACCAGCAACCACAAGCATTCTCAGGAGCCGTCCAAGTCTTGCCATTATCCGGATTTGTATAATTCCAATGGAAGAATTGATTTGGCTGGATACGTAAGTCGTTTGCCGCATACACGTTCAAGAATTGATTCGTTGGCCCGTATGTACGCTCAAAGATAGAATACGTACCAAATATAGCTGTAGCCGCTGAGTTGAACGCATAAGTAGGCCACCAACCACCGTTACTGATCGTTGCGTTGTACTCATAAGAATAGATAGACTCAGCCAAACCGTCTGTCGTACGGATCTTATTATAGGCAGAACCCAATGCTAAATCATCGTTGGTTGCCAAAGCATGCGGAGAATCGATCACCGTCTTTACCGCAGAAGCAGCGTCGGCATACTTACCTTGTTGCATATAAACGGAAGTCAAAACCATAGCGGCAGCATACTTCGTGATACGGTTACTATTGTTGTAGAAAGTAGCAGCCGGCAAAGCATTAACGGCATCCTTCAAGTCGGATTCGACCTGAGCATATACTTGCTCTACAGAAGCACGCTCCAAATACATGTTCTCCATAGATTCGTACGGCTCTACTGTCAATGGAACACCACCAAAGATCTTCACCAAGTTGAAGTAGTTCCAAGCTCTAAAGAACTTTGCCTCACCGATCAAACGATTTGCCAAAGACTGATCCATTGAGATCTCGGGGATATACTTGATAGCGCCATTAGCTACGTTGATAGCCTTGTAGCAATCATCCCATATACCGTCAATAGTTACGGAAACAGTCATCGTATTCTGCTGACGAGTCAACTCGCGAGAATATTTACAAGTCAGCTCCTGACCTTCATAACTGTTTGTAAAGTAACCGGTCAATTGTCCTGTGATAGAGGCAAACGGACCTACGTAAGCACTACCCGCACCTGTGAGCTTACTTGAAGCTCCCGTACGATACAAATAGTTCACGTTAGCCTGAGCTTGAGCCTCTGTCTGGTAATAATCCGGGGCTGTCAACGATGACTTCGGTTTCTCTTCCAAGAAATCATTACATGCGCTGAACCCGGTTAAACAAGCGCATGCAATCGCTACTGTCAATATTTTTTTCATTTCTAAAAATTCTACTGATTAAATGAATTAAAATGTTACATTAACACCGAACGTGAAAGTTCTCGCTCTTGGATAAGAGAAGAATACCATGTTCTGACCGAACTTATTACTATCACCCTGCGATGTACCTTCAGGATCGTAACCTGTGAAATCGCTAGCAGTAATCAAGAATAAGTTATTCGCACTTGCGTACAAACGCAAAGCAGACAAACCGATCTTGCTAATCACGTTTGAGTCAAAAGTATAACCCAATTGCAACATGTTACAACGCAAGTAAGAACCATTGGCGATCCATTGAGAATCTACTGTCGTATCCTGACCTGCATGGCCTGAGTTACACAAGTAAACAGCCTGTTGCATCGTGTTCGGGTTCGATCCGTTATATGCGTCATATAAAATATTGCTCAAACCATTCGTGATACCGAAACGGTCGTAAGTAGAGTGGTAGAACTGTTGCATGGTCTCAACACCCCATACGAACTGCAAGTCCATCGTCAAATCGAAGTTTTTGTAAGAGAAGTTGTTGATCCAGCTTCCAGTCCAGTCCGGCATACCTTTGCCGATGATCTCTTTCTTATCCGTACGTTTCGCACGACCGATCTGGTTCTTCTCGCACAAGCCGTTATTGAAATCTTCCTCCGTATAAACACCCAAACGTCTGTAGCCATAGAAAGAACTCATGTTCTCACCTACACGCAAGATACTTTCAGAACCACCTACCCAGCTGTTCATCTCGATATCCTCATTATTGTCGCCCAACTGAAGGATCTTGTTCTTGTTGAAGTTTAAGTTAATCGTAGAACTCCAATTGAAGTCTTGTGTCTGAACTGGGCGTGCGCTGATCATTAAGTCCATACCTTGGTTTCTTACAGAACCGATATTCTTATACACTGTCGTGAAACCTGTAGTGTGAGGAATCGGGCAATCCAACAATAAGTCGGTTGTCTTCTTGTTATAGTAAGCTACATCGAAAGACAAGCGGTTCTGCCAGAATCCAATCTCGAAACCAACATCAAACTGACCAGTCTTCTCCCATTTCAAATCCGGGTTCGCCATAGAGCTGATGTAAGAATACGGAGCGCGAATATCGTTGATCAAAAGCGTACCAGAAGAAACACGAGCCAATGACCGATAAGTGTCAATCTCGGAGTTACCAGTCAAACCGTAGCTAGTGTGCAACTTCAAATTGCTGATCGTGCTTTGATCTTGCATGAAATCCTCTTGAGAGATATTCCAAGCCAAACCTGCAGATGGGAAGAACGCATACTTGTTGTTTTCACCAAACTTAGAGGAACCATCGACACGACCTGTTACGGTTGCGGAGTAACGATCTTTATATGTATAAGCGAAACGCAAGAAATAAGAGTTCATCGCCCACCGATCGTAAGAAGACTCAGGAGATGCCGGAGTTGTACCTGCGGACATATTATTGTCCTCAAAGAAATCATCCGAGAAACCTTCTGTTCGTGCCTTATTCCACTTTTGCACACGCTCTTGCCAAGACAAACCAGCCATAGCGTTGATACGATGATCACCGAATACCTTATTGTAAGTCAAGTAAGTCTCCTCCTGCCAATAAAGTGTATTCCAATTTTGGTACTCAGCCCAACCATTCGGCATGGAGATGTTGTTCAAATCGATAGAAGAATAACCTCTATACGTTTTATTATGATGGTCAAGACCTAGTTGAGTCTTCAAATCCAAACCTTCAGCCAAGTGGAATGTCAAAGCGGCGTTACCAAACACCTGCGTGTTGTAGCGCATACGTTTTTGCATATCCAAGATCATGACTGGGTTAGACATACCCTCAAAGCCTAATACATCACCAATGGAAGAAGAGGTAGAAGTGGTATATTTACCATTCTTATCGCGAATCGGCATCCAAGGAACCATCTCGATCATGGTACGACGAGCCTCTTGGCCACCACCATCCTCAGGCGTATAACGCCCCCATGTATGGTTAACCAATACATTGACTGCCGTAGACAACCACTTCGTAGGATTTGCGTCGTATGCCAACTTCGCATTAATACGCTTATTATACGTATTGTTTACAATACCCTGTTGATCCGTATAGTTCAAGAAAGCACCCATTGAAGAGCTCTTACCCGCTTGTTGGATATTCAACTGATGGTTGTGAGAAACCGCGGTACGAGTAGCCTCATCTTGCCAATTCGTATCATACAGAGGATTACCGTTTGCATCAAAGAAATCTGAATCATTAAACCAATCAGCACGGTTCAAAGACCAATTTTTACCTTGCCACTTATTCTCGTTTTCCAGACCAATCATGAATGCGTCACACCACTCTTGGGCGTTCATCGTATCCATCTTACGAGCGATATGGCTTGCGCTGACAGATCCTTGATAGCTAACCTGTACACCTTCACCATCTTTCTTACCACGCTTCGTAGTTACCATGATAACACCATTGGCACCACGAGCACCGTAGATAGCGGCAGCGGAAGCATCTTTCAAGACCTCCATAGACTCGATATCATTCGGGTTCACCAAGTCGAAGTTCTCCATAACAACACCGTCTACCACATATAGAGGGTTTGAAGAAGCGTTGATAGTAGCCATACCACGGATAACGACACGGTTAGAATAAGCACCCGGCTGGCTGGAGTTTGAGAAGATGTTTACACCAGATACCTTACCGCGCAAGTTGTCTAGCGCACTAAAGTTTTGATTCTTTGTCAAGTCGTCTCCTTTAGCCACACCGATAGAACCGGTCACGTCTGACTTACGCATCGTACCATAACCTACAACTACAACCTCGTCCAAAGTTTGAGTGTCCTCTTTTAAAGTTACTTTTATTGAAGATTGATTTCCCACCGGGATCTCTTGGGACAAATAACCGATATAGGATACCACCAAGATGTCATTTGCGGACACGCCTTCCAACGAGTAATTACCGTCGAAGTCCGTGATCGTACCATTTGTAGTGCCTTTCACCACCACGTTAGCGCCAATAACAGGCTCACCAGCACCATCAACAACCATACCTGTCACTTTCTTACCCTGCTGTACGACCATCACTTCATCAACCGTACCTGCGGAAGCGGGAACGGCCATAGCGGCGTCTACAGAGAAGGCAGAAAGCAGCAAACAGAACGCTGAGGCTTTAGCTATCCCCTGAATGGATAATAGCTTAGATTCATTCTTTGTCATTTTGCTCTTGTTTTAAATTAAGTTTAGATTGATTACATTTATATGTAATATTATATTGTAGAATAGACATAGTTCGTACGGAACTCGCATGTGATATTTAATCTTTTTCGGGAATGATAAAAGTGCGATGAATAGGGCATGATCTAGCTCATTGGATTTCTTTTTTCTAATTCTTTTTGTTAGATTTGCACCTAGATTCGTATAATGCCAGAAATTCATAAGAAAGAAAGGGATATTTCTAAATAAATGACACGAGAATCACTTTCTATTCATGTTAATTAAATGGATATTTGTAGTCCAACTATGAATATAAAACACAAAAACGGATAAATTATATTATTAATTAAATAGCTATATCATGAAGAAAAAAAGCGTTTGGGCTTTAGCTTTAGCGGCGATGTTGATGTGGGTGGGAAAACCTGCGGTAGCGGCTGTGAATGAGGCTTTTGATCCAGTAGAGTATGTAAACCCGCTAATGGGTACGCAATCTTCTTTTGAGTTGTCTACAGGAAATACCTATCCGGCGATCGCTCGTCCGTGGGGTATGAATTTCTGGACTCCTCAGACAGGAAAGATGGGAGATGGATGGCAGTATGTATATACGGCTAACAAGATCCGTGGCTTTAAACAGACCCATCAGCCAAGCCCGTGGATCAATGATTACGGACAATTTGCAATCATGCCGGTGGTTGGTAAACCGGAATTCGACCAAGATAAACGTGCGAGCTGGTTCTCGCATAAAGGAGAGATCGCCAAGGCTTATTACTATAAGGTATATCTGGCGGAGCATGACGTGGTAACGGAATTAACGCCGACAGATCGTGCCGCTATGTTCCGTTTCACTTTCCCGGAAAACGAGCATTCTTATATCGTGGTGGATGCCTTGGATAAGGGGTCTTATATCAAGGTGATTCCGGAGGAGAATAAGATCATCGGTTATTCAACGAAGAATAGCGGTGGGGTTCCCGATAATTTCAAGAATTATTTTGTGATCGAGTTTGATAAGCCTTTCACATACGAGGCTACATTTGCCGACGCTTCTTTGAAAGAGGGTGCGAAGGAGCAAACGAGTGACCATGTAGGAGCCGTAATCGGTTTCAAGACGAAGAAGGGTGAAATCGTTCATGCGAAGGTGGCTTCCTCTTTTATTAGCTTCGATCAGGCCGCTATCAACATGAAGGAATTAGGTAACGATAACTTTGATACCTTGGTTCAGAAAGGTAAGGATGTTTGGAATGAGCATTTGAGCAAGATCGAGGTTGAGGGTGGAGATTTGGATCAATATCGTACGTTCTATTCTTGTTTCTATCGTTCATTGTTGTTCCCTCGTAAGTTCTATGAGATCAACGCTCAGGGCGAGGTGGTACACTACAGTCCGTATAATGGTGAGGTATTACCGGGTTATATGTTTACCGATACCGGATTCTGGGATACGTTCCGTAGTTTGTTCCCATTCTTGAACTTGATGTTCCCGTCGGTAAACAAGGAGATGCAAGAGGGCTTGATCAATACATATAAGGAAAGCGGCTTCTTCCCGGAATGGGCAAGTCCGGGCCACCGTGGTTGCATGGTCGGTAATAACTCGGCATCTATCTTGGTAGACGCTTATATGAAAGGCGTGAAGGTTGACGATTTGGAGACTCTATATAAAGGTTTGATCCATGGTACGGAAAACGTTCATCCGACGGTTTCTTCTACAGGACGTCTGGGGCATGAATATTATAATAAGTTGGGATATGTTCCTTACGATGTGAAGATTAACGAGAATGCCGCTCGTACATTGGAATATGCTTACAATGACTGGTGTATCTGGCAGATCGCTAAACAACTAGGCCGTCCGAAAAAGGAATTGGATTTATATGCCCGTCGTGCGTTGAACTATAAGAACCTGTACGACAAGGAAACCAAGTTGATGCGTGGCAAGAATGAGAATGGCGAGTTCATGGCTCCGTTCTCTCCGCTGAAATGGGGTGACGCTTTCACGGAAGGTAATAGCTGGCACTATTCATGGTCTGTATTCCACGATCCTCAGGGATTGATCGACTTGATGGGCGGTAAGGATTCATTTGTGATGATGCTTGACTCCGTATTTGCTGTACCGCCTTTGTTCGATGATAGCTACTACGGTGGTGTGATCCACGAGATCCGCGAGATGACCGTGATGAATATGGGTAACTACGCTCACGGTAACCAGCCGATCCAGCATATGATTTATTTATACAACTATGCGGGTCAACCTTGGAAGGCTCAATATTGGTTGCGTCAAGTAATGAATAAGATGTATACTCCGGGTCCGGATGGTTATTGCGGTGATGAGGATAATGGCCAGACTTCCGCTTGGTATGTATTCTCAGCGTTAGGATTCTATCCGGTAGCTCCGGGTACGACCCAATATGTGTTGGGCGCTCCGCTGTTCAAGAAGGCTACGATCCATTTTGAGAATGGAAACAACTTGGTGATCAACGCCCCGAACAACAGCGATAAGAATATCTATATCGAATCTATGACGTTCAACGGCAAGAACTACACCAAGAATTATTTGGATCATAACGATTTGTTTAAGGGTGGTGTGATCGACTTCAAGATGGGTGACAAGCCGAATATGAATCGTGGTATTAATCCGGAGGATATGCCTTACTCATTCTCCGTAAACGAGGAAGGGATCAATAAACTTTCCCCTATTTCCGTAAAACCTAGTAAAAAGAAGAAATAAGCAATTAAGATGAATTTCATTCATAAACCATTAATGTCAGGCATAGCGATATGCCTGACATTTTTCGCATACTCCTGTGCTACACCGGAGAAGATGGAAAACAAGACAGACTTTACCGCATATGTAGATCCTTATATCGGATCGGGAGAGCACGGACACGTATTTGTCGGGGCGAACGTTCCGTTTGGAGCTGTTCAGGTAGGTCCTCAGAATATTTTTAAGGGATGGGACTGGTGTTCCGGTTATCATTACTCCGATAGTATCATTATCGGATTTAGTCATACGCATTTGAGCGGAACCGGATGCTCTGATCTGGGGGATATCCTTCTGATGCCTTATACGGGCGAGGTACGTACCGCCCGTGGCGAGCAAGATAATATAGAGGGAGCCGCTTCTTCCTATTATAAACATGCCAACGAAGCCGTAGCTCCGGGATATTACTCTTTGCTGATGGATAATGGCGTAAAGGCGGAGTTGACAGCGACCGAGCGTGTAGCCTTACATCGTTATACGTATCCGTCGGGAAGCGAGCATCGCCTCTTGATCAACTTGAAGGAGGGTATCGGTGATAAAGCGTATGACACTTATTTGAAGAAGATTGATGAGTACACGATCGAGGGGTACCGCTTTTCCAAAGGTTGGAGCCCACGTCACAAAGTATTCTTTACGTTGAAATGTGATCAGCCGATCGAGTCTTTGGCTGTATTCAACGATGATGAGGCCGCAGGTAATGATGAGTTGACGGGCGAGTCCGTTAAGGGAGTGATTACCTTTAAGGGAGATGCCCCGACCGCCTTGGTAAAGGTCGCTATCTCTTCCGTAAGTTGTGAGAATGCCTTGGCTAACTTACGTACGGAGCTTTCTCATTGGGATTTCGACGAGGTTCGTAACGAGGCTATCGATAAATGGAATGACCAATTGTCTTGTATCTCCATCGATACGAAAGATGAGCGTGCCAAGAAGGTTTTCTATACCGCCATGTACCATGCGTTTATCGCTCCGACATTGTATTGCGACGCAAATGGCGATTTCCGTGGCCATGACGATAAGGTGTATACGAACAATACTTGGAAGAACTATTCCACTTTCTCTCTATGGGATACGTATCGTACCTTGCATCCGTTGTTCACGATTATCAAGCCTCAATATGTGTCGGATTTGGTGAACTCGATGTTAAGCATTTACGACCAGCAAGAGAAATTACCGATCTGGCCGTTGATTGGTGGTGAGACGGATCAAATGCCGGGATATAGCGCTGTGCCTATTATCGCGGATGCCTATCTGAAAGGTTTTACCGGCTTTGACGCCGACCGTGCGTATCGTTATATGGTTGCTTCCTCTGTCTATGAGAAGCAAAACGGGGTGCCGTACGTGTTGGAAAAAGGCTATATCCCTTGTGATAAGGTACGTGAGGCTACTTCTATTGCGATGGAATACGCAGCCGATGATTGGGGTATCGCCTTGATGGCGAAAAAAATGGGCAAGACGGAGGATTACCAGAATTACTTGAAACGTGGTAAATATTATACGCAGTATTTCGATAAGGATATCAACTTTATCCGTCCGAAAATGAATGATGGCAGCTGGCGTACGCCGTACGATCCGATCCAGTCCATACATAGCGTAGGCGATTTCTGTGAGGGAAATGGTTGGCATTATACATTCTTCGTGCCCCAGCATCCGGAAGGCTTGATCGAGTTGATGGGTGGCGACGCTCCGTTTATCTCGAAACTGGATTCTTTGTTCTTGGTGGAAGGTGAGTTAGGAGAGAACGCCTCTCCGGATATCAGTGGCTTGATCGGCATGTACGCCCATGGAAATGAGCCGAGCCATCATGTCACTTATCTTTATCCTTACGCCGGCGAGCAATGGAAGACAGCCGAGAAAGTTCGTTACATCCAAGATGTGTTCTATACCGACCAGCCGGAGGGCATCATCGGAAACGAGGATTGTGGCCAGATGTCCGCTTGGCATATCATGTCTGCCTTGGGATTTTACCAAGTAAATCCTTCCAATGGCGTGTTCGTGTTCGGTAGCCCGTTATTCGATAAGGCTTCCGTTCATTTGCCGGAGGGTAAGACTTTCGAGGTCGTAGCCCAGAACAACAGCAAGGAGAATGTATATATCCAATCCGTGTTGTTAAATGGTAAACCTTATAACAATTCTTATATCCTGTATGATGATATCGTGAAGGGAGGGAATCTTACCTTTGTGATGGGAAGTACACCGAATAAGGAGTTCGGAGCTGCCCCGGAAAATCGTCCGAAGACGGCTGAGTAAATAGCTCCCTTACCAGTGAGCGGCTTGCTCAGTTACTAGTGAGGCAACGTCTCACGGATTGCCGGGAAAGTACCCGGCTGAGAAGCAAAGAATAATTAACGAATTAATAATCGACAAAATGAAGACAAAGCTTAAAACTTCGATGGCCCTTTTGGCTTCCGCTTTCCTGTGGGTGTCATGCGCCGGTGGGGGAGGGACTTCTCCTTCGGCGATGGACCCGGTGGATTACGTGAATCCTTATATGGGAAACATCAGCCATTTATTGGTGCCTACTTTCCCGACCGTGCATTTGCCGAACAGTATGCTACGTGTATATCCGGAGCGTGCGGACTTCACGGGCGACCGTCTGGGCGGTTTGCCTATTATCGTGACAAACCATCGTGAGCGTTCCGCGTTCAATTTATGCCCTTATCAAGGTGACGAATCCGGCTTGCGACCCGTGATCGCTTATAGCTATGACCGGGAGAAGATCTTGCCGTACCGTTATCAGGTATATCTGGATAATGAGGAAATCGACGTGGACTTCGCCCCGTCCCATCAAAGTGCCGTATATTCGCTCACTTTCGAGAAAGAGGGACCGGCTTATCTGGTATTTAACAGCCGTAACGGACAGCTACAAGTAAATGGTAATTCCGTAAGCGGTTATCAATATATAGATAAGAAAACGAAAGTCTTTTTATATGCCGAGACGAACCAGAAGCCTGTGAAAGCGGGTGTATTGTCAAACGGCAGTGTCAACTATAACGAGACCTCCGTGGAAGGTACCAATGCCGCTATCGCCCTTTCCTTCGGGGAGGACGTGAAGAAACTTGGCGTTCGCTACGGTATCTCTTTTATCAGCGAGGAACAGGCGAAGAAGAATCTGGAGCGTGAGATCGCCGCTTACGACGTGGATGTGGTAGCGAAGATCGCCCGCAACGATTGGAACGACGCTTTAGGTAAAATACAAGTACAAGGCGGTACCAAGGATGAGAAGACCGTATTCTATACATCTTTATATCGTTGCTACGAACGCCCGATTTGTTTGAGCGAGGACGGACATTATTACAGCGCTTTCGACGGAAAGATCCATGAGGATGGCGGACGGCCTTTCTATACGGACGACTGGATTTGGGATACCTACCGTGCTACGCATCCCCTGCGTGTCTTGATCGATAATGAGCGTGAGAACGATATCATCAACTCTTATCTCCTGATGGCGGAGCAGATGGGTACCGACTGGATGCCTACCTTCCCGGAGGTGACGGGAGATACACGCCGTATGAACTCAAACCATGCTGTCGCTACCGTGATCGACGCTTACCGCAAGGGCTTGCGTGGGTTTGAGCTGGAAAAGGCTTATATCGCTTGTAAGAAAGGTATCGAGGAAAAGACCTTGATCCCGTGGTCTGCCGCTCCCGCCGGTTGGTTGGACGATTTCTACAAGGAACATGGCTATATTCCTGCGTTGAGACCGGGAGAGAAAGAGACGGTGCCTAACGTATCCATTTGGGAAAAACGTCAGCCGATCGCCGTGACTTTAGGAACTTCGTATGATGAATGGTGCTTGTCCCAGATCGCTCAAGAATTGGGAAAGAAAGACGAGGCGGATTATTATTTGCGTCGCTCTTACAATTACCGGAACGTATTTAATCCGGAGACAGGTTTCTTCCATCCGAAAGATAAGGATGGCAAGTTTATCTATCCATTGGATTACCGTTATGATGGTGGTCTGGGTGCCCGTGATTTTTACGATGAGAATAACGGATATATTTATCGTTGGGACGTACAGCATAATATCGGTGACTTGATCTCTTTGATCGGAGGCAATGAGGCGTTTACCTCTGCCTTGGATTCCATGTTCAATACGCCGCTGGGTATGTCTAAATGGCAATTCTATTCCACGCTTCCGGATCATACGGGTAACGTAGGTATGTTCTCTATGGCGAATGAGCCGAGCTTGCATATCCCGTACTTGTATAATTATGCGGGTAAGCCTTGGATGACGCAGAAACGTATCCGTACCTTATTGAATCAATGGTTCCGCAATGATTTGATGGGTGTACCGGGTGATGAGGACGGTGGTGGTATGTCCGCTTTCGTTGTCTTCAGTCAGATGGGATTCTATCCGGTGACTCCGGGTTCTCCTACCTATAATATCGGTAGCCCGATGTTTACCGACGTGAAAGTGGATATGGGTAACGGCAATACGTTCGAGATCCGTGCGAATAACGCGTCCGATGAGAATAAATACGTACAATCCGCTAAGTTGAACGGCGTAACCTTGAACCAGCCTTGGTTCAATCATAGCGATATCGCCGCCGGTGGTTTGTTAGAGTTAGAGATGGGGCCGAAAGCGAATAAGGAATGGGGATTGGGAACGCCTCCTCCTTCTGCCGCTCCGATGCCTAAGTAAAAAAAAGCGTGTTGCGATTGTCGCAACACGCTTTTTTATGCCAATACCTTAACGATTAATTTCTTTAGTTCTTTTATATCAATGGGCTTCACTACATAATCCGTGAATTCACATTGTTTGGCGATCTCCTTTTCCCTTTCGAAAGCGAATGCCGTGAGCGCTATGATCGGAATGGTCTTGGATAAGGTGCGGATTCTGCGAGTCGCTTCGAATCCGTCCATAACCGGCATTTTTATGTCCATCAGGATTAGGTCCGGATGATATGTCTCGAACATATCGATAGCCTCTTGCCCGTTTAGCGCATGATAAAGTTGGTATTGCTTGCCAAACAAGGTTTCCAAAAGGAAATAATTCTCATAAACGTCCTCGGCGATTAAGATGGAATGATGCCTATCTGAACGGGGCGTTTCTTCGGATTGGACGAGGATATCCGGTGAAAGCTCAATATCAGTCCGTTTTGTGTCCAAAGGCAGAGTGAACCAAAAAGTGGAACCCACCCCTTCTTCAGAGTCTACGCCGATTTTACCTCCTAATGCCTCGATAATGGTTCGGCTGATGGTTAATCCCAATCCCGTACCTTGCTGGAAAGTATCTACCTTGATGAATCGCTCGAATATACGTCTTTGGTTTTCCGCGGAGATACCGATACCTGTATCTTTCACGCAGACTCGGATAAAATCCCCTTCTATCTCATAATAAATCGTGATACTTCCTTTTGTGGTAAATTTGATAGCGTTATTCACGAAATTAGATATCACTTGCATAACCCTCCGCTCATCGGTTTTAACGATTACGGATGGGGAGCCGAGATCAAAGATAAGATCCACGTCTGAAGGCATCTTTATAGAGTCTGCCAATGCGATTTCGCCACATATATCCTTGATGTCCACTTCCTCGAAATGATAATCCATGGTTCCCGCCTCGATTTTAGAGAAATCAAGGATATCGTCGATCAGTTGCAGTAGCAAATCATTGTTTTTATGAATGATATCTAAATAAGATTGACGCTCTACCTCATCATCAATCTCGGCGATTATATTTGAGAACCCGACGATAGCGTTCAGCGGCGTGCGTATCTCATGACTCATATTCGCCAAGAATGCGGACTTCAATTTATCAGCTTCCTTTACCTTGATTAGCTCGATCTCCTTTTCCCGTTGCTGGGTTATGTTGGAGGTATAGCTTACGATCCTGTTAGGCGTTCCGTCATCGTTGAATTTATAGGAGCGTACATTGGAGTTGAACCAGAATGTTTTGCCATTGAGGATACGCCTGTAGGCCGCTACGAAGTTATTGATCTTCCCTTGCAGGAGAGGTTTGAACTGTTTATTATATACCCGGTCAAAATCATCCGGATGGATTGAGGATTTATAGTCTTCTTGATTCTTGAAGTTGTAATCATGAATCGCTTTTAGCCCCTCATTATTATTAATGTCTTCATTGAGGCCAAAATCTACGGTCAATTTATCATTCTCTACATCGTATTCCCAAAGAATGGAATCCCCGGTATCTACTGATACTTTTAGCCGGGCTAGGCTATTTTCGATTTGTTCCCGCTTGATGTGATTCTCGGTATCGTCGAATACAATATAAATATAGCCGAATATATTATCAAGAGAGTCTTTTAATGTGACTCCTTTTACCAACAGATGCTTTGTTTTAGAATCATGATGACTATCGTAATAGCCGTTTTGAGAAGCAACCTTGAAATCATAATTAAGAGGAAAGAATATATCTTTTCCGTTTTTGAGGCTTTGGTTTACATATTTCGGGATATTAGGATTCTCGAACATATTCAGTCCCACGGCCTGCTCACGGGTAACACCAAAAATATCGAGATCCGCTTGGTTGATATCTACCAACACTCCATTCTCATCATAAAGTTCGGCGCCCCAAGGCATCTTGTCAAAAATGATCTTAAACTTCGTCTCGCTTTTCATGACTTGCATAGCCGTATGTTCTACTAATCCTTGGACTTCCCCTCTTTCAATGGCTATGGAAAGGATATCAGCCAACATATGTAAGTTCTCTATATCTAAGGCACTCCAGTTCCGTTTCTTTTTTACAGAATCAAAGCCGATAAATCCGGATGGTTTGCCTTGCTTGAAAATAGGGATGACTAATAAGGATGAAACCTCTTGCAAAATCAGAAGATGCTGCTCACTCTTCGCCTCTTCCGGCATTTTAGAGACATCATGAATAACGATATCCATGCCCTTTTTGATACTATCGTACCACCAAGGAATCTCGTCTTGCGGGAGTTGACGCAGTAAATCCTCTCGCATAGAGATAATGCCATCACAAGTAACTTCATTCGTAAAGTCAACAGTATGAGTTTGTTCGTCAAATGTTCCGATATACACCCGATCCACATCGAAAAATTGTAAGATGCGGAATAGCGCTTGGTCAATAACCGAGTTTTCTTTGGCTCCAAGAAGAAGTGACAATACATCCGACATCGTTTTTCGCAAATCAATCATATTGGCCAAAATCAAGTCGGTCTTTTCATCTTCTACATCGGTCTTCTTGTCTATAGCCTCATTAAGAAATGTTGTATTGGAATGAATGTTATTCATGATAAATTGAGTGTACTAAATTTATTCGAAAACAAATGTAAGTATAAACTTTGATTATTTTTTGTTTTAGTGTTTATTATATTATTATCGTGGCTTTAAAAATAATTTTGTACGTTTGTAAATAGTTGAATTAAACTTGAAATCTATGGATAATAAAATCATATTGACGATAGGCCGCCAGTTCGGAAGCGGTGGCCGCGAGATCGGACAACGTTTGGCGAAGGAGTTGGGTATCGGTTACTATGATAAGGAACTGATTACCGTGGCGGCCCGTGAGAGTGGATTATGCGAGGATGTTTTCGAGAAGGCGGACGAACGTGCCTCCAGTGGTTTATCGTACGCTTTTACGATGGGGTACTCTTCTTTTATGGGAGGGATGTTTACGCCTTATAATGATATTTTGTCTAATGACGGTCTTTTTAAGATACAGAGTGACGCTATCCGTAAATTGGCGGAGACTGAGTCGTGTGTTTTGGTAGGGCGTTGCGCTGATTATATCCTCCGGGATGATCCGGCTTGTTTGAGCTTCTTTATCCATAGTTCAGTGGAGAGCCGGGTCCAAAAGACCGTGGAAAGGCATGGTGTGACAGTGGAAGAGGCGAAGAACATGATGGAGAAGACTGATAAATCCCGTGCGGCTTACTATAATTATTATACGAATAAGACATGGGGAATGGCCTCTTCTTATAATTTCTCGATCGATGTATCCGTATTAGGGATCGACGAGACCGTGGAATTTATGAAAAGCTTTATCGAGCGCAGATTGAATAAGCGTCCGCCTCATTTCGGATAAATCGTATTCTTGAGAAACCATTATTGAATAGAGATTAACCTATTAAAACTAAGAAAGTATGCGAAAACCTTTTATTACTGTTCGGCTGACCCATGGTATGTTGGGCGCCTTGTTAGTTTCCACCTGTGCTTGTTCGGGCACGAAGTGGACGGAGGTAGAGAAAGATTCTATCCGTATCGTTACCCAGCAAGAAGGAGCTGTATTAGGATATTCCGCCAATTCGGGGGTGAGACTTCTTACTGTTGACGGATATGCCTTCAAAGATCTGAATCGGAACGGGCGGCTTGATCCGTATGAGGATTGGCGTCTTACGCCCGAGGAACGTGCCGTTGATTTGGCCGGACAGTTATCTACAGAGGAAATCGCCGGATTGATGCTTTATAGCGCCCATCAATCTATCCCCGGTGCCTCGAAAGGGTTTGGCGCTTCTACCTACAATGGCAAATCTTTTGATGAGAGTGGAGCCCAGCCATCCGATCTTTCCGATGCGCAGCGTAAATTCCTCACCGAGGATAATGTTCGTCATGTATTGGTTACGAGAGTACAAAGCCCAGAAGTGGCGGCTCGCTGGAATAATAATGTGCAAGCTTTAGTGGAGGGCATCGGTCACGGTATCTTACGGTCGTTGATAATCCCGATGAGGCGGATTTCGCCATCGTCTTTATGACGAGCCCGAACAGTGGTACGGGGTATGATAAATCCGATCGTGAGAAAGGTGGAAACGGTTATATGCCTATCAGTTTACAGTATAATGATTATACCGCTACCTATGCCCGTAACCCAAGTTTGGCGGGGGGAGATCCGTTTGAGAATTTCACGAACCGTTCTTATAAAGGTAAGTCCGTGAAAACAGCTAATAAGCAGGATATGCTTTCTGTTTTGGAGACAAAGGCTAAAATGAAAGGTAAGCCTGTAATCGTATCTTTGGAGATGGATAAGCCCACGATTATGTCCGAGTTCGAGGGTTCGGCGGATGCCATTCTGGTGAACTTCGGTGTACAAAACCAAGCGGTCTTGGATATCATCAGTGGAAAAGCCGAGCCTTCCGCTTTGTTGCCTTTGCAGATGCCGGCAGATATGCGTATCGTGGAGGAGCAATTCGAGGATGTTCCCCGGGATATGAAATGCTATACGGATAGCGAGGGCCATCTGTATGATTTCGCTTTTGGTATGAATTGGAAAGGCGTTATCGATGATGAGCGAGTGACTAAATATAAATAGGGTAAATTACATTTTTGTGTTTTTGTGGCTACGGTATCTATATATAATGCCTAAATTTGCATGGTAATATTATTAAGTGCAGACCATGAAAATTATGACATTGCAGGGAACGGACAAATTGTTATATGAACTTGTCGCACCTTTGGTCATGAATCCAGCCATTTTGCGACAAAATAACAATTACCCTTTTAAAACATCTCGTAGCCACGTTTGGTATATAGCCTTTCATGAAACAGCTGTTGTTGGTTTTATGCCTGTAAAAAAAGGACATCTCTATTACTCTATAGACAATTATTTCGTGAGTGGTGATGATCCTTCGGTATTGAGTGAACTTCTTGAAGAAGTCATAAAGGATTATTCATCTCAAGCTTCACTTATGGCTGTTGTGCATAAACGTCATGTAAAAGTGTTCTCACAAAAAAAGTTCCAGACATGTGTTGAGTGGAAAAATTATGATAAAATGCATTATTTACCGGAGGTAGAGTCATGATGCGAAGAATGGATGTGTACGAGGCGACAGAGAAAAGATTGAAGATCATTTTTGATTATTTCGATTACGTATACGTCTCTTTTTCCGGCGGAAAGGATAGCGGTGTACTGTTGAATTTGTGTGTAGATTATATTCGTAGATACGCTCCGGGACGAAAACTAGGTGTATTTCATATGGATTATGAGGTTCAATACAGCCAGACGACCGAATATGTGGAAAAGGTTTATGCCGCTAATTCCGATATCCTTGATATTTATCATTGTTGTGTTCCTTTTAAAGTCCAGACATGTACATCTATGTTTCAACAATATTGGAGACCTTGGAGCGAGGAGTACCGGGATATCTGGGTTCGAGAGATGCCCCATTCATGTCTCCGGGCGAAAGACTTTGACTTTTTCAAGGAGGACATGTGGGATTATGATTTTCAGAATATGTTCCCTTTTTGGTTGTATCAACGGAAAATGGGCCGGCGTATATGTTGCCTTGTTGGTATCCGTACCCAAGAGAGTTTTAATAGGTGGCGGGCCATACATAGTGATAAGAATTACAGAAAACTAGCTAATTATAAATGGACTCGCAGAATGAATTATTCTATATATAACGCATATCCTATTTATGATTGGAAAACTCAGGATATCTGGATAGCGAACGGAAAGTTCGGTTGGACATATAATCATTTGTATGATTTGTATTATCAAGCAGGGGTGCCTTTGTCCCGGCAACGTGTGGCGAGCCCATTCATATCCCAAGCGATATCCACACTGTTCATTTACAAAGTTGTCGATCCCGACATGTGGGGGCGGATGGTTGGACGTGTAAACGGTGTTGGCTTTGCCGGTATATATGGGAATACCTCCGCTATGGGATGGAGGGCTATCAAGTGCCCAGCCGGGTTCTCTTGGGAGAAATATATGTATTTTCTCCTAAATACTTTACCCGAAGAAACTCGTGAGAACTATTTGAATAAGTTAAGAGTCAGCCGTAAATTCTGGAGAGAAAAAGGAGGATGCCTCAGTGAGGAGACTATCGCTAAGTTACGGGCGGCTAATATTCCTATCATTGTGGAAGAATGTACCGCTTACCATACGGATAAGAAACCGGTACGGATGGAGTATATCGATGATATCAATATACCCGAGTTTAAAGAAATCCCTACTTACAAACGTATGTGTGTTTGTATTTTGAAAAACGATCATACATGTAAGTATATGGGTTTTTCCCAGACAAAACGAGAGAGGGATATGAGAAAAGAAGTAATGGACAAATATAATTTTTATAAGCATGGGAAACTTTGTTAGTCCGGCATATGGTGTTAGGGCTGTCCCTATAGAAAAAATTGTAGCCAACAGCTATAACCCTAATATCATGGCACCACCGGAAATGCGATTATTGGAACTTTCCATTTGGGAGGATGGCTATACGATGCCTTGCGTCTGTTATTATCTTGAAGAGGATGATTTATATGAGATAGTAGATGGTTATCATCGTTATCTGGTTATGAAGCAATCTCAAAGGATTTATGATCGTGAGAAAGGAATGTTGCCTGTAACGGTGATTGAGAAAGATATTTCAAACCGAATGGCTTCAACCATTCGCCATAACAGGGCTCGAGGGATGCACAACTTGGAACTTATGACGGAGATTGTTACGGAGTTGGTCAAATCTGGGATGTCTGATAAGTGGATCATGCGTAATATTGGAATGGATAAAAATGAGTTACTTCGGTTCAAGCAGATTTCGGGATTAGCTGAATTATTCCGGGATAAAGAATTCGGTTGGTCTGATGACTGGTCGGAAGAAGATTAAGCTTCTTACATTTTGTTTGGCTGAGCGTTTTTTGCCTTTTATGGCTCTGTTGAGTACATATATACTAATTTTTTGTACATTTGCCCCCGACTTTTCACATAGGGGTGCCCGAGTCATACGGGCTGAGATTATACCCATCGAACCTGATCCGGGTAATGCCGGCGAAGGGAAAATAAGGTAGAACTAGGAAATAAAGGGGGCGTTACCTCTATGTGCTCCCTGATGTTTAAACTTTAATTAGTTATTAAGATGGAACAGATTGTTTCAAGTGGAATCATTGACTCTTACTTCGAGAAGTTGAAGAGCAACTTGTCTGTGGATGTAGCGATCGTGGGAGGGGGACCTTCCGGTATCGTGGCCGCTTATTTCTTGGCGAAAGCCGGTAAGAAGGTGGCGTTGTTTGATCGTAAGCTGGCTCCCGGTGGAGGTATGTGGGGCGGCGCTATGATGTTCAACGATATCGTGGTGCAGGAAGAGGCTATGCCGATTATCAAGGAATTGGGCGTAAGCTATAAGGAGGGTGCTAACGGCACGTATATCATGGATTCGGTACATACCACTTCCGCTTTGATTTATCAGGCGACGAAGGCGGGCGCTACGATCTTTAACTGCTATTCGGTAGAGGACGTGGTGTTTCATAACGATGCCGTAGCCGGTGTGGTAGTGAACTGGGCTCCGGTAATCCGTGAGGGGATGCACGTGGATCCGTTGACGATCATGGCAAAGGCTGTCTTGGAAGGTACGGGGCATGATTGCGAGATTGCCCGTGTGGTAGCCCGTAAGAATGATATCCAATTGAATACACCGACCGGAGGCGTGATCGGCGAGCGTTCCTTGAATGTGGAGCTGGGTGAGCAGACAACGGTGGAGAACACGAAGGAGATCTACCCGGGATTATTCGTTTCCGGTATGGCCGCTAACGGCGTAAGCGGTAGCTTCCGTATGGGACCGATCTTTGGAGGCATGCTGATGAGCGGCAAGAAGGCTGCTGAGTTGATCTGCGAAAAACTTGGGAATTGAAAATTGAGAATTGAGAATTGAAAATTATAGATTGTTGTATCTTTAATTTTCAATTCTCAATTCCCAACGGTTTTTCCTTGTCTCAAGAATAAGAATCCCGTTATGATCAACGCCGTGGATAATCCCGTATAGAATACGGAAATGAAAGAATTCGGCAGTAAATGGAACGCGCGGATCGTGACCCCGAAAGCGATCATGAAGATCATGATAATCCAACCTTTCACGTCGAAGAAAGAGAACGGGCAATGTTTCCCGTTTTTCCGGGAGATCCGTTCGGAATGTTTATAGAAAAGCCGTTTAAAGACCAAATTGAAGAAAAGCAAGAAAACGATGGTCGCTTCCCCGATCTTGAATAACCAATAATGGGTATCGTTTAACCATGTGACGATACCGATGCGTAAGATATTGATACCGGCGAAAATCCATACGCAACCGGCGGTATATAATAATACCTTTTTATTTACTCCAAACTTCATCTATCTTTTTATTTACCGCAAACTTACAACATTCATGTAAAAAACGGAAAAATATCCTTATCTTTGTGCCATGCGTGAGAAAATGAAACAGAGGATTGTACAATACGTGGTGCTGATGGCCGGCATCTTGGCGTTGCTTTCTGTGGTTATCCCTCACCATCATCACCGGGACGGGATGCCTTGTTATCAATCCTTGACCGCGGAGCAAGCGCATGGCGATAAAAGCACAGATACGCATGATTGCGGTTGCGACGGGCATAACTTGGCCTATTTCAGTACGCATATTTTTCATTTTATGGATGGAGATGTGGATATACATCTGATGCCGTTACTCGTCTTATTTGATTACATTTATCCACCTGAACCGGCGTTTTGCGGACAGCTCCTTGATCACGAGAACGCCCCCTACATTGAGTCGCTGCACGACGCTTGGATAGTGAGTGCCTCGGGACTTCGTGCCCCTCCTATGTCTTGATACCTCGTTTGTGAGAGCGGGTGAGGATAGACTTGCCCCTATCTATTTATTATTAACGATATCAAGATTTTTTACACAATGAAGAAAATATATTTGGTAGGTGCGATGTGCGCTTACCTGTTTGCCGGTTGTGCGGGAAATGCGTCGCAAGCCGGACACGATGAGCATAATCATGAATTAGAGGCTCACGATCATGATCATGAGGGACATGAACACGAAGGCCATGACCATGAGCATGAGGCCGGTGGTACCCATCCCGGCGAGATTGTCTTTAAGAAGGCTTTAGCCGAGGCCGTTGGTTTGCAGACTGTAACGGTTAATCCCGCTCCTTTCACGGATGTGATTAAGACGAGCGGACGAGTAATGGCGGCGCAAGGGGAGGAGTCCGTGATCGTCGCTACCGTCCCCGGCGTGATCTCGTTTGGTAGCTTGCCATTCGTGGATGGTACGGCGGTACGCAAGGGACAGGCCGTGTTGAGTATCGCTTCCAACGCCCTCTCTGATGGAGACGTGGCGGCAAAGGCTAAATTCGCTTATGAGACGGCGAAAAAGGAATACGAGCGTATGCAAGCCTTGGTAGGCGATAAGATCGTATCCGCCAAGGATTTCGAGCAGGCCCGCTTGAATTACGAGAACGCCAAGGTCGCTTATGAGGCGATAGCGGGAAAACAGACGGCGAAAGGCGTGTCTGTAGTCTCTCCCTTGAACGGTTACTTGAAGAACATCCAAGTGAAAGAGGGTGATTATGTATCCGTAGGTCAGCCTTTGGCTACGATCTCGCAAAACAATCGTTTGGTATTGCGTGCGGACGTGTCTGAGAGGTATTACAACGATCTTCCCATGATCCAAACCGCTAATTTCATGACTCCGTATGATAACGCTCTCTATAAATTGTCTGATTTGCGTGGACGGTTGTTATCGTATGGAAAGGCTTCCGATATGAACTCTTTCTATGTACCGGTGACTTTCGAGTTCGATAATAAAGGAGCGGTTATCCCCGGTTCTTTCGTGGAGATCTTTTTGTTGACAAAGCCGATGGAGAATGTCTTGAGCGTGCCTGTCTCCGCCCTTATCGAGGAGCAGGGCATTTATTCGGTATTTATCCGTCTGGATGAGGAAGGCTATAAGAAGCAATGGGTGACGCTGGGAGCGAATAACGGCTCGGAGGTACAGATCCTTTCCGGATTGAAACCGGGCGATGAGGTCGTGACCCGTGGCGCTTACCAGATCAAGTTGTCTTCCGCTTCTAACGCGATACCGGCTCATAGCCATAGCCATTAATAGGAGGGACGTTGCATGTTAAATAAGATAATTTATTATTCATTGCACAACCGGTTGGTAATCTTGGTTTGTGCGCTATTGCTGATGATCTGGGGTACGTACACGGCGTTTAATACGGACGTGGATGTGTTCCCGGACTTGAACGCCCCAACGGTCGTGATCATGACCGAGGCGAACGGTATGGCTCCCGAGGAGGTAGAACGCTTGGTGACATTCCCTGTGGAGACTGCCGTGAACGGTGCGATGGACGTGCGGCGTGTACGTTCCTCGTCTACCACCGGATTCTCCGTGGTTTGGGTAGAGTTTGATTGGGGTACGGATATTTACCGGGCTCGTCAGATCGTGTCCGAGAAACTGGCAGTCTTGGGTGAGAGCCTTCCCGAGAACGTAGGTAAACCGACCTTAGGCCCGCAGTCATCCATCTTGGGTGAGATGATGATCCTCGGTTTGACCGCCGATTCCACGTCTTTGTTGGACTTACGTACGATCGCCGACTGGACGATCCGTCCCCGTTTGTTGTCTACGGGCGGTGTGGCGCAGGTGGCCGTGATCGGTGGCGATATTAAGGAGTACCAGATCTTGTTGGACCCGGCTCGTATGAAGCACTACGGTGTAGGGTTGAACGAGGTGTTGGATGTTTGTCGGAATATGAACCGGAACGCCAATGGTGGTGTATTGTATGAGTTCTCGAACGAATACATCATCCGAGGAGTCTTATCGACTTCGAAGGCGGAGGAGATCGCTCAGGGTGTGGTGAAGACCGTGAATGAGTATCCGGTTACGCTGGGTGATATCGCTACGGTTAAGATCGGCGGTAAAAGCCCGAAGCTGGGAACCGCTTCCGAGCGGACAAAGCCAGCCGTGCTGATTACCGTGACCAAACAGCCGGATACGAGTACGGAGAAGTTGACGGAGAAGCTGGACGAGATTGTTGTCGATTTGCGGAAGAACTTGCCGGCGGATGTACATGTCTCTACGGATATATTCCGCCAGAGTCATTTTATCGATAACTCTATTAATAATGTAAAGAAGAGCTTGTTTGAGGGTAGTTTCTTCGTGGTGATCGTCTTGTTCCTGTTCTTGATGAATATACGTACGACGGTGATCTCGTTGGTAGCCTTGCCGTTATCTTTGCTGGTCTCTATCATCGTATTGCACTACATGGGATTGACGATTAACACGATGAGCTTGGGAGGTATGGCGATCGCTATCGGTTCCTTGGTGGATGACGCTATCGTGGACGTGGAGAACGTGTATAAACGAATCCGGGAAAACCGGCTCTTGCCTCCGGATCAGCAACGCTCTACCTTGGAGGTGGTTTACGACGCTTCCCGTGAGGTACGTATGCCGATCTTGAACTCTACCTTGATTATCGTGGTGAGCTTCGTGCCCTTGTTCTTCTTGAGTGGTATGGAAGGCCGTATGTTGGTTCCGCTGGGTATCGCTTTTATCGTGGCGTTGTTTGCTTCTACGGTGGTGGCGCTTACCTTGACCCCGGTGCTTTGTAGCTATTTGCTGAACCGTAAAGCGACGGGAATGAAGGAACTGCGTGAGGCTTGGATAGCCCGGAAGTTGAAGGTGGTGTATAAACGGGCTTTGGAGTTAGCGTTGGCTTACCAGAAATGGGTGCTAGGTACCACGATCGCTTTGTTTGTGGTCGCCTTGGTGATCTTCTTTCATTTGGGTCGTAGTTTCTTGCCCCCGTTCAATGAGGGTTCTTTTACGATCAACGTAAGTTCACTTCCGGGAATTTCCTTGGACGAGTCGGATCAGATCGGACGCCGTGCGGAAGCGTTGCTGTTGCAAGTGCCCGAGATAAAGACTGTGGCTCGGAAGACCGGTCGTGCGGAATTGGATGAGCATGCCTTGGGCGTGAATGTTTCCGAGATCGAGGCTCCTTTCGAATTGCAAGACCGTAGTCGGGATGAGGTGATGAATGATGTCCGCAAGAAGTTATCTACGATCAGCGGCGCTAATATAGAGATCGGGCAACCTATTTCCCATCGTATCGACGCTATGCTTTCCGGCACGGAGGCGAATATCGCTATCAAATTGTTTGGTACGGACTTGAACCTGATGTTTACGGTCGGTAACCAGATCAAGGCCGCTATCCAAACGATCCCGGGTCTGGTGGACTTGAAGGTAGAGCAGCAGATCGAGCGTCCGCAGTTGACAATCACCCCGAAACGTGAGTTGCTGGCTAAATATGGCATTCCCCTGCCGGAGTTCGAGGAATATATCAATGTGATGTTGGGTGGAGAGGCCGTAAGTCAGGTGTACGACGATGGCAAGAGCTTCGACCTGACCGTGAAGACCTCCGACGCTAGCCGTGCCACGATGGATGATATTAGCAATCTGATGATCGATGCCGCCGGACAGAAAGTGCCGCTAAGCTACGTGGCCGATATCCGTTCGGTGACCGGTCCGAATACGATCAATCGTGAGAATGTGCAACGTAAGATCGTGATTAGCGCCAATGTATCGGAACGTGACTTGCGAAGTGTGGTTAATGAGATACAGGATCGGGTAGAGGCTAATATCCGTTTGCCGGAGGGATACCATATCGAATATGGCGGCCAGTTCGAGAGCGAGGCGGCGGCCAGCCGTACCTTATTGCTGACGTCGTTGATGTCGTTATTGGTGATCTTCATGTTACTGTACAATGAGTTCAAGGACGTGAAGGAGAGTGGCGTGATCTTGTTGAACCTGCCGTTGGCGTTGATCGGTGGCGTGATTATCCTATGGCTTACTTCCGGCGAGATCAGTATCCCGGCGATTATCGGTTTCATTTCCTTGTTCGGTATCGCTACCCGAAACGGTATGCTACTGATCAGCCACTATACGCATTTGCGTGGAGAGGGAATGGGATTGCGAGAGTCCGTGATACAAGGTTCCCTAGACCGTTTGAACCCGATCTTGATGACGGCGTTGAGTTCCGCCTTGGCGTTGATCCCGTTGGCGTTGAATGGCGATCTTCCCGGGAATGAGATCCAAAGCCCGATGGCGACGGTGATCTTGGGTGGTTTATTAACCTCTACGTTCTTAAACGGATTCATCATCCCGATTGTTTATCTGATAATGAACAAGAATAAAGAATAAGTTTTATGAAATCATATATTATAGTCGCCGCCTTGTCTGTATTGACAGGCGGCCTTTCCGCCCAGACTTCTATAGAGGACGTGCTCCGGAGCGTGGAGGCGAACAATAAGGATTTACAGGCGAACAGCCAGTTGGTCCAGTCGCAGAAGCTGGAGGCGAAGTTGGATAATAATTTGCCAGACCCTTCGGTCTCTTATTCGCATTTCTGGGGGAATAAAGAAGGGATGGGATTCACGGGCGAGTTCGTGGCTTCCCAAAGCTTTGATTTCCCGTCCGTATATGTCCGGAAGCATAAGCTGACGAAGGCGAAATCCGCGGGTTTGGATCGTCAAGGGATGGCTTTTCGTCAGCAAATCTTGTTGCAGGTGAAAGAGGTTTGCCTAGATTTGGTGCTGTTGAACCAGCAGAAGAACCTATTGGATACCCGTCTTAGGAACGCCGAGCAACTTTCCGCTTTTTATGCGACTCGTTTGGAGAAAGGAAATGCGAATATCCTTGAGACAAACAAGATCGATCTGGAATTATTGAACGCTCGGACAGAGGCCCGGATGAACGAGACTTCCCGTATTGCCAAGCTGCAGGAGCTGGCTACCCTGAACGGCGGTATCGCTATCGAGTTTACGGATACGGTTTACGCCTTGCCGGATAAGGATGTGCTTTCCTTTGATGAGCTGCGGACGGAGGCGATGCAATCCGATCCGCAATTACAGACCTTGCGTAGCGACCAGACGACAGCTCTTCGGCAGGTGAGCGTGAATAAGGCGAAAGGTCTGCCCGGCTTTGAGTTAGGGTATCGTATGAATCCCGCCTCGGGTGGAGAGCGTTTCAATGGTTTCTTGGTAGGAATCACCATCCCGTTGTTCTCGAACCGTAATAACGTGAAACAGGCGAAGGCTCAGGCCCGCTATACGGAGATGCAGTTGGAGAGCGCTTCTTTCACGGTAGAGAATGGGTTGAGGCAGCTATATGACCAGTCTGTCTCCTTAAAGAAATCTATCGATGAATATAAGGATGTGCTGAAAAGGCAGAATAGCTTGGTCTTGTTGAACAAGGCTATACAGGCCGGGCAAATCTCTATGATCGAGTATTTCGTGGATGTGACGACCTATTACCAAAGCGTGCAAAACTACCTGCAATTGCAAAACCAATACCAAAAGGTCATGGCGCAATTGTATAAGTATCGATTATGATAAGGAACACAACTGTGTTTTCTCTTGAACACAGTTGTGCTTATCCACAGATACAGTTGTGTTTTCTCACGAACACAACTGTGTTTTTACGTTCTCTAAGGATAGCTTAAAGTCACGGATCAATTCTTTCATCACCTCTTCCACGGATAATTCCTCCCAGAATAAAGACGCTACCTGTCCGATCTCTAACTCGCCTTCCTTTAGGTCGCCCTCAAAGATTCCTTTCTTGGCACGTCCTTTGCCCAATAACTCACGTAATTCTTCCACGGACGCTCCCCGGGCTTCCGCTTCTTCCACTGCCGTAGCGAAATCTCCTTTTACCAGACGGGTAGGAGACAGTTTCTTTAATAATAACTTCGTATCGCCTTCCTTAAGATTCAAGCATAGTTTCTTGAAATTCTCGTGTGCCGAGCTTTCTTTGGTCAAGGCGAAACGAGTGCCTATCTGTACGCCGTCGGCCCCTAGTGCGAGTGCCGCTAGCATCGCTTGACCGTTTCCTATACCTCCTGCCGCCAAAAGGGGGAGAGAGGTCGCTTTCCGGACAGCGGGGATCAGGCACATCGTAGTTGTTTCCTCCCGTCCGTTGTGCCCGCCGGCCTCGAAGCCTTCGGCAACGATGGCATCCACTCCGGCCTCCTCGCATTTCGTGGCGAATTTAGAGCTGCTTACCACGTGAACGACCGTCATGTCATGATCCTTCAAATACTTTGTCCATGTTTTCGGGTTACCGGCGGAGGTAAATACGATCTTCACTTTTTCCTCCACCAATATCCGCATCAAGGTATCGATTTCCGGGTACATTAGCGGGACATTCACGCCAAAAGGCTTGTCGGTCGCCGCCTCGCATTTACGGATATGTTCCCGGAGCACTTCCGGGTGCATGGAGCCTGCCCCGATCAATCCTAATCCACCGGCGTTACTAACCGCTGAAGCTAGCCGCCAACCACTACACCAAACCATTCCCGCCTGTATGATGGGATACTGAATACCAAAAAGACTACAAATTCGATTCATATTATTTCTTGCGTTAATCTCGCTAAAATTAGTGAACTATTTTTATTGGAACAACAATTTCTTTGTCGAGGTTGTTGAATAGGCATATAACTTTAAAATATAAGAGATATGCCAGAGAATATAATGAAAACGTTATGGGATGAGAGCGATGATCTTCACGATGAGACCATGTCTACCAATTCGGTATTGTCGGATGATTACACGTCTAATGACATTCAAGATTTACAAGAAACGATCGAAAATGAAAATATCGAGGACGGTATAGAGAGCGATTCGATTGAACATTGAATGAATGCATATTGGGTCCCCGAAGGGAAGATCTCCCTTTGGGGATCTTTTTTGTGTGAATTGTGAAAATCTTTTTCCGGATTCTAAATAATAACAATTTGAAATAGAATTGTAACGCAAAACTTCGTTATCTTTGTCCATTGTAATTCTAATATAACAATGGCATGAATAAAACGCTTATGGCCGCAGGTTTAGCGGTTATTTTGGGAGCTTGTTCCTCCTCAAAGAAAAGCGATGTAGCGGAAGGCGCTACACCCAATCCGTTTTTTACGGAGTATACGACACCGTTCGGGGTGCCTCCGTTTGACCAAATCGAGGTGGCTCATTACAAGCCGGCTCTTTTGAAAGGCATGGAAGAGCAGTCGAAGGAGATCGAGGCGATCGTGGCAAATCCGGATGCGCCGACATTCGAGAATACGATCGTGGCCTTAGACCAAAGTGGCGAGTTGCTTACTAAAGTAATGTATGCTTTCGGTGGCCAATCCAGTGTGAATACCACGGACGAGATCCAAGAGCTCGAACGTGAGCTTTATCCCCTTTTATCCAAACATTCGGATGATATCAGCTTAAATCCCAAGCTTTTCGCCCGGGTGAAATCCGTATATGAGAATCAGGCGAGCTTCCATCTGGATAAGGAACAGAAGAAGCTGTTGGAGGAAACCTATAAAAGCTTTGTCCGGGGAGGAGCCAATCTGCCGGAGGATAAGCAGGCGAAGTTGCGTGAGCTGAACGAGAAGATATCCATGCTCCAACTTACTTTCGGACAGAATACCCTGAAAGAGACCAACGATTTCCAATTAGTGATCGATAATAAAGAGGACTTATCCGGTCTGCCGGAAGACGTGATCGTCAAGGCGGCGCAAACGGCCCAAGAGAATGGTCTGGATGGTAAGTGGGTGTTTACCCTCCATAATCCGAGCGTGATGCCTTTCCTTCAATACGCCGATAAGCGTGATTTGCGTGAGAAGATCTTCAAGGCGTATACGAATCGTGGCAACAATAATAATGAGAATGATAATAAGGAGGTCGTTAAGCAGCTGGTTGCCGCTCGTCTGGAGAAAGCCCGATTGATGGGATATGAGGATTATGCCGCTTTCGTATTGGAAGAGAATATGGCGAAGAACGAGAAGAACGTGTACGACTTGCTCGATAAAATCTGGCCGTCTGCCTTGGCGAAAGCAAAAGAGGAATTGGCCGATATCAACGCCGAGATCAAGAAGGAAGGCGGTAATTACGAGGCCGAGGGCTGGGACTGGCGTTATTATTTCGAGAAAGCCAAGAAAGCGAAATATAACTTGGACGAGAACGAGATGCGTCCTTATTTTGAGTTGGGACATGTACGTGAGGGCATCTTCTATGTAGCCAATAAATTATACGGTATCACGTTTACCGAGATCAAGGACATCCCGAAACCGGACCCCGACGCTCTCGCTTTCGAGTGCAAGGATAAAGATGGTACGCATCTGGGCGTGCTGTATATGGATTTCTTTACCCGCCCGGGCAAAGGAGGTGGCGCATGGTGCGGCGGTTACCGCTCACAAACGTATAAAGATGGGAAACGGGTAGCCCCGGTGGTTACTACCGTGTTTAATTTCAGTAAACCGGCGGAGGGACAACCGGCGCTTTTGACGGCCGACGAGACCGAGACCGTATTCCATGAGTTCGGTCATGCCCTACATAGTTTATTCTGCGACGTTCATTATTATGGCGTGTCCGATGTGCCTCGTGACTTTGTGGAGCTACCTTCGCAAGTCGATGAGCATTGGGCCGTTGAGCCGGAGGTATTGAAAGTGTACGCTAAACATTACCAGACCGGCGAGGTAATACCGCAAGCCCTTGTAGACAAGATGATCAAGAGTGGCAAGTATGGACAAGGCTTCGCTACGACGGAGTATCTGGCCGCCTCTTATCTGGATATGGATTATCATGTATTGAAAGAGATCCCTGCCGATTTGGATATCGAGAAATTTGAGGCGAAGGTCTTGGGCGATCGTGGTCTGATCCGTCAGATTCCGTCTCGCTACCGCTCCACTTATTTCGGACATACGATGGAAGGTGGATATACCGCCGGTTATTATAGCTATATCTGGGCGGAAGTGTTGGATTGCGACGCTTTCCAAGCTTATAAGGAGACGGGTGATATCTTCAATCCGGAGGTTGCCTCTAAATTCCGTAAATATGTATTAACTCCGGGCGGTATCGATGATGCTATGGATATGTACGTGAATTTCCGTGGTAAACAACCAAGCATCGATCCGCTGTTGGAGAACAGAGGGCTAAAATGAGCAGAACAATTTATAACTCATAAATCAAAAAATCAGTAAAGATGAAACAATTAATTATGGCAGCAGGATTAGCCGTTATGCTTACTGCCTGCGGTACTTCCGAAAAGAAGACCGTGGAGGGGGAGAACCCGTTCTTTGCGGAATATACCACCCCGTTTGGAGTTCCACCTTTTGATCAAATCAAGTTCGAGCACTACAAACCGGCCCTATTGCAAGGCATGGAAGAGGGACGTAAGGAGATCGAGGCGATCGTGAATAACCCGGAGGAGCCTACGTTCGAGAATACGATTGTCGCTTTGGATGAGCAGGGTGCGTTGCTTAGGAAGGTCCAGATCGTTTTTGGTGGACAGAATAGCGTGAATACGAATGATGAGATGCAGGCGTTAAGCCGTGAGATGTCGCCGCTATTGTCAAAATATAGTGATGATATCAACTTGAATCCGAAATTATTCGCTCGTGTGAAGGCGGTATACGATAAGAAGGATGAGTTGGGCCTCGATAAAGAGCAAATGAAGTTGTTGGAGGAGACTTATAAGGACTTCGTTCGGGGTGGCGCTAATCTTTCCGCTGAGGATCAGGCTAAATTGCGTGAGTTGAATAGTAAGATCTCCATGCTACAGCTTACTTTCGGACAGAATATGCTGAAAGAGACGAATGCTTTTAAATTGGTGATCGACAAGCAGGAGGATCTTTCCGGTCTGCCCGAGACCTTGATCGCTAACGCCGCTCAAGCGGCCAAGGATGCCGGGATGGAAGGCAAATGGGTATTTACCTTGCAGAACCCGAGCGTGATGCCGTTCTTGCAATATTCCGATAAACGTGAGTTGCGTGAGAAGATGTTCAACGCTTATATCAACCGTGGTAATAATAATAATGAGAACGATAACAAGGAAGTGGTTCGTGATTTGGTTGCCGCTCGTTTGGCGAAAGCGAAGTTGATGGGCTATGATGATTACGCTTCTTTCGTGTTGGAGGATCGTATGGCGAAAAGCTCGGATAAGGTTTATCAATTGTTAGATGAGGTTTGGAAGCCTGCTTTGGCGAAAGCGAAAGAGGAATTGGCCGATATAAACGCCGAGATCAAGAAAGAAGGCGGCAATTTCGAGGCCGAGGGCTGGGATTGGCGTTATTATTTCGAGAAGGCCAAGAAGGCTAAATTCAATTTGGATGAGAATGAGGTTCGTCCTTATTTGAAGTTGGATAATGTTCGTGAGGGTGCTTTCTATGTAGCTAATAAGTTATATGGTATCACGTTCACCCCGATCCGTAATATCCCGTTGCCTTATCCGGAAGCGCAGGCTTTTGAGTGCAAAGATAAGGATGGCTCTCATTTGGGCGTTATTTATTTCGATTTCTTCCCTCGTGCCAGCAAGCGTGGTGGCGCATGGTGCGGTTCTTATCGTCCGCAGGCTTATAAGGATGGCAAGCGTGTGGCTCCGGTCGTAACGATCGTTTGTAACTTTAGCCAGCCCGCTCCGGGACAACCTGCGTTGTTGAGCGCTGATGAGGCGAATACATTGTTCCATGAGTTCGGTCATGGTTTGCACGGCTTGTTCCGTGACGTGCATTACTCCGGTGTTTCTGGTGTTCCTCGTGATTTCGTGGAGTTGCCTTCACAGGTTATGGAGCATTGGGTATTCGAGCCGGAAGTATTGAAGGTGTACGCTAAGCATTATCAGACCGGCGAGGTGATCCCGGCCGAGTTGATCGAGAAGTTGGATAAGAGCGGTAAGTACGGACAAGGTTTCGCTACGACGGAGTATCTGGCGGCTTCTTATCTGGATATGGATTTCCATGCGGTCAGTGGTGATGCGGCGGATAAGAAAGTGATCAAGTTCGTTGACCAGACGAATAATGTTCCGGCCAACTTGAATGTGATGGATTTCGAGCAACAGACGTTAGGCCGTCGTGGTTTGCTGAAACAAATCCCTTCCCGTTACCGTACGACTTACTTCAACCATACGATGGGTGGCGGCTACACTGCCGGCTATTATAGCTACATCTGGGCCGAGGTATTGGATTGCGACGCTTTCGAGGCATTCAAGGAAACCGGCGACATCTTTAACCAAGAATGTGCCGATAAATTCCGTAAATACGTACTGACCCCGGGCGGTATCGACGACGCTATGGATATGTACAAGAATTTCCGTGGCAAGGAACCGGGTACGGATCCGTTGCTGAAGAATAGAGGACTGAAATAATCTAGAAATGGAGATTTTATAAAGGCGGACCGGTTGGTTCGCCTTTTTTTGTATATGCTCAGCCTCCCGGATCTGTATTACATTTGCTAAGTTTTATCACGAAAAAATAGCGATAGTATGGAGAAAAAGGATTTAGTAGAAGGAATGAGGCTGTATATCTATAAGTTGCGTATGGATGGGCGTTATTCCACGGCGAAGAGCTATCAGGATGCATTAAACTCATTCATGCGGTTTTGTGGGTTGGAGGTAATTCCCTATATCTATGTCAATAAGGAGAACCTTCGGCGTTATCAGGCCTTTTTGTTGAACAAAGGATGTACATGGAACACGGTGTCGACCTATATGCGTCGGATCCGTTGTGTGTACAACATGGCGGTGGAGGAAGGGCTGGCCCCCTATATCCCTTATTTATTTAAGGGAGTTTTCACGGGTATAGAGAGCAAACGCAAAAAGGCGTTACCACAGGATTTATTACGTTCTCTGATGACGGCCCCATTAGATGATCCGGAACTGAGAAAAACACGGCAGGCATTGTGCCTGATGTTCCAGTTTTGCGGTATGGCATTCGTGGATTTCGCTCATCTGAAAAAGGAGAATGTCCGGGGTGGGGTTTTGCAATATAAACGCCAGAAAACGGGTACTCCGATGCTTATAGAGGTACAATCTACCGCATGGGAGTCGCTGAGGGAACTGTCAAGTGATGTAGGTAAGGACTCACCCTATTTGTTTCCTTTCTTGAAGGGGATGAAAGTGGGAAAAGAAGCCTACAAGGAGTACACTTCCGCTTTGGCCCATTTTAACCGGAACTTGAAGAGGTTGGCGAGAGCCTGCGGTGTGTCTATCCCGATCACCTCATATTCGATCCGTCATTCTTTTGCGATGATTTTGAAGGAACAGGATGTCCCGATTGAGATGATCAGCGAACTATTGGGCCATAAATCGATCAAGACTACACAAATCTATTTGAAAAGTTTCTCGTTGGAAAAGATGTCTGCGGTGAATAAAATTTGTTTTGAGAGTGTGTACAATCATGTACCGAAAGTAGGGTAAAGGGAGTAGGCTACTTGGGGAGTAGCGTATTCTTTCATGGCGCAAATGTAGTAAAAAATAACTAAAAACAAACAAACAAATCGGCTTGTTTAGTCATTCTAGGCGTTTGACCCTTTCTATTCTTTGATTTTCCCATTTTATCCTAGACGTATAGACATGGTGATGCGGGCAAGATGAATCCTTGTTCTAGGTATCATTCCACCATGCCTCATAATCTGTATATGTATTCCTGTAGAGACGGGGCGTGCCCCGTCTCATCCCCTCAAAATGGTATTTAAAGTTACTCCCAGACGGTGGGAGACGGAGCACGCTCCGTCTCTACAACCGGGTGATAACCGTTCTCGCACCTTTTAGGCTACTCCCCAAGTAGCCTAAGATTTCAAGAGATGGTAATTTTCAGTAATACCATATTTAAAAATGTAAAGCACTGTTTATCAAGATGATATAAATGATTCTTGGTAGGGCTCTGAATTGCCATGGGGTCTGTTTTCGGGCCACGGGATAACCACTAGAAAAGATAATCATAGAGATGGATATATTGACAGGCAAGTGCTCGGATAGGTTCATGGCGCATGTTCTGAAGCGACGTGATCAAGAGGCTGG
>NZ_FR885289.1:0-520 GCF_000436315.1 Parabacteroides sp. CAG:2 | reverse complement strand
TTGTTCGAGTATTTCTCCCCCTCGTATGTAGAGGCGAGGAAGGTGGGCGGCAAGATGGTCAACACGAAACGGCCCCTGCTGTACAACTACGTGTTCGTCCACGCCTCGGAGGACGAGATCTTCCGCCTGAAGCGTACGCTTCCCCTGTATAATTTCCTCCCCCGGGTTTCCTCCGGCGGGCGGTCTTATTTCCCGTACCTCTCGGATCGTGAGATGGATACCTTGCGTTGGGTCGCGGCTTCTTACTCCAACGAGCTTCCCGTATACGTGCCAGATAGCGGCCGCTTGTTGAAAGGCGACCGTGTGCGTATCACCTCCGGCCCTTTTACCAATATGGAGGCGGAGGTGGTGGTGCAGCCGGGCGGTGGGCATAAGGACGTGATGGTGCGTATCCTCGACTGCCTGTGGGTCCCCTTGTTCGAGGTGAGAGCGGGGGAGTACGAGTTGATCGAGCTGAACACGGGGGGCAAGCACGTGTATACCCATTTGGACAACGACCGTCTGTCGGAGGGCTTGCACG
>NZ_FR885288.1:0-19469 GCF_000436315.1 Parabacteroides sp. CAG:2 | reverse complement strand
CGGCTCGTCGTCGCCTGCCGGGGTGACGGACAGCGTCCGGCCATCGGTCGGGGCGGTATCGAAATCCAGTTCGATAAAGCCGCTTACTTGGGTGCAGATCCCGTTCGCTTGCAGGTGGATCCGTGCGTTATCCCCGTACGTGATCGCGTCCGGCGAGGTATTGTCGTTTTTTAAGGCTGAAGCATTCTGTGTTTTACTGATGACATGTATCTCTCCGTCCAGATGCATCCGGGCATTCTGGAAGTTGAAGATGGCGCCGATGCTGAGCGGCGCTTGGGCATAGACCGTGAGCGTACCCGTGCCCGCGGGAGATCCGTTTAGGATACCTTGGCTTATCTCCTGCGCATCGGCTACGGTCAGGGTGAGCGTGCCTAAGTTATAGATGAGGTCGCTCATGATCTCGATCCGGTTCTCCCCCTCGATCCGGAGGGTCGGTTCCGCGCCGGCCTTGATATAGAAGAGCTGGTTGAAACTTGAGGTTATGACGGCGTCTTTCAGCGTCAGCGCCGGTGGGTTGCCGCTGTCGGGATCGGCGGAGGTGAGTACGCTGTCGGAATCGGTGGAGGGGTGTATGACGAACTGCCGGCCTACCTCGGGCATCGTGCCGGTGATGGTACCGTTGAAGGGGGTGCCGGTGGTCGGGGCCTGCGTGCTGAATGCCCCTAGTTTGTACACCCACGTGCCGTTTAGGTACGCGAGGTTGATGTACCAGTTATTGTTCAGGGTGCCCGGCAGGGTGGCCAGGTCGAGCGCCCCGGGAGGTTCCGCTTGCGTGCGGGCCGCTGTCGGGAGGGTGGCGATCAGTGTCGCGACACTGATCAGCAAGGCGAATATTCGCCTTGCCGGTAGGTGGATGTCATGTAATGATGTTCTCATGTTCTATGTGTATAATAGGGTTTATAAATCGGTTGTTTTTTCCGGCAGGTCCGGTAGCCCCTGTCCGGCAGGCTTGGCAGCCGTTGTCCTCGATGCTTGGCAGCCGTTGTCCGGACATGCCGGACAACGTTGTCCTCAGATCTCGTCCGGACTCTCGCTGTCGCCTCCACCGCCTTCTCCTACGATAAGGATGATGGGGAAGGTGTAGGTGCGGGGCTCTTTTACGTTACGGCTTCCGCTGTATTGCGTGGTGAGGCGCACGGTGTACTGCCCGTCGGCCAGCGTCGGCATCTGCACGATCACCTGCGAGGGCGAGTTGGCGATCACCACGGGTGCCTTCATCGGCGCGGCCCCTTCGGTGGTGGGGGTGAGGTAGACACCGATGGAGGGATCATCACCCTGTATCTTCAGGTTTACGCCGCCCAGCACGAGGGCTCCGCCGGAGCTGAGCTGCCCGTTGATGGCCTTGGAGGTGGAGTCGGTCACGGTATTGATCACCGGACCTACGGCCGCCACGCCGTTCACCACCACCTTCACCAGCTTGAGGGTCTCGCGCAAGAGCTTGCCCATGGTGTAGGTGATGCCGAGGGCGTGCTTCCCGGGTTCGAACTGCGCCTTCTCGCCCTCGAAGGCCCCCTGCACGTTGACGAGGTATTGGCCCACGCCGTCCACCACGCTCTTGCCCTCGGCGATGGCCTGCACCTTATGGCTGTCGGCCATGTCGAGGATGTTGAGGATCGTGCCGTGTTGGTACTCGGTACGCGCGGCCACGATGCGGGCGGCGATGTCCGTGTTATACAATGTCCCGGTGATGCGCGGCTTGGCGGTGTAGTCGCCCTTGCGCTCGGTGAGCAGGTTATCGTACAAGTCTGTGTTGAGAATGATTTGTTCTGCCATGGTATTCCTTTATTAAGTGATTACTGCCAGCAAAGAACGGGGTTCGGGGTAAGAATGAGAGGACAAATCCGGGAAAAAAGAGGACAGATCTCGGAAAAATGCTCATTATTGCGCCTGCCGCCGGTATTGGGCGGGGGTGACTCCCAGTATTTTCTGGAAGATACGTGAGAAGGTGCGGGAGCTGGTGAAGCCCGCGCCGACAGCGATCTCTTCCATGCTCCGGCTGTCGCCCGGCATCAACAGCTCGGTACGGGCGTGGTTCACCCGGTAGCGGTCGATGTATTCCTTGAGCGTGATGTTCAGCTTGTCCTTGATGGAGGTGGAGAGGTACTTCTCGTTGGTACCGAGGGCACGTACCAGGTCTTGCCGGCTGAAATTCGGGTTGAGGAAGGGTGAGGAACTGGCCATATAGTTTTGCGCTTGCTGGAACAACTCGTCCTCCTCGATTTCCAGCAACCCGCCGATAAGATCCTCTAGGTCCATCCGGTTGGGATCGGTATCGGCGTCGGCTTGCGGGGCGAGGTTGAGCCGCAGGTATAGTTGGTCGTACGTGTAATGGTAGTTGGCGTAGTGGATCGATACCGAGGCGTAGAAGAGGGCGAACACGAAGTTGACCGCCGTGTTATAGTAATTATTCGGGAAGAAACAGAGGCTCACGGCGGCGATGCCGATACCTAGCGCCCATAGGAAGGCACGGGTTACCCAGCGCAATTCCAGTCGCTCGGGTGATTGGGGTATCTGTTTCAGGTTACCTAGATAGATCGCCCGCTCCCGGAAGAAAAAATGCGTATAGTCCCCTAGCTGGACAAGGTATACGAGGCACGTGAACGTACGTATCAGCAGGGGCGGGTTCCCAAGATTATCCCACCATACGTCGAAACGATACGTATGGACATCCTCCCGGAAGAGACAAGCGATCGTGTAGGCTACGGTAAGCGCGATCGTAGGCATGGTGTGGAGGAGGATATTCCTCCGGGTCACGTTCTTTCCCCTGAATAAGAGGGTGAGCAGGAACGTGAACAGCAACGCTTGCGAGGCACTGATCAGCAGGATGGGGAAGTAGAACAACTCCATGATGGTTCGCTCGTCCGTGCCGGAGGACAAGATGAAGATATGCCCTATGCCTACCAATGCCGAGGCCAAGGCGAGATACTTGCAGGCCGTCCGGTACTTGGGGATCGTGCTTTCCCGCAAGGTCTTTAGCGACAACAGCAGTCCGCTGACCAGAAGGCAGGTAAAGGCTACGATCCCTGTCGAGGCTAAGTAGAGTAGGTGGTCGTTCATGCTGGTTCGCTATTGTTTTTTCAAGTCCGGATAGCTGATTCGGGTATGGAACATGGTTTTCAGTTTGTCTACGAATACGCTCTTTATGGTCTCCACGTCCTTGAAGGTCAGCGGAGCGCTCTTTAGCAAGCCGTCGGCGATCTGCCCGTCGATGATCTTGTTCACCAAGGCGCTGATACTCTCTTCGGTATGTTCCTTCAAGCTGCGGGAGGCGGCTTCCACGGAATCGGCCATCATCAGTACGGCGGTCTCCTTCGAGAAGGGATTCGGGCCGGGGTAGGTAAATAGCTCGTCGTTAATCGGTTTGTCCGGGTATTGGTTCTTGAAAGAGTTGTAAAAATACTTCGCCTTGCCACGTCCGTGGTGCGTACGGATGAAGCTGATAACCGCCTTGGGTAACAGGGCCTTCTCGGCGATCTTCACGCCCTCGGTGACGTGGCTGATGATGATCTGCGCGCTTTGGTCGAACGATAACTGGTTATGCGGGTTCACGCTCGATTGGTTCTCGGTGAAGAAGACGGGGTTGCTCATCTTCCCGATGTCGTGATAAAGGGCGCCGGTACGTACCAGTTGGGCGTTGGCGCCGATCTTGGCGGCCGCCTCGGAAGCGAGGATGGATACCTGCAAGGAGTGCTGGAACGTGCCCGGGCAAGTCTCGCTAAGCTTCTTCAAGATCGGGTTGTTGATGTTGGACAGTTCCACCAAGGTGATGTCCGATACGTAGCCGAACGTCTTCTCCAGCATATATACCAATACGTAGGTGAACATGACGAGGATGAAGTTGATGCCGAAATAGAGCATCATCATCCAGTTGATCTTATTCAGGTTCGCCTCTTGGAACAACGTGAGACTCATGTAGCAGATGGCGTACGAGAGGAAGATGAAGAATGCGCACCGGATCAGTTGCGAACGTTCGCTCAGGTTTCTCAGGCTGAACGTCACGACCATGCCCGCTATGGTTTGTAGCAACAGGAACTCATGCGGGAAAGGTACCATCAACGAGCAGATCAGCACGATAATAAGGTGCGTGAAAAGCGCCGTCCGGGAATCGAAGAAGGTACGTACCACGATCGGTACGATGGCGAACGGCAATATATATACGTTGAATAACGCGTAGGTAACACATAGTTCCGTAAAGATGCAGCTCACGAATATGCAGAGGATCAAGAATAGTACGTTCTTCCGGTTATGGAATATCTTCAAGCGGAAAGACCATAGGTAGAGCCAGAAACAGAACATCAGTCCGAAGACGAGCACGAATTGCCCGGCCAGTATGATGCCTTGTGTCTGCGTGCCCCCCGTCTTGGCCTCGTGTATGGCCTTTAGGGAACGGAGCACGTTGTAGGTATGGTTGTCGATGATCTCGCCCCGGTCTACGATACGCTCTCCGGCTTGTACCATACCGTTAGCGATAGATACGCTCTGTAGCATATCCTCCTTGATCTTGTCGGACATGTCAGCGGCATAGGATATGTTCTCGGTGAGGTAGTTATTGATGTCACACGATTGCAAGATGGATTTGTCCAGCCGTGACGGGCAGTTGTTGATAATGAACTCGTAGGCTGTGCGCACGGTGAAGAAGTCGCTCACGTAGCGGGGCTGTGCGACGGCGTTCTCCAAGAGGTTGACACGGGAGTATTCCTCTTTTCGTAGCTCGTCCAGATCCTGCGACGAGATGATACCGTTCTTGTATAAGTTAATTAGACTGCTCTCGATGTACTGCATGTAAGCGGGGGATACTTTGCTTCGCAGGCTATTGTCGTTATTGTAGTTGGTGCGCAGTTTCTCGACCTCTTCCTTCTGGATGCCGGGGTTCATGCGGTAATAAGGCTCGAACTTACGGAGTACGCTGTCTTTCTCCGCTTTTACCTCGTCGTCGGTCTTGTAGATCGGGAAATCGCTCGGGGCGGTGAGCAATCCGTACCTCCAAGGCTTGCCTTCATAGAACTGATAACGGAATTTTCCCTCCCGGGGGAAGAAGTAGGCGATAAGTAACGCGGTCACCACGAAGTAGACCACGGTCGGTATATTGTAATTCTTTTGTTTCATATAGATTCCTTTTAGCGTCCGAAATATACGTAAAAAACTTCACTAAGCGGAAAAAAAGGCGTACTTTTGCCGCATTATTATAGAATGTAAGTATTATGACTCAAAGAAAAGTAAGAGTACGCTTTGCGCCTAGTCCTACGGGGGCGCTGCATATCGGAGGTGTCCGCACGGCTTTATACAACTATTTATTCGCTAAACAGAATGGCGGTGATATGATTCTCCGTATCGAGGATACGGATTCCCAACGCTTCGTTCCCGGGGCGGAAGACTATATCATCGAGGCCTTGACTTGGCTGGGTATCAAGTTCGACGAGGGCGTGAGCTTCGGCGGCAACTACGGTCCGTATCGCCAGAGCGAGCGTCGTGAGATCTACAAGAAGTATGTCGATCAATTGCTGAACGATGGCCATGCTTATATAGCGTTCGATACGCCTGCCGAGTTGGAGGAGAAACGGAAGGAGATCGCCAATTTCCAATACGACGCCTCTACCCGTTCGCAAATGCGCAACTCGTTGACGCTTTCTCCGGAAGAGGTTCAGAGCCTGATCGAGTCAGGTCATCAGTACGTAGTTCGTGCCAAGATCGAGCCGAATGAGGATATCCACGTGAACGACTTGATCCGTGGCGAGGTCGTTATCAACTCCTCTATCTTGGATGATAAGGTATTATATAAATCGGCCGACCAATTGCCTACTTACCACTTGGCGAATATCGTGGACGACCATTTAATGGAGGTTACCCATGTGATCCGTGGTGAGGAGTGGTTGCCGAGCGCGCCGCTTCACGTATTATTATATCGTTTCTTCGGTTGGGAAGATACGATGCCTAGTTTCGCCCACCTGTCGTTGCTGTTGAAACCGGAAGGTAATGGTAAGTTGAGCAAGCGTGACGGTGATCGTCTGGGCTTCCCTGTATTCCCCTTGGAATGGCACGATCCGAAGACGGGTGATGTCTCATCGGGCTATCGTGAGAGTGGCTACTTCCCCGAGGCTGTCGTAAACTTCCTTGCTTTGCTGGGTTGGAATCCGGGTAACGATCAAGAGGTGATGAGCATGGATGATTTGATCCGTTTGTTCGACCTGTCTCGTTGCAGCAAGAGCGGCGCTAAGTTCGATTATGAGAAAGGCAGATGGTTTAACCATCACTATTTGCTGGAGAAGAGTAATACGGAGATCGCTGACCTATTCTTGCCGATCGTGGAAAGCCATGGCATCCAGACTACCCATGCTTATGTAGAGAAAGTAGTCGGCATGATGAAAGGCCGTGTCAATTTCGTGAGTGAGTTATGGGATCTTTGTTCTTTCTTCTTTATCGCCCCGACGGAGTACGATGAGAAAACCCGTAAGAAACGCTGGAAAGAGGATTCCGCTGTTCAATTGGGTGAGTTTATCGAGCAATTGCGTGCCCGTGAGCCGTTCGACGTAGAAGGTACCGAGAACGAGTGCAAGGCTTGGATCGAGAGCAAGGGATATCATTTGGGGAATATCATGAACGCCGCCCGTCTGGCCTTGGTTGGCGAGGGCAAGGGCCCCGGCATCTTTGATATCACCGAGGCTTTAGGTAAAGAGGAGTCTATCCGCCGTATCCAACGGGCTATCGAGATATTAAAATAATCATGTACAGTTTAGCAATACATCTCTACGCTTTTGTAGTCGCTTTGATCTCGCCTTTCCATAAAAAGGCGAGACTGATGCGATTCGGGCAATGGAAAACAAATTCCATACTTCGTGAGAAGATCGACCGGAACGCTAAATACATCTGGTTCCATGCCTCCTCGCTGGGCGAGTTCGAGCAAGGGCGTCCTATGATCGAGAAGATCAAGGCGGAACATCCGGAGTATAAGGTGTTGCTGACTTTCTTTTCTCCCTCTGGCTATGAGGTACGGAAGAATTACAAGGGAGCGGACGTGATCTGCTACCTTCCTTTCGATACGCCTTTCCGGGTGAAGAAGTTCCTGAATTTGGCGAACCCGGCGATCGCCATATTTATCAAGTACGAGTTTTGGGGGAACTATTTGCGTGAGTTGCGGAAGCGGGGAATACCGGTTTATATCATTTCCGCTATATTCCGCCCCGACCAGCTATTTTTCCAATGGTTCGGAAAGCCGTACCGGAAGATGCTATCTTATTTTAATCATCTTTTTGTTCAGGACGAGCGTTCGATGAAACTCTTGAACGAGTTCGGTATCACGAATGTGACGGTGACCGGCGATACCCGTTTTGATCGGGTGTTGGATGTCCGTAAGCAAGCTCGTGAGCTTCCGTTTATCGAACGTTTCTTGGAAAGCAAGGAGGGTAAGAGGCCGATCGTGATGGTGGCCGGCAGTTCATGGCCTCAAGACGAGGCGATCTTTATCCCTTATTTCCATGAGCATCCGGAGATGAAGTTGATTATCGCCCCGCATGAGATTCACCGGGAACATCTCCTTTCTATCGAGGCGATGCTAAAACGTCCGTCCGTCCGTCTATCGGAGGCGCATGAGGATGATCTGGCCGATAAGGATTGCTTGATCATCGACAGTTTCGGACTCTTATCTTCCATTTATCGCTATGGACAGATCGCTTATATCGGTGGTGGTTTCGGAGCGGGTATCCACAACACGTTGGAAGCCGCCGTTTATGGGATGCCGGTCTTATTCGGCCCGAGATACCATAAGTTTAAGGAGGCGAAGGATCTGATCGCCGTAGGTGGTGGTTTCTCCATCACAGACGATTCCTCTTTCCGAACGAAGATGGACGAGTTATTGACCGACCCGACAGCCTTGGAAACTTCCGGGCAAGCTGCCGGTGATTTTGTGAAAAACAGTGTAGGAGCGACGGATCAAATCTTGCGACAAATCCATATCCGTTAATAGATAAAGCCGGGTTTGCTATTCGAGTGATTGTATGCCCAGACTCTTTTGATATAGCAATGGAATACGGATGAGATAGATGTACGGATTGGTAATTGAACGATTCGCGTTGTCTATCTCATCCGTATTTTATTTTAATCCTCTTCAGCGAACATCGGGTCCCAAGCGGGAAGGCGAGTCGGTGTTTGTTTCAAGATCTCTTTTACTTGATCCGTGATGTACTTCTTGTTGACTACCAGACGGAACATATACTCATTAAACCATTGGTCTGTCATGATGAGGTGGCCGGCGTTCGCTCCGGGGCCCCAACTATTCTCAACCATCCATTTCTTCGGCTTTCCATTCGCGTCGAGGTCAACTGCCATCAAGGTCATGGCGTGTGAGGAACCGCTGGCGAATGTTTGGATACGTTGTTTCTTATCCATGCCGAAAGTCGTACCCATCAGTGAACCGTAATCGTAGAAGTTTACATCCAGAATACCTCTGTCACGATCGAAGAACTTGCCCACGTCGCAAGAGAAATACATCATGGTGCTGTCCTTGATGGAAGCGATAGCCATTTGTTTGATATCCTCGATCGGAAGGTTTACGTACGTCCAGTTCTTGCCATCGTAAGCGTGGCGGTCGTAATCGATCTCATACAGCTTATAATAATCGCGGCTCGGATCGTTCATCAACATGACATAGTTGTTTTTCAAATCGTCCCCGATATATTCTTGGAAGAAGGACTGAGGCGTATATTCCTTCGTCTCTACCGGATTTCCTTTAGCGTCTTTGCGAGTCCACGTGAATTTCGTAGGCGGCTCTCCCAAGTTCAATACGAGCATACGGTAAATCGTACCTAGCATCTCTGTTTTCTTTTTCTCCAGATCCGCTACGGTCGTGCCTTTGGTCGTAGACAGGTCGCGAAGTTGCAAGCCGTATTCTTTCAGCTTTAATCCGATCAGGTTGCTCATGCGTCCGGTACTGTTGCTACTGTTGGTCTCTACCATGACCTCGGCGGGAACCACGCCATACTTGGTCAAGATATCGGAGACACCCGTGAACTGCCCTCCGTCTCCGATCGGGTTCTTGAACAGCCATTCCACCATCTTGTCGTCCATCGGTTTCAGACGAGTATCGATGATGCCCTGTAAGAAAAGGTTCGCTTTCTCCAATTGATCCCAGAAGAAAGAATAATTCTGGGAGAATTGGAATTCACCCATGTCGTATTTATGGATCGCCTGCGCACGGAATACGTTCAATCCCGTGAAAAGCCAGCAACGGCCCGAGGAACGTTGGTTGGAGATCCCTTTGCTCTCTACCTTATTGGAGAAGTAAGTATCCAAATTGTTCTTGCTCTCCCCATTAACGGCAAGCTTGTTGATGTCGTTATTGGTGATCGCATTACGGATCGCCTTATCGGCCGGCGTTCCTTGATAAGACTGTTTGATTTGCTGCAACATCGTGGGTGAGATGCCTCCACCGCTTTGTTGTCCGTGAGCCGATAGCGTGATGCCTAAAGCCAAGGCCGCTATCCATAAATTCTTTTGCTTCATGATATTTTAGTTGATTAATAAATTGTGTTATTTCTTTTTAGGCCATACCAGACCGTCTTGCCGGATCTTCCATACCGTACCGTCTGGTGCGGGTAGCGATATCTCATACATGGAAGGTGTCGTATGTATTTCCAGTTGATTGGCGATCTCTTGCGGGCATAACTCGTTTGCCTTCAAGTCGTTGATGTTATCGGCATAATGCCCGAAGGTCGCGGCGAACTCATTCTGACGGTAATATAAATTACGCAAGATCCATTTCGTCTCCTCCGAAGGATGTTTTACGAAAGGAGTCTCACCTTCTCCCGCAATCTTATCCGATATTTGAACATAACCCCAGTATTCGGGCATATGGATATTGATTACCCCGGTAGGCGCCCATACCCAGTTGTACTCGCGAATCTTATCCTCTCCTTGGATAGGGACTTTCACGTATTTACCGTCTTTCACGTCCGTTGTCCATTCCACACGGGAGAAGTTCACACGGATCTGCTCGCCGATTTCCGGCTTTTCTTTTCCTCTGTCCATTTGGAATACGGAAGTCCAAGGAATGAATACCTCTACGCTCCATGATTTATCCGTGTCTTTCGGGTTATTCAGCGTACCGTCCACATAAACAGCGGATTTCATTCCGGCGAACTCCCAGTTATTCAATACTTGCGGATTATCCCGGTAGGGGCGGGTTAAGAACAAGTCCCATTCCGTACCCAAGGCGTTCACCTCGTACTCCAGATAATTATGGGTGTCGTTCGTAGGATTCAGGAAGATCTCGAAGTCGTTGTCATGGAAGATCACGGCGTCGTGTTCCGTGATGGTCGCCCATACGTGCGGCTCCTCCATAAGGACGGCGAAGTACATTCCGTTATCATCGTAAGTCATCTTGGCCCGGGTCTGGAAGTGAGGGGCCGGGCGTTTGTCTCCTTCGATATCCACGAAGTCGCTAGTCCAAGGTATCGCGTCCCATTCCCCGGGAGAAAGCTTTCCGTCGATCTTGATAGGAGCGGGGGCCTTGTAGCAAACATACGTCGGCGGATTGAACGGTGGTTGCGGCATATACGTGATGTCCGGTTTTTGCGTACTGGGTTTCTGTGCGCAAGAAAGCAATAAGAGTGCCGCCAATGGCGCTGTCGTTAAAATCGTTTTTCTCATGTGCGTTTATTTTTAGATCGTTTGATAAATAGATTCTTATTGAAGTAAGTCCATCGCTGCGTCCAACCATGTATTTATATCGTCCGGATAATGTTGGTCGGCGGTATAAGTATCGCTGCGTTTGTGCCCGAGTCTTACGATCACGGCGTTCTTTTCCGGGAGCGTGAAGACGTATTGCCCCAAGATTCCTCTCATATAAGGGATCTTCATCCCTTTGTAATCGAGAATCCAGTATTGGAATCCGTAACAATGGTTGGGTTTGCCGAGATCCTTATAGACAAGACGGGCATCGGGGCTTGTCGCTTCCGCCAGATAAGCGGGAGAGATCAATTGCTGGCCATCCCATTGGCCGTTGTTGAGTAATAATTGTCCGAAGCGGGCGAAATCACGGGCGTTACTGTTGAAACAGCAATAGGCTTTTTCCATGCCGTCCTTCCGGTCGAGGCTCCAAAGGGCGCTTTCCTCGGCGTGCATCGGAGTCCATAGTTTGCGGGATACATAATCGCTGAGTTTCTCCCCGGTAGCCTTCTCCACGATAAAGCCCAGCAGTTGTGTCACGCCGCTTTGGTAGATAAAGTTTACGCCGGGCTCGTCGATCTCTTTCATCCCGAAGGCAATTTCCTGTAGGTCATCGCCATAATACAACTGGGTGGTAGGAGAGAAAGGAGAGCTGTAAGCCTCGTCGAAATCCACGCCGGCGCTCATGGTCAGCAAATGGCGAAGCGTTAGGGCCTTTCCGTCGTATCCCTTGAATTCCGGGAAAAAGTCGCTTACCGGTTGATCGACATCCCGGATAAATCCATCGTCGATAGCGCAGCCGATCGCTAACGAGACGATGCTTTTCGCCATCGAGAAGGAATTGCTATGCGATTCCGGGGAATAATCTTCCCAATATTGCTCGAATAGCAGTCGATTGTCTTGGATGATTACATAGGCAACCGTACCCAGTTCCTCAAACCGGGGAAGATAACGCTCTGGAATACTTTTCGTATTGTAAGCTTCCGATAGTTCCCAAGGGCGGGGCGAACCTGCTTTTACGACCCGGTTCTCGAAAATCGGATATTGATTGATCTTGGGTAACAAATGGATAAGGGCCCTACGTAGATAATAATTGGAGGGTAACGCCAGATATCCGCCTATTCCCAGCATAAAAATAAACACTATCCATCCCACTCTTCGGGACAAATAGTGTTTATTGGCTGGAACCCTATTATTTGAATCATTTTTCATGTAACCCTTTGGTTGTTACTTTACAGATACAAATATATGGTTTATAATTCAAATAATCAAATACATGCTATTATTCTTTATACCAAGAAGAATACATATGATAGTTCTTGGCTATCTTTTGGTTGATCTCCTTCGCTTGCTCGGGATCTACCTTCTTGACGAACTTAGCGGGAACTCCGGCGTAGATGCTGCCCGGCTCGACGATCGTCTTGCTTAATACTACGGAACCTGCGGCGATGATCGCTCCCTCGCCTACTACGGCGTGATCCAATACCACGGAGCCCATTCCGATCAAGGCGCCATTGCAAATCTTCGCCCCGTGGATCGTTACGTTATGGCCGATGGATACATCATCGCCGATCTCGATCGTCGATTTCTCATATAAGGTGTGAAGGACGGAACCATCCTGTACGTTTACGCCGTTGCCGATGCGAATCGAGTTCACGTCGCCGCGAAGCACGGTGCCAAACCAGATACTGCAACCTTCACCGATCTCTACGTCACCTATAATCGTGGCGTTGTCTGCTAAAAAAGTGTCTTTACCGATCTTCGGGGTAAAGCCACGAACGGATTTAATTAATGCCATTTTTAGTTGTTTAAATTTCTGTTGTTTTCTCTTTCAGCCAAGCTTTCTCCTCCTCGTTCAAGAACGGGCTGATCTTGTCGTAGACCATTTGGTGGTACTTGTTCAGCCAAGCGTGCTCACGGACAGAGAGCATGGGGATGATAATCAAGCTCGTGTCGATGAAACAAAGCGTCAGCGTATCGAATCCTAGGAATTTCCCGAATTCCGTTTCGCTGTCCTCACGTACCAAGATCATGTTCTCCGTACGGATACCGTATTCGCCGGTACGATACATGGCCGGCTCGTCGCTGATCACCATTCCGGGCTTCAAGGTCACCGGGTTCTCCTCCATGCGGATGCTTTGGGGGCCTTCGTGTACGTTTAGGCAATGGCCGATACCGTGACCGGTTCCGTGCAAGTAATTAATGCCGGAATCCCATAGCGCCTTACGGGCAAGGATATCGATCTGAGAGCCTCGTGTTCCAGCGGGAAACTTGCTTTTCGCCAAGCTGATCGTACCTTTCAATACACGGGTGAAATCCTTTTTCATCTGCTCCGTCGGCTCTCCAAGGGCGATCGTGCGGGTGATATCCGTCGTACCGTCCAGATATTGCGCGCCGGAATCGATCAAAAGTAATCCTTCCGGTTTCAAGGTCGCATCCGTCTCCGTCGTAGCGGAGTAATGAACGATCGCTCCATGCTCGGCGTAGCCGCAGATCGTGCCGAAGCTATCCATGATGTATTGCGGTTGTTCCGCACGTAAGGCGGTCAGCTTCTCGGCGGCGCTGATCTCTGTAACTTGGGCTCCTTCCGCCATTTGTTTCTCCAGCCAGATATAGAATTTTGTCAAGGCGACACCATCTTTTACCACGGCGTTTTGGAAGCCCTTGATCTCGGTCTCGTTCTTGATGCTCTTCAAGTGGTTGGCGGGGGAGATCCCTTCCACGATCGTACAGCTTCCCGGGATCGCGTCGTATAAGGAGACGTTCGTCTTGTTCATATCCACGAATACCCGGCTGTTTTCCGGTAGGCGGGATAGATACCTCTGGATCATGGAGTATTCGGCCAGCGTAACCCCTTCTTTCTTCAAATGCTCGGTGATCTCGGCAGTCAGCTTCTCTGGCTTGATGAAAAGCACGCTCTCATCCTCCGATACGAAGGCGTAGCTGACTACGACCGGGTTATAGGTCACGTCCGTACCCCGGATATTGAATGTCCACGCGATCTCGTCCAAGGCGGCGAGGATCAAGCAATCGGCGCCCTCGCTCCGCAACTGGTTATTGATTAGGTCTAGTTTCTCGTGCACGGAGGCTCCGCTTAATGCTTCCGGCATCTCGAATATCGGGTTTCCGGGAACGGCGGGACGGTCCTTCCAGATACCCTCGATCAGGTCGGCCGAGGTATCCAGCTTGATTTCTTTACGGCTTAGTTTATTTGCCAAGGCACTCGCTTCGGCGGCGCTATAGGTTTGCCCGTCCAGCCCTACGGCCTGTCCGGTGTGTAACTCATGCAAGAGGAATTCCGTGATAGACGGTGTCTCCGGAAGCGCCAACTTATAGAGTTCGATACCGGAACCTTCCAGTTGGCTGGCCGCTTGCAGGAAATACCGGGAATCGGTCCATAAGCCCGCCTTGTCCGCGGTGACCACGATCGTTCCCGCCGAGCCGGTGAAGCCGGATATCCATTCTCTCGATTTCCAGCGATCGGCCGGATACTCGCTTAGGTGCGGGTCGGAACTGGGTATGATGTAAGCGTCAACCTTCTGTTGCTTCATAGCCTCCCGTAGGGCGGCGATACGTTCAGGAATGTTTGTTTTCATCGCATTTTATTTTAGTCAACATTAATACTCGCAAAGTTAATGAATTATTTTGGATTTGTCTCGCCGGAGGCTGGCTCTTCTACCTTATAATATAGATGCGAGGTGCCTAGCTTTTCCCATCGCAGTTTCCCTTCCTCTACCATCCTTCGCAGGTCGAGGGAAGCCTTGCTTCTGGAGCATCCGCAGAGCGACATATATTTCTTCTGGTGAATAAAAGGGTTCGTCTCCAGATAACGGAATACCTCTTGCTCGCATTCCTTGGCGGAGGGATACGCGGGATCGCTAATCGTGTACTCGTCACGAAACACCGGCATGGTTTTCAGCCGGTCTCTTAGTTCCTTGGACGATCTGAACTTCACGTCCTTGAAATGGATGGATTCCGCCCGGATCTCATTCTTTTCCATCACGGGCCGGCTTTTCAGGGAGACGCTGAAAGTACCGATCCCCTCTAGCTCCACGTTGTAACCGTACATGAGGAAGTCTACCATCATGTCTTGGAAAAGTTGCAAGATCCCTTTCATATCCGCGGGCGAGAAAGAAGACCGTGACTTCGCTCTATTGATGAACTCATCCGTATGTATCGTCCCGCAAGAGACCAAACGAGGATGTAGGGGTAATGACTTCCCGGATTCCTCTGGATTCGGGTTGGGATTTCTGACTAGCTTGTAATTTGCTGACATCTGTGCTGTGTTTAAATGGTTATAGATCTTTTGTCTGATTCTTCTGGATCGCTTACCCGTTTCTATAGGCGAGCTTAGCGGTTTCTTCAAGAAGGATTCATCGTCCAACAGCCGTTGCATGATCATGCACCAACTGTTGGACGATCATCTACCATCCGTTAGATGATCGTCTAACAGATGGTGGATAATGAATACTTCAGCTTCAAAGGTACAATATATAAAAGAGAAAAGGGTAAGGATTCCGGATAAAAGAGCTAAAGGTTATGATAAACGTGTATGGGCTCACAGCCTTGTGGTCCACAACCTTGTGAACCGATCCCTTTAAATCAAGTTAAAGATAAGGCACCCAATAGATATCAAGGAATAATTTGCTAGCTTTGTAGAAACAAATAAGAAGTGCCATGAGGAATCTGCTTTATCTTTTTGTCTTTGCGGCTCTGCTTCTCGGCTTGAGCGCATGTTCTTCTTATTATTATTCGATGTTGAACTCGAATGACCCCGTCGGGGAGAAGAATGAGAGAGGTGATTTTGTGCAGGAAAACGATACGGTACGTATCTCTTATCGTTTCTGGGGAGAGAACGCCCCGGTTACTATTACCATTTATAATAAACTGGATGAACCCTTGTACGTGGATTGGGGGCGGTCGGCGCTGATTATCGATGACGTGGCTACCACCTACGACCCGAAAGTGGCCTCGGTGAGAGGCGAGAGCTCTAGCGTGGCATCCGGTAGCTCCTTTCATTGGAGCGATAGGAGCAGCAGCGGGTGGAGCTACTCGGAAGGTTCCTTCTCCGGTGATGTGAGTTTGCCAAAGGGCGTTGAGTTTATCCCGCCGCATTCCAAATTAGTCAATACGCCTTTGCAATTAGCCAACTTCCCGTTTAACGAGATCCCGAAAGAAGAGTATGTAAAGGAACAAATGACAACGAAAGCAAACACAACCGTAAATATCCGAGTGAAGGATTTTACAGAAGAAGATTCTCCGCTGAGATTCCGTAGCTACCTGACGTTGTTCGCCGGAGGGACTAATGGGAAGCCCTTGAAGCATTCCTCTTTTGAGCGGAACTTCTATCTGGCGAAATTGATCAAGGTCGGCGACGTGGCTCCCCAGTATTTCGATGAGGGACAGCAGCAATCCGGCGATTTCTTTTACGTGAAAGAGACTCATGGGGCTACGGCAGGCCTTGTCGTAGGAGCGATAGCGGTTACCGCCGCAGGGGTGGCGATAGAAGCTACGCTGGGTCCCGTGAACTATTAATATATTCATATCGAATGATACAAACTCTATCTGATTTAAAGACCGTGCGTTTCAACGAGCAAGCGGACGGTGTGATCATTTTGGACCAAACTCTGCTGCCGGGTAAGGAAGCGTATCTGACCCTTACCACTGCCGAGGAGATATGGGACGCTATCTATAAATTAAAGGTACGTGGAGCACCTGCTATCGGGGTAGCGGCCGCTTATGGTATCTATGTCTGCGCCCGTCGGATCGATACGGCGGAGAAATCCGTTTTCGTGAATGAGTTTCGGAAGATCAAGGAGTATCTGGCCGGTTCCCGTCCGACAGCGGTGAATCTGGTGGCGGCGCTGAACCGGATGGAGCGGGTATTGGTCGCTCATCCAACCTTGTCTGTCCCGGAATGGAAAGAGCTATTATATAAGGAAGCGATCGCGATCCGGGAGGAAGACGCCGCCGCTTGCCGGCAGATCGGCGAGAACTGTCTGGAGCTACTCCGTCCCGGGATGGGAATCCTTACGCATTGCAACGCCGGACATCTGGCGGTCTCGGAGTATGGCACCGCTTTGGCGCCGATTTATCTGGGGCAGGAGAGAGGTTATGGTTTCAAGGTCTTCGCCGACGAGACCCGTCCTTTGTTGCAAGGCGCCCGGCTCACGGCCTATGAGCTAAGCAGGGCCGGCGTGGACGTGACGCTGATTTGCGATAATATGGCCTCCGTCGTCATGCGGAAAGGCTGGGTGCATGCCGTGGTCGTAGGTTGCGACCGTGTAGCCGCCAATGGCGACGTGGCGAATAAGATCGGCACGTCCGGAGTGGCTATCTTGGCCCGGCATTACAAGATCCCCTTCTATGTATTAGGCCCGACATCCACCATCGATGGCTCGTGCCCGGACGGCGATTCCATTGTAATAGAGGAACGTAACCCCGATGAGGTCACCGAGATGTGGTATTCAAGGCGTATGGCCCCGAAAGACGTGAAAGTCTATAACCCCGCCTTCGACATTACTCCCCACGAGCTAATCACGGCTATAATTACGGAGAAAGGCATCTTTTATAAAAATAATCGCTGAAAGTTTTGCTAATCCCGAAACAATCAGTAATTTTGCCGCTCAATTTGAGGATATAAATAATTAAACAATATAACAATTTAAATTATGATCGTAGTTCCATTAAAAGAAGGCGAAAACATCGAGAAGGCGCTTAAGAAATTCAAGAGAAAGTTCGAGAAAACAGGTGTAGTCAAGGAATTGAGAGGCCGTCAGGCTTTCGAGAAACCGTCTGTTACGAAGAGAAAGCAGACTATGCGTGCTATCTACGTACAGCATTTGCAACAAGTAGAAGAATAATTATAGCTTCCGGGCTTGTTTTATTGAATTCTTATTCCTATTTTCGTTGCATGAATGTTGATGCAACGAGAATATGCTGATCGATGACTTTCTAAACTATCTCCGGTATGAGCGGAACTATTCCAATTATACGATTGGTGCCTATTCGAAAGATTTGGACCAATTCCAGAGGTATGTAAGAGAGCATCGAGAAGGTGTATTCAACCCCGGGGAAATCGACTCGGATTTCGTGAGAAGCTGGATCGTCAGTTTGATGGACGAGAAGCTTTCTCCCGTATCGGTAAACCGGAAATTAAGTTCTTTGAAATCTTTTTTTAAGTTTCTCATGAAACGGGGGATTGTCTCCGCGAATCCGTTGAGATTGGTGAGCGGTCCGAAAACGAAGAAACCCTTGCCTTATTTTATTAAGGATAGCGAGTTGGAGGCGTTGTTGGACGGGGACGGATTTGATGAGGATTTTGAAGGTGTGAGGAATCGGTTGGTCATTGAGATGCTATACGATACCGGGATGCGCCGCTCAGAGTTAATCGGCATACGAAACGTGGATGTGGATTATGAGGCGATGCAGGTCAAGGTTACCGGAAAGCGGAACAAGCAGCGGTTGATTCCTTTTGCGGAGGGTTTAAAAAACTTAATGCTTGCATACACGGAAGTCCGTGATCGTGAGGTTGAGGCAGCCGGTGAATGGTTTTTCGTTCGAAAGAATGGGAACCAGTTGTCGACGGGGATTGTTTATAATATAGTAAAAAAGCAATTGTCGGAGATACCCATGCTGGCGAAACGAAGTCCACACGTGTTACGACATTCATTTGCAACGAGTATGTTAAACAACGGAGCCGAGCTGAACGCTGTGAAAGATTTATTAGGTCATAGCAGTTTAGCGTCTACCAGTGTTTACACGCATACAACCTTTGAGGAATTAAAAAAAGTGTATCATGCTCATCCAAGAGCAAAAAAAGAAGGAGGTTATTATGGACGTTAGAATTCAAGCAATTCATTTCGACGCAACTGCACAGTTGGAGGCGTTTATTCAGAAGAAAGTTTCTAAATTGGAGCAATACTTCGATGGTATTATATTGGCAGAGGTTACATTGAAGGTGGTTAAGCCTGAGACGGTGAAGAACAAGCAGGCCAGTATAATGTTGTCCGTGAAGAACGGGGAATGTTTCGCTGATAAAATAAACGATACTTTCGAAGGGGCGATAGACGATTGTGTTGAGGCTTTGGAGAAGCAACTGGTTAAATTCAAAGAAAAAATCAGAGCCAAATAAAAAAAACGGTAGATAAATTTGGTATGTAAGAAATAATATCTAAATTTGCAGCCGTTTCGCCGTGGTGACGAAACGGCTGCTTTTAGAAGGTTGTAGCGGCGCGATGTAGTAAGCTTACCCACCTGCCTCTTTAGCTCAGTTGGCCAGAGCACGTGATTTGTAATCTCGGGGTCGTTGGTTCGAATCCGACAAGAGGCTCAAAAGAATGTATTGGAATGGGCAGTTACCAGAGTGGCCAAATGGGGCTGACTGTAACTCAGCTGGCTTTCGCCTTCGGTGGTTCGAATCCATCACTGCCCACACGAATGAAACAAAGGAGAGAATCGGTTGGTTCATTCGGTCTTGCGGAAGTAGCTCAGTTGATAGAGCATTAGCCTTCCAAGCTGAGGGTCGCGGGTTTGAGCCCCGTCTTCCGCTCTTATAAGTTGCCTGTGTAGCTCAGCGGTAGAGCACTTCCTTGGTAAGGAAGAGGTCCCGAGTTCAAGTCTCGGCACCGGCTCAATTGAAAATTGAACATGATCATTAATCAAATAAAGAACAATTAAGTTATGGCAAAAGAGAAATTTGACAGATCGAAACCACATGTGAACATTGGTACGATTGGTCACGTTGACCACGGTAAAACAACTTTGACAGCTGCTATCACAACAGTATTGGCAAAGAAAGGTCTTTCAGA
>NZ_FR885287.1:2816-117782 GCF_000436315.1 Parabacteroides sp. CAG:2 | reverse complement strand
CGGAAGAATTACGCCTGATCGAACGATTCTTCCTGCCGATAAAACGGATCGTGAAGGAAGGATTTTAAAGTCGCTAGGGTCCATCATGCACCTTGTTTAGAACTATTATAGTTTAATAGCTGTACTGTTAAAACTAAAAACTTATATTTGCATGTTGATAAATAAGAGGGCGGGTGATTGTCCTGCCCTTACAGTGCAATGATTTAGATTATGTTAAAGCAACAGTTACAACAAAAGTTACAGCAAAAGCTATCCCCTCAGCAGATACAGTTGATACGGCTTCTGGAGCTTCCCGCGATCGAGTTGGAAGAACGTGTGAAGCATGAGCTGGAAGATAACCCAGCCTTGGAGGAAGGAAAAGAGCCTGTTGATGATTTTGAACGAACTGAAAGCGAGGAGGGGGGAGAAGAGATCCCTTCTGTTGATACTGAGACCGACCTTTCTTTGGGAGATTATTTAACGGAAGACGATATACCTGATTATAAGCTACGGGAAATGACCGAGCGTGCGGAACGGAAAGAGGATGTCCCCTTCTCCGTAAGCCAATCCTTGAATGAGTTTCTGTTACAGCAGCTCGGGTTAAGGGATTTACCGGATAAGCAAATGAAAATAGCGGAGTATATCATTGGAAATATCGATGATGACGGTTATTTGAGACGGGACCTTTCGGCGATAGCAGACGATTTGATCTTCCAAGCCGGACAAGAGGTAGATGAGAAGGAGATCGAGTCTATCTTGAATATCATCCAAGATTTTGAGCCTGCCGGGGTAGGTGCCCGTGACTTGAAAGAATGTCTGTTGATCCAGCTGGATAAGAAGGAGAATACTCCGGTTACAAATTTGGCGATTCGTGTTTTGACCGAATATTTCGAGGAGTTCACCCGCAAACATTACGATAAGATCTTACGAGGTCTCGATATCGATGAGGAAACGTTAAAGAAGGTCATTCACGAGATTACTATGTTAAATCCGAAACCCGGAAGTAGTTGGGGTGGTTCTATGGAAGTGGCGATGAGCCAGATCATCCCGGATTTCGTGGTGGAAGCGCATAATGGAGAGCTTATCTTGAGCATGAATAACCGGGGGGTACCGGATATGCGTATCAACCGGGAGTATGCCGAGATGTTTCAGGATTATACGGCGAATAAGGCGAACCAAACCGCTGAGAGGCGGGATGCCGTACAGTTCGTGAAACAAAAGTTGGATTCCGCCCAGTGGTTCATCGACGCTATCAAGCAACGTAATGAGACCTTGCAGCGTACCATGGAGGCGATTATCTATTTACAACGGGACTTTTTCTTGACAGGCGATGAGGCTACCCTCCATCCCATGATCTTGAAAGACGTAGCGGAGCGTGCGGGATATGATATCTCCACTATTTCCCGGGTAAGTAACAGTAAATATGTGCAAACGAATTTCGGTATTTATCCGTTGAAATACTTTTTCTCCGAGTCTATGCAGACCGATACCGGCGAGGAGATCTCGACCCGTGAGGTGAAAAAGATCATGAAAGAGCATGTAGATGCCGAAGATAAACGAAAACCGTTGACCGATGAGGAGTTGGCTACGATCCTGAAAGAAAAAGGATATGTCATCGCCCGGCGTACGGTAGCGAAATACAGGGAGCAACTGGGGATTCCGGTAGCTCGTCTGAGAAAAGAAATATAAAAGCGTATGAAGCTATTCTCGAATATAATATCCTTCGTGTTCCATCCGTTGCTTATGGTGACCTATGGGATCGTGTTGGCGTTGATGTTTACATTCCTCGCCATTTACCCGTTACCTGTGAAGCTGCTGATTGCCGGAGGCACCTTTATTTCGACAGCGATAGTTCCCGGACTTTTCATTTTCTTATTGGTGAAAAATGGCGCGGCCGGCGATATAGAGCTTTCCGACCGGAAGGAACGAGTGGTTCCTTATCTGATTTTTATCACTTCCATCTTGGTCTGTATCTTTTTCCTGTATAAGATGCTGATGCCGTTTTGGTTGTTGGCGATGCTGATCGGGGCTTGCGTAGCCTTGGTAATCGCCTTATGCGTCAATTTCGCTTGGAAGATTAGCGCGCATGCTATTGGTATCGGCGGGTTACTGGGCGCTATTATGGGAGTGGCGCGTATCCATATGATAAATCCCTACTGGGCTTTTATAGTCGTGTTGATCGTGGCCGGTTTATTAGGTACCTCGCGCATCTTTTTAAAAAGACATACACCAATGCAGGTATATGCGGGGTTTTGTCTGGGATTTATATGTACCTTTGTAGCCTCATTAATGAGTTATATCTATTTATTCATCTAATAAAAACACTAAAATTATGAATTTTCCTGCAGATTTAAAGTACACAAAAGACCATGAGTGGATTCGTGTAGAAGGTGACGTAGCTTATGTTGGTATTACTGATTACGCTCAAGGCGAGCTAGGTGAGATCGTTTATGTAGACATTACGACAGAGGGGGAGACCGTCGCTAAAGAAGAGGTGTTCGGTACGATTGAAGCTGTTAAGACTGTTTCCGATCTTTTCATGCCGGTTAGCGGAGAGGTTTTGGAAGTAAACGCTGAATTGGAAGACACTCCTGAATTGGTTAATGAAGACGCTTATGGTAAAGGTTGGTTAATCAAGATTTCTCTTACGGACGCTTCTGAGTTGGAGGAACTATTATCCGCTGAAGACTATCAAAAATTAATCGCTAAATAAGAATGACACCTGTTGTAAGTATTATCATGGGTAGTACCTCGGATCTACCCGTTATGGAGAAGGCGGCTAAGTTCTTGGATGAGATGGAGATCCCGTTCGAGATGCATGCTCTATCCGCACACCGTACTCCCGCTGAGGTGGAGGCTTTCGCCAAAGGAGCTAAAGGACGTGGAATCAAGGTTATCATCGCCGCTGCCGGAATGGCCGCTCATCTTTGCGGTGTGATCGCTTCCATGACGACGGTTCCCGTGATCGGCGTGCCTATTAACTCTACGCTGGACGGTATGGATGCCTTGTTGGCTATCGTACAGATGCCTCCGGGAATCCCTGTGGCTACTGTCGGCATCAATGGCGCTTTGAACGCTGGTATCCTTGCGGTGCAGATGCTTGCCGTCGGCGACGAGCAACTTCAGGAGAAGCTATCCGCTTATAAGGAGGATTTGAAGAAGAAAATCGTGAAGGCTAACGAGGAGTTGGCTAAGGTTTCTTTTAAATACAAAACTAATTAATTGAAAGTTGAAAGTTGAGAATTGAAAATTAAGGAGAAAGTCTCTCTTTAGGTTTTCAGTTCTCAACACTCATTCTCAATTTTCAATTCTCAATTTTCAATGAACAATGGCTTACTTTAATTACAACCGCCGTAAATCATCCGTTGCCCAAATCGGTGACACACCCATGGGAGGTGAGAATCCTATCCGTATTCAATCCATGGCTAATGTATCAACGATGGATACGGAGGCGGCGGTAGCTCAAGCGATCCGTATGATCGAGGCGGGAGCTGAGTATGTGCGTTTTACGGCACAGGGGGAACGGGAAGCCCGAAACTTGGGCGAGATTCGTAAACAATTGAATGAGCAAGGGTATACGACTCCTTTGGTCGCTGATATCCATTTTAATCCTAGAGCGGCTGATGCCGCCGCCGGTGAGGTGGAAAAGGTACGTATCAATCCGGGAAACTATGTAGATAAGGTAAAGACATTCAGCCATCTTGAATATACGGATGAGGAATATGCCGCCGAGATCGAGAAGATCCGCGAGCGGTTCGTCCCTTTCTTGAATATTTGTAAGGCACATGGCACCGCTATTCGTATCGGTGTGAATCATGGCTCGCTCTCCGATCGTATCATGAGCCGTTATGGTGATACGCCCGAGGGGATGGTAGCGAGTTGTATGGAGTTTCTTCGCATTTGCCGGGAGGAGAATTTCCCGGATGTGGTTATTTCGATTAAGGCTTCCAATACCGTTGTCATGGTAAGGACCGTGCGGTTGTTGGTTCGTACGATGGAGGCCGAGAATATGCATTACCCCTTGCACCTTGGGGTAACGGAGGCGGGTGACGGTGAGGACGGGCGTATCAAGAGCGCTGTTGGAATCGGTACGCTTCTATGTGACGGTATCGGTGATACGATCCGGGTTTCCTTGAGTGAGGACCCCGAGGCGGAAATGCCGGTAGCGCGTAAATTGGTGGATTATATTAGGGAACGGGAAAATCATCGTCCTATCGAGGCTTCGATGGCTCCCGGTTTCGATACGGTGGCGACAAGCCGTCGTATAAGCCGTGTGGTGGAAGGTATCGGAGGTACTTTCTCGCCAGTCGTGATCTCCGATCGTAGTAGCGGGGATTTTGAGTTTGATTATTTGTCCTTGCCGGACTATATATATATAGGAAAGGAAGATCCGGATAATTTGCCGGATAATTTCCGTTTATTGGTAGACGCTCATTTTTGGAAAGAGCGTCCGAATGCTTTTCCTTGCTTCATCGCCTCGGAGGCGGAGGAGTTAAAGGATTACGATTGTCCGCTTAAGTTTATCCGTCTGACGTATATGGATCTTACGGATCGTATGTTGGAGATCTTGAAAGCGGATAAGACCGTGGTGGTCTTATTAAGTACACATCATCGGAATGGGGTTGGCTCGCAACGTGCGGCTATGCATAAATTGCTGATGGCGGGTTGTGACGTGCCGGTTGTCTTGCATCGTGATTTCCGGGAGACGGATGTGGAGTTGTTGCAACTGAAATCCGCCGCCGATTTCGGAACGCTTTTGCTGGATGGTTTCGGGGATGGCTTGATGCTGCACAATGAGGGATGCGAGGCGGTTGTCTCGGATCGCTGTATGTTCGGGATCTTGCAGGCTACAAGAACCCGTATCAGTAAGACGGAATATATCTCTTGTCCGAGTTGCGGACGTACCTTGTACGACCTGCAAACAACGATCGCCCGTATCAAGGAGGCTACTTCCCATTTAAAAGGCTTGAAGATCGGTATCATGGGCTGTATCGTGAATGGTCCCGGCGAGATGGCCGATGCCGACTATGGTTATGTGGGTGCCGGACGTGGACAAATCAGCCTGTATAAAGGTAAGGAATGTGTCCTCAAGAATATCCCCGAGGAAGACGCTGTAGAACGTTTAGTTCAGTTAATAAAAGAGAACGGGGATTGGGTTAATTGATTGACTATTGACAATTTGTTTATCTTTGCAAGTATGAAAGTAAGAATTATCAATAAATCGCATCACCCGCTGCCGGGTTATGCGACTCCTTTATCTGCCGGGATGGATATCCGGGCGAATTTGTCGGAATCGGTTGTGTTGAAACCGTTGGAACGTAAATTAATCCCGACCGGACTTTATATCTCGCTGCCGGAAGGCTATGAGGCCCAGATGCGTCCTCGTAGCGGGCTGGCTTTAAAGCATGGGATAACCCTGCTGAATACGCCGGGTACGATCGATGCCGATTATCGGGGGGAGATCGGTATCATTCTCGTGAATCTATCTTCCGAGCCTTTTACGGTGAATGATGGTGAGCGTATCTGCCAAATGGTTATAGCCGCTCATAGCCATGTGGATTGGGAACTCGTGGAGACGTTGGATGATACGGAGCGGGGAGCCGGGGGATTCGGTCATACCGGAAAAGAATAAGAATAATAAGGTTAACAAGAATAATAGGATGTTTAAGCAACTGATATATCTCATCTCTTTCCTCTCGTTGGTCGCTGTGCTCCCGGCTGGTGCTACAGAAACGGAGAAGGATCAACGTAAATTCGATTACTTCTTTTATGAGGGCTTGAACTTGAAGAACGCCGGGAAATTTGACGCCGCTTATGATGCCTTCAACCATTGCTTGGCGATTGACTCGACGGCGGCTCCGGTCTTGTATGAGCTTTCTTCTTTTTATGTACAGTTGAACCGTCCGGAGAAAGCGGTCGAGATGTTGAAAAGAGCCGTAGCCAACAGCAAGGATAATTTCACGTATAAAATGGCATTGGCGTCTATCACCCGGAATCTGGGTATGTATGGCGAAGCCGCCGAGGAGTACGAGGAACTGGTTCGTGATTATCCGGAGAAGGAGGAGCTGAATTATTATCTGGCCGATGCCTTGACGCAAGCCGGCGAGATCGGGAAGGCGATCGAGGCTTATGACGCATTGGAGTCGGTTATGGGTATGAACGAGGCGATCTCCATGCAGAAATACAAACTGTACGTCCAGTTGGAGAAACCGGAAGAGGCTTTCAAGGAGATCGAGAAGCTAGCGGCTAAATATCCTATGGAGGCCCGTTACCAGATCGTATTGGGCGATCTTCATTTGGAAAACGGGGAGATGGACAAGGCTTTGGCTTGCTATCAAAAAGCGAATGAGATTGATCCGACTGACCCTTATTATATCGTCTCTATGGCCAATTACTACGAGGCGAAAGGGGATAAGGAGGCCGCCGAGCAACAAATCCGTAGCGCTTTGGTAAACGAGAAGCTGGACGTGGAGACGAAAGTGAACATCCTTTCCCGGTATATCTTGAAACTGCAACAAACGAAGCAGGGAACCGAGAACGCAAACCATTTATTCCAAACTCTTTTGGAGCAACATCCGGAGGATATTGACTTAAAGCTGATGTATGGCGGTCTCTTGATGGCCCAAGGAAAGACAGAGGAGGCGAAATTCCAGTTCCAGTTGGTAACCGAGATGGAACCGAGTAACGCCGGGGCTTGGCAGCAATTGCTGAATTTGGCTTTGAAAGGGGAGGATATCCCGGAGGTCATCCGTATCTGTACGGCTTGTATGGAGCTTTTCCCCGAGTCGCCGGAATATTACTTCTATCTGGGTATCGCTTACTACCAACAACAGAAATATCAAGAAGCCTTGAATACCTATTATGCGGGCTTGAATATCATCCCGAAGGAGAACCTGCCGCTGAAATCTGATTTCTACGGCCAGATCGGTGATATTTATTACCAGATGGGGCAATTGGATCAAGCGTATAAAGCGTACGATGAGGCATTGAAGTACAATGACAAGAACGTGGTCGTACTGAACAACTACAGTTACTTCCTTTCCTTGGAGAAGAAAGACTTGAAGAAGGCGGAGCGTATGAGCGCCCAATGTATCAAGCTGGAACCGGACAACGCCACGTATCTGGATACCTACGCTTGGATCTTCTTCGTACAAGGAAACTATACCTTGGCGAAAATCTATATCGAGAGCGCTTTGGAGAAAGATAAGACAAAGAGCGCCGAACTCGTGGATCATTATGGGGACATCCTTTTCATGAACGGTGATAAGGAAAAAGCGGTGGAGCAATGGAAAAAGGCGAAAGAGATGGGGAAGGATTCCGAGATCTTGAACCGTAAGATCGCCGAGCAACAATATATAGAAGACGAGAACGCGAAATGAAAAGAGACTATTTCTTGACCTTCCTGTTATGTGGAGGTCTTTTACTTTCGATGTTGACAGGCTGTAAATCGTCCAAGAAAGTCGGGACGGTGGAATCCGCTAGCGTGAAGGCTCATAATGAGTTCTTCCAGTCGGTGGAGGATCAATCCTTCCAGTTCCGTACCTTGACGGCCCGGCTGAACGTGGATCTGGATATCCCCGGTAAGCAAATGAGTTCTCGGGTGGATATGAAGATGGTCAAGGATAGCGCTTTCCAGCTGTCGGTACAGCCATTTCTCGGGATCGAGATCTTCCGTATCGAGTTGAGCCGGGATACGATCAAAGTGGTAGACCGCATGAATAAACGCTATATGATCGAGAATTATTCCAATTTGCAAGGACAGACTCCGATCGAGTTCAACTTCTATAATTTGCAGGCTCTTTTCACGAATCATCTGTTTATCCCGGGGGAGCAAGGCGTTTCCCGTAAGCATTATAATCGGTTTAAGCTGAATCAAGAAGGTCCGGTCGCCGAGATCAAGACGAAGGATGCCATGGGGTTATTCTATACCTTTAAGGCGGACGGCGAGGAGAAACTTCTCTCTACCTATGTAGCGGATCCTTCCGATCGTTATGCCTTGCAATGGCTGTACGAGGATTTTCGCTTGGTGGATCGGCAGCCGTTCCCGATGTTGATGGATGTGCAGGTGTTGAAGAACGGGAATCCCGAGGGTGGGGTGAAGATCCATTACTCCCGTATCCAACTGGACGAGCCGCTCAAGTTGGATTTTTCGGTTCCTTCTAAATATAAGCGTATTACCTTTGCGCAAGTATTGAAAACGATTACGAATCTGAATCAATAATCTATCATGAGGCACGTCTGGATCGTTCTATTGGCATTGTCTTTATCTACCGTGGTTTACGGTCAGAAATCCGCCGCTGTCCGTCAGTTGGAGCAGCAGCGCAAGGAGGCGTTGGCCGATATCGAGGAGACGAATAAATTATTACAGGAGACGGCCCAGACTGCTAAAACTTCCCTGAACCGTTTGAATCTACTTTCCAAACAAATTCTTTCGCGTAAGAAAGTCATCAGTTTATTGAATCAAGAGCTGGATGAGATCGAGAAAGATATCTTGAATATCCAAGGCCAGTTGCGCACCTTAAAACGGGAACTGGGCGATAAGCAGACGAATTACGGTAAATCGATGCGAGGGCTTTATAAACGCCATAGCTCGCAAGATAAATTGTTGTTTATCCTATCCGCCGAGAGTTTCTCTCAATCCATGCGGCGTATGCGGTATTTGCGGGAATATGCGGATTGGCAGAAGCGGCAAGCGAATGACATCGTTGAAAAGCAGGCCGAGATCAGCCGCAAGCAAGCTGAGATGGAGAAGACCCGTGCCGAGAAGCGTACCCTTTTAGGAACTCGTCAAGAAGAGAGTAAGAAGCTAGAAAGCGAGGAAGCTTCTCAGAAAGAGGAAGTCCAGCTATTGAATAAGAGACAAAAGGATTTGAAGGCGGATCTCCAAAAGAAGCGTCGTCAAGCCGAGGCTTTAAACCGACAGATAGAGAAGCAGATCGCCGAGGAGATCGCCCGTGCCGAGGCCGAGGCGAAAGCCGCCCGTGAACGTGCGGAACGTGAGCGCCGTGCCCGTGAACAAGCTGCCGCTAAGGGTAAACCCGTACCGGAGAGTAAAAACGAGCCGATCCGTGAGGAACGTGTGGCGGATACGAAAGGGGGCTATGCGATGACAAAGGCGGAGAAGCAATTGTCCGATAACTTCGCCAATAACCGGGGGCGTTTGCCGTATCCGGTGGCCGGAAGACATACGATCGTCGCTACATTCGGCGAGCAACAGCATCAGGAGTTGAAATATGTTCGTACCAGTAATAGTGGTATCGATATCCAGACCTCACCCGGGGCGGATGCCCGTGCGGTATTCAATGGGGAGGTGACGCGTGTGTTCGTGGTGCCGGGGTATAATAATTCCGTAATCGTTCGTCATGGTAACTACTTGACGGTTTATAGCAATTTGAGTCAGGTATATGTAAAAGCGGGCGACCGGGTCTCTACCCGTCAAGCGATCGGAAGGATCTATTCGGATCCGGAGGACGGTAATTCCACGATCCTTCATTTCCAATTGTGGAAGGAAAAGACGAAGCTGAATCCGCAGCCTTGGTTGGAATAAAAGCGGTTGTGATATGTTAAAACTATGATGGGCATTATAAGGCTGTTACGATGCCTGTTGTAAAGATGCTAGAATGCCCATTGTAACAACCTTATAATGCCTATTGTAATTTTCTCGTTTAACGCTCGTTCAATACGTTGTATAACCCATTCAGGTCATCGGCACCTACCAAGTCTACGCCTTCTTTGATGAAGAAGCGTTTGAACTGCTCGGTATCCGGGGCGCCCCACCAACGGAATAGTTTTCCCTCATCGTGGACTTTCCGGATGATCTCACGCATCTTCTGTAGTTGGTCGGCGGGCATCTCACCTTCGCCTTTCCAAGTGAAGAAATCGGAGTAATTATCGCTTATGACCGGAGCGAGGGAAGCAGGGATGCCCTGTCCCAGATCCTTTATTTGTCCGTCGAGGAAGGTGAAGCGGCTGTTCTCTTTCGGCAGGCTGCTCTTCGGACGGTCACCGGAAAGGAAGAAGAGGACGGCACCTTCTTTATATTCGCCGTTATCGACGGAACAGAAATATTCCTTGTAAGGTTCCATCTGTTTCTTTAATAGCTTGTACATCTCTTCGCCTTGTGCCTTGCAATCCACCATCAGGTAGAAAGGACGATCGCTATCGGGATAGACCTTACCTCCATTCGCTTGTATGCGGGCCACGAGCGACTTGAGGTATAGGTTCTCGAAGGTAATTGCCGGATTGGGTTCCGGGCGATCATGGGAAACGTATAGCTCGTCATCGATCAGCCACAGATCGGCCTCCACGCAGTTGAAGCGGAAGGACAAGGCGTCCAGCAGAGGTCTCTCCCGCCAGTAATCATTGTGCGAGAAGGCGTTGTAATGAATCGCGGAGGAGGCTTTCTGAATCGTCTGCTCCGTGGTTGTCTCCGCCACTTGAACTGTGTCCGATCCCTTCGGGGAGGTGCAAGCCGTACAGAGGGCGAGGGAGGTGATAAATAAGGATAGAATCTGTTTCATATACTAATTGTTTTTTGAGTCTAGTTGTAGAGACGGGGCATGCCCCGTCTCTACAACTGGATGTTTGATGGATTTACTGTTTTATATGGTTTGCGTGCCGGGTTTTACGTTAGCCGTCTTCTGTTTGTCGCCCCAAAGGACGGTTAGTTCCAAGGGGACGTCGCTGGTAATTTCTACCTGCGGCTCTTGGGTAGCGGAAGAACGGGACTTGACTTTGATCGCTACCAGACCGTCGAGGCCGAAAGGATAACGGTCGATACCATAAGCCTCCGTCAAGTTCACGTCTACGGTCAATTTCTTCTCGTACACATTGGAGCGGATGCCGAAGATTTGCTCGATCAAGCCGGAGATCGGTGCCAGTCCGCCCCAGCCCACGAAATTCGGGCGAGCCATGAAGCCCGGCTCCTCATGTTCCGGAGCGTAGTATTCCCAGAACGTACCGGTATTCTTATACACCTTTAGGACGTTATCGTAATGGTTGCGTGCGATCTCGTAAGCCAATTTACGATAGCCTTGTTGCAATAGGCCGGTAATCACCATATAGTTCGCTCCCGGCCATACGCCACCCTGCCAGTAGCGGCCGTTATCCTTGTATTTAGGATGGTTGGCGGCAAGGGAAGGGACGCGGTGCAGGCGGTTGAATGTCTCCTTGTTATCCAGCTCGGCCACGAAAGCATCCATGCGTTCCTTGGACAGGACATCGGTCAATAAGGCCCAGTACGCGTAGATTCCCTTGGTGGAGGAAAGGCTTCCGTCGGCGTATTGATCGAAAAGGAAATGCTCCTTCTCGTCCCATAGGTTCTCGTTGATATACTTCTTTAGCATCTTCTGCTCGTCCTCGAACTCCTCGATCTCCTGCCAACGCTCCAGATAGAAACCCATCTCAAGCAGATGCCCGGCGGTGAAGTATTGTTGCAAGCAAACGTCCAGCCAGATCATATGGCCGTGGCTGTATATCGGATTGTATTTCGGTTCCACCCGGGGCATGTTGTCCATGCCGGTACCCCAACCGCAGGTCCAATACGTACCGTTACGCCACGTATGGTTTAGCTTCAACCATTTATAATAAGCGCAAAGGGCGGGGAATATCTTGTGTAGGCGGTCTATATCGCCGAACTGCTTATAATAGACGATCTCGCTCCAAGGGAGGATGTTCGGTCCGGTACTGGTCGGGTCGTAACGCTCGAAACAATCCGCTCCGTCCGCCTTGATCTCCCGGCAGATGAAACCGTCCGGATGTTGTTTGGCGTAGAAATTATCTAACGTACGCTGGAAAGGGAAGAAACGGGTACCGAAACGGGCGAACATCATCATGAAGGCGGAGTCCCACATGAAGATATTGCCGTTGTAGGCGACATCGAGGTAACTGCATACGAAACCGGAATCCGGTTCCGGGGCCTTGATGTTGCCGATGCCGATTTGCCAAGCCTTCCAGTACATCTCGATTTCCTTCTCGTGTCCGCTCCAAGTCGGGTCCGGGAGGATTTGCTTGGCCTCCTCGAAGGTTCCGGGCGTGATGGTCTCCGGTTTCGCTGTCCGGAACTCGTTCTCGGTCACGAAGGGTTCCTTCAGGTAGGTGTTCTTGTAAGGAAGATTGTACTTGGGTCGTTTCTCTTCCATTTTCTCTTGCGCTAAAAGGTTCCCGGCGGGAACGGAGGCCGCGCCTGCCGCAAGAAGGGATTGCTTTAAGAAGTTTCGTCTTGTTGTCATTCTTTATGATATTTATTGGGGGAGAGAGGGAGAAGGTGCGTCTCAGTCGGTGAACACAGTCCTCCCAGTCGGGTACCGTAGTACTGCTAGTCAAGTACTGCTGTCCTCTCAGCCAAAGTACTGCGGTACTTGGGCAGGGGTACTGCGGTACCCGACCGGGAGGATTGCGGTACTTGACTAGCGGGATAGCGGTCTGTTATACTCTCCATCGGATGAATACTGTTTGATTATAGATTCAGGAGCTTTTTGATCTTCCAGAAGATATCCGTATTCTCGAAAATACCCGTGAAGTTCTCGGCACCCGGGCCGAAAGCGTAAACGGGAACCATCACGCCGCTATGCCCTCCGGTGGAGAATTTACAAACGATACGGCCCTCGTTCAGATCCCCGTCCACCAAGGTAAGGCCACCGGTCTCGTGATCGGCGGTTACGACAACCAATGTCTCACCGTCTTGGGCGGCCCATTCGAAGATACGTCCGATCGTACGGTCGAAATCATGTGTCTCTTGCATCAACAGGTCGATATCGTTGAAATGCCCGTAATCATCCAATTGGGAACCTTCTACCATCAGGAAGAAACCTTCCGGGTTTTGTCCCAGCAGATCGATCGCTTTCATTGAGGCACGAGCCAAGAGATCGCCTCGCTCGGCGGGAAGCGGGGTGTCTACGGTATCGGTAACGCAGAATACCTTGCCTTTTTGAATCTTCGCCAGTTCCTCCCAGCTACGGGGAGTTTGGTAACCTTTCTCCCTTAATTCCTTGAACAAATCGCGACCGTCCGCACGGTTCTCGAATAGCTTGGAGCCGCCGCCGAATACGTAATCGACGCCACAGTTCACGTAATCCGCTACGATCTCGGCCTCGGCGTCGCGATCCGTATTGTGGCAGCAGAAGTCGGCGGGCGTAGCGTCCCATAGGCGACAGGTAACGGCGATGCCGCTTGACAGGCCTTTCTTATTCGCCAAGGTAGCCAAAGATTCCAAGGGCTTGCCTTCCGGATCTACGCCTACCATATGGTAGTTCGTTTTATGGCCGGTGGCCAGTGCGGTACCTCCGGCTCCGGAGTCGGTGATGAGGCGGTTGGCGCAATAGGTTTTCGAGAGGCCGGTGTATTGGGAGTTGTCCAGCCAGAGCTTGCCCCGGTTGGCGGTCCAAGCGGAATACATGTGCATAAGGCTCATGCCGTCGCCGATCATGAGGATCACGTTCTTTATTTTCTTTCCGGTAGGGGGGACTAGTTTCTTGACCTCGTAAGGTTTCTCTAATACATACGTTTGTTCTTTGTCTCGGCGACTTTGTGCCGCGGCCTCCGGAACGATCATGCCGGATAGCAGGATGGCTAAGGAGGATAGCACGGATAGAGTTGTTCTTCTCATATGATTCAGTATTTAATATTATCAATTTATATAAAGGTTCTCTGTTGGGATCGCGTCTAGTTTGGACATGCTTGGCGTACGCCAGCTCCAGCCTAGGTACTCACCCTCGTAATCCTCGAAATAATGCAAGGCGAAGGGGTGGTAGCCTTTTTGTAAGGGGATGCGTCCCGTCGCTTCGATAGCGGCGTGGGAGGCATCATTGTCCACTACCTTTTCTTTGCCGATATAGAGGACGCTACCGTCATCCGAGCGGGTACTGAACTCATAGACTCCATCTTCCGGGGCGTATATATATCCGGTGAAGATATAACCGAAATGATCCGGCAATTTAGCGTTCAGGATAGAAGGCTCAGGTATTGTTCCGGTCTCGACTACCTTCGCCTTTTGCAGATCGGCTACCCATTGGAACTCTCCTTCGTAATAAGTATAAGCTACCCCATGCTTCGTAGGCTGTATGGATAATGCGGGGCGTAATACGGCTTTTGTGGCTTGGATCGAGTACGTACGGCTGGGTACGAATCCCTTTTTATATCCTTTGGCCTTGATAATCGTGGTCTCTTTTAAGACGAATGGCTCGCTGTATACGGGAGCGTTCTCATCCGGTTCCGATCCGTCAAGCGTGTAATGGATAACCGCCTCGGGTGTCGTGGATTTTAGTTCCGCCGTAATCTCACCTTCAAACAAATCCAGATCATTCGCTATGTAAGGGATAGAGACGGTAGGTTGCTCCGTATAGGAATAGGGAGCGTACTCGGGAGCGGTTCCCCAACGCTTGTCCGGTGTTGCCGAGAGCGTAAAGTCCAGTGTGCCTCCTTGCATCAACTGGTCGTAGGTGATGTAGCAATGCGATATCTCCTCGCCGTTTAAGGTAACCTTCGTGATATACTTGTTCTTATCCGGCTGGTTGGCGGTAATGACCAATGTCTTGCCATTGCCCAGCTTCATGTTCGCCTTATCGAACAACGGGGTCGTTAGGATAAACTGGTTGCTACCCGGACATACGGAGTAGAAGCCGAGGCTGCTCAAGATATACCAAGCGGACATCTGGCCGCAATCCTCATTGCCGATGATACCTTCCGGCGTGGGCTGGTACATCTCGTCCAGCAAGCGACGGGTCCATTCCTGTGTCTTCCAGGGCTGGCCTACATAGCTATATAGGTAAGCCATGTGGTGGCTAGGCTCGTTGCCATGCGCATATTGACCAACCAATCCTGTAACGTCTACCAGATCGCCGACTACCTCGGAGGTAACCATAAATAAGCTATCCAGATCAGCGATGAACGCCTCCCGGCCTCCGGACAACTGGGTCAATCCATATACGTCATGCGGGGTAAAGAAACGATATTGCCAGGCCGTAGCCTCCGTATAGGAACGTCCGATGGCGAATGGATCGAAAGGAGTCTCCCAATTCCCATCCTGCCGTTTGCCCCGGAAGAACCGGGTACTACCGTCGAATACGTTGATAAAATTCTGGGAGCGCTTGATGAACGTCTCATAATCATCCATATGTCCTAAAGCTTTCGCCATTTGTGCGATACACCAATCATCGTAGGCAAATTCCAATAGGCAGGAAACCGATTCTTTCTTGATATTCGTCGGGATGAAGCCTTCCTTTATATAATAATCCGCTCCTTTCTTATTCTTCTCCGCTGAGATTTTCATCGCTTCGAGAGCGTGTTCCGCATCATATCCGCGAATACCTTTCAAATAAGCGTCCGCTATAATCGATGTGGAGTGATAACCGATCATGGTCCCGGTCTCGCCTGCCGATAAGGGCCATAACGGAAGCTCGCCGCTGGCGTCGTACATATCCAAGAGAGACTGTACCATATCATTCACCAAGGTAGTATCCAACAGAGTCATCATCGGATGCCAGGCCCGGAAGGTGTCCCAAGTGGAAAAGGTGGAGAATTGGCGGCGACCTGCCGGGATCGTCGCTACGCTCATGTCGTGACGGCGGTATTGTCCGTTCACGTCGCTCGCTATATTCGGGATGATCTTGCTATGGTATAGCGCCGTATAGAAATTCGTGCGCTCGGCTTCGGTGCCTCCTTCTACCGTGATAACGTCCAGTTCTTTTTCCCAATTGGAGCGTGTCGCTTGATGGATGGCGTCGAAATCAAAGCCATAGGAATCCGTCTCTTGCTCAAGGTTCAGACGGGCGTTCTCCTCATTTACGATCGATACCCCGACTTTGCAGACGATGGGCTTTCCGGTAGTCGTATCGAAGGTAAGTACGGCTTGCCGTTCGGAAGGCTGTTCCATGGAAGAGAAGGGTTGCGAGAATTGCGCTACAAAGAAGACATACTGATTGTCTACCCAGCCCCGGGTACGCCGCATACCGGTAAGCTCATTCTCCCCGGTTTGCTTAACCCAGCCTTCGTATATATATTCGTTATCCAATAAATGGTCCATATCGACCACCAACGTAGACTCTATCCCTTTTTTATAGGTATATCGGTGTATCCCGACATGCGGGGTCGTGGTAAGTTCCGCTAATACACCTGCCTCCCTGAGATTCACCGAGTAGTAACCCGGGGAAGCCTTCTCGTCCGAGTGCGAGAACGCTAGAGGTGTCTGGAGTGACGGACGGAATAGGATATCGCCAAGGTCGATACATCCCGTACCGCTTAAATGGGTATGGGAAAAACCCATTAAGGTAGAATCGCTGTAATGATAACCGGAACAAGCGTCCCAATTCCCTTTCCGGGTGTCCGGACTGAGTTGGACCGCTCCGTAAGGAGCCGTGGCCCCGGGATACGTGTGTCCGTGAAATCCCGTGCCGATAAACGGATTCACGGAATCGATGGGGGATTGTGGTGCTTGGCTACAGGCCGTGAATAAGGCTATTATCCCTGTACACAAGCAAGAAGAAAGAGTTTGAATTAATCTCATGGTGTATCTTTTGTTTACTATATTATACAATTGGCAAAGGTAAACTACCTATTTGAGATATGCGTTTTTACCCGGTAGAAAATAACACGGGCTGTTTCATTTTCTGAGACAGCCCGTAATTGAATCTTATTCGTTCCTTGATCGGTTTAAAGGAGCCGGTTAATATCCCTCGTTCTGCTTCAGTTGACCATTCGATTTAGTAATCTCTTCACTTGGATACGGGAATACCATCATATGTGCTTGATAGGCGTTTTTGTTGGTGTAATCTTCGTAACCAATAATCGTGAACGCGGATTCCGGATTCGCCCGGTCTTCATATCTGCGGATACGTGGATGTGCGTTCAACTCTTTATCGGCCAATGTCTTTATGTCGGCATTGGAAGAACGGTTCCAACGCTTTAAGTCGAATAGATGGTCTGTAAACTCAAAAGCCAATTCACAACGGCGTTCGTGATATAGATCCTTCATCGTGGCGGTGCCGGCAAGCGGTACCAAGTTGGAGCGTAGGCGGATACGGTTGATATCTGCGGTTGCTTTATCGGCTTGGCCTGTCATTAAATATGCCTCGGCACGGAACAATAACATTTCTGCGAAACGGATGATCGGGAAATTGACACGGACCGTAGGCCAGTCTCCGTTAGCACTCACGGCTCCTTCACCTACAGGGTCTGAGTATTTGAACGCGTCCATGTATTTATTGATCATGAAACCAGCTTCAAGATCGGAGGTAGACCAGAACTTGCGTGTCTCGCCGAAGAACGGGAACTCTTGGTTGTATTCCAAGATTGAGCGTACTAAACGGTCATTACCTTTACCATCTTTCGCCATTTCTTCGTAGATGTCGTAAGAGGGCTTCATCTGCCCCCAACCATTATATTTGCCCCAGCCTTTGTTCTCAAGGATAATACCCGGGAATTCGGTACCGCCCGGTAGTGCGCCACCGATACTCGGAATAGTCCAGAGATATTCGGCGTTCCAATAATCTTTCAAGTCAGACGAGAATAGTTCCGCAAATGTGGGAGCTAGATCTCGATTGTAGTTGTTCTCTAATTGATTGACCATCTCGATGACGTTGTTCCATTGGGTAGCATCCCAAGTAGCCCAGTAAGCATAAGTTTTCGCTTTGAACGCCACGGCAGCAGCCTGATGTGCCCGGCCCCGGTTGTCAGCGTCATAGGATTCGAAGTTTGGAAGGTAGGCGATTGCTTTGTCCATATCTTCGATGATCAGTTTATAATTGTCCATAACGGTAGCTTGCTGAGGCGGTATGGAGTTGTCGTAATCGTCGGGGAAGTCCTCGTAACGTACGAAAGGCACTCCTTGTTTATCCGTACCGTACCGATAAGCGATCAGATAATGTGCCCAACCGCGACTGAAGTAAGCTTCGCCCAAGCTGCGTTTCTCGACGGCGGTCAGCGTCGTTCCCTTTTCTTTCTTCACTAATTCTTGGATGATCCAATTCGCACGGGACATAGTAGAATACATACGGCTGAATACATCTCTTAGAGGAGATTCATCACCGGTATAGGCTAAGGTCGCCAAAGAGTTATAACCGCGCGTACGTCCCCAAACAATGTCGCATGCGGCTCCCTGTTCCCAGAATAACTCACGGCCGTAACAACCCTCTTGATGGAATCTTTCATATAATCCGTCAATGGCATCAATGGCCTGTTGATCATTCAAGAAATAGGAGGTTGTAGTTGCGTTTCCTTCCGGCTGAACGTCGAGGAAGTCGCTACAAGAACTACAAACCAATGCGGATAATGCTAATACTGTAATATATCTTTTCATTTTGATCCTTTGTTAATATGAATATCTTTTAAAACACCCGATTAGTATGTCAATTTGACTCCGACAGAGAATACGCGTGAAACCGGATACTTCAAGGCATCCCAACCGCCGGTTTCCGGGTCCATTCCTGAGTAGTTCGTGATCGTGCAGAGGTTCTCACCGCTAAGGTAAACCGACATCATGCTGTTGCGTTCTTGCAGGTGAGCGCATTTCCTGATAACATCACTCAAGTCATAGGATACGGTGAAGTTCTTCAAACGCAAGTAAGAAGCATTCTCCAGATACCAATCAGACGGTGTGCTAAAGTTGCTATTCGGGTCGTTTTTCGATAAGCGTGGAATATTCGACCCTGTATTCGACGGACTCCAAGCGTTCATGATCTCTTTTGAGCGGTTGAAGTTTCCTTCTACATCACTTAAGGCCATATATTTACCTACATATAAAGCTTGTGCTCCACCTACGCCTTGGAACATAGCGCTTACGGAAAGCTTCTTCCAAGTGAATCCTCCGGAGAATGAGAATGTAGTTTTAGGTGTAGCGCTACCGCAGTATTGACGGTCTTCATCATTGATGACTCCATCACCATTGGCATCGACGAATTTCAAATCGCCGGCTACAGCGTCCGGTTGGATTCGTTTTCCGTCTTTGTTTACATAAGCGGCTGCCTCTGCGTCGCTTTGAAAAATGCCGTCAGTCTTGATCAGATAGAAAGAGGCCAGCGGTTCTCCTTCGGCTGTTTGATACATATATGGAAGGTTACGATAACTTCCATCGAAATAGGCATTGTCCTTGGTGATACCTGTCCAGACACCCGGGGTTCCGTCTGAGTTCTTTACCCCAATATCAGAAACCCAGTTCTTTAGATAAGAGAAGTTTCCGGAAACGAAGTACGACCAATCTTTATTTACCTGTTGGTTCCAATTGATTTGCGCCTCAAAACCTCGGTTGCGGACTTCACCTTGATTGACTAACATGGCATCGATACCGATCGTTCCCGGCCAGTTCATCGTTTGCGACTGGATCAAGTTGAACGTGCGTTTGTCGAAATAGTCGAATGCCATGCTCAAGCGATTGTCGAACATGTTCACATCTAGACCTAAGTCCCATTGCTCGGAAGTTTCCCATGTTAAGTTGGGATTTAATGCGGTAGAGTTATAGACGAAGTTTCCCCAAATCTTGTTCGATTCTACGCCGTACTGTGCCTGCTCCGACCAATAATTCTTACCTAATAAAGCTGATTTGTAATTATAACCGATAGATCCTAGATTACCGACACGTCCCCAAGAAGCACGGATCTTCAATAAATTCAGTGTCTCGCTCTTCGGGAAGAAAGATTCATTAGAGATTTTCCATCCGGCTGTTACGGCAGGGAAGTCGCCATAGTTATTATCTTTAGGTAGACGGCCTGCGTAATCACGACGCCAAGAGGCTGTAACGAAGTAACGATCGTTGAAGGAATAAGCCAGACGGGCGATCAAGGATACGTTTGCGTCAGGACCGGTCAAATAATCGGTTGCGGAAACGGAATTCGCATAGGATAGATATTGTAAATAAGCGGATTCGTCAGATAAATCTTTTCCATTAACCTCTAATCCTCGCTTGCTGTAATGATCGGCCGTAGTGGATAGTAAGACACCCACGGTGTGCATGTCATTAAACGTATTGTCGTAAGTCAATGTGTTTTCCGTTTTCCATGCGTCTGCACGGTAAGTCGTTTCATCCAGATTATTTGTCAAGGAGGGTTTTCCCACCTCGTCACGGATCGGGCTGAAGTTCTTATATAGATTATTCTTCAGGTTGTAAGTGAAACGGCTCGTGAACTTCAAGCCGGTAACGATATTAGCTAGTTCCAGACTGGTCGTACTCCAGATGTCGCTGGTTCGGTCATAGCGGTTTTCCGCTTCCAGCAAGCGAACCGGATTGACAGCGTCTCCATGGATATCTGCGAAGTTGGAGCCATATTTGGCGATGTAATCCGGGTCTTCGGTCGTTGTTCCACCGTAAGTGCCATCCAGCGGATTGTAAACCGTAGCGCTGGCAGGCATATACATAGCCGCCGCAACAACTCCCGTATAACCACTGTCGGTATCTTTTGAACGGCTTTCGTTGTTTTTCCAAACCACGTCTTCGGTGATAGTCACCCATTTATTCAATTTGAATTTACCGTTGTAACGAAGTGAAAGGTTCTTGTTGAAAGTATTGATCAATACACCTTCATCATTATCGTAAGCAAATGAAACACGGTTGGAGGCATTCTCGGAACCAACATTCAAGGCTACGTTATGGCGTTGGTAGAAAGCGGTGCGGAAGATCTCGTCCATCCAGTTGGTACGTGTGGTACCTACCCATGGGTTCTTGGTCAAATCCCAACCGGTCGGCAATGTAAGCCCCGCGTTTGCGTAAGACAGTTTTCGCATCTCGAGTTGCTCTTCCGCATTTAACGGCTCGATTACGTTGCTAGCTTTACGAACACCGAAAGTCGCGTCATAGCTCAACGAGGTCTTGCCCTCTTTCGCCTTCTTGGTGGTTACCAAGATAACACCGCCGGCTCCGGATTGCGCTCCATAGATAGCGGCAGAGGCAGCATCTTTTAAGACGACAATCGTCTCGATATCATTCATAGAGGCGATGGGTGCGCCGGGAACACCGTCAACAACCCATAATACGTTATCGCCATTCTGTGAGCCCTGTCCACGAATCACGATCGAGGGTGTAGCCGTCGGGTCTCCACCGTTCGCTTGTACGGTAACACCCGCTAACTGCCCTTGCAACATACTTTCGGTAGAGGTAACCGGACGGGCCACCAAGTCTTCCGTGTTGTTCAGCACGCCCACGGAAGCGGAGAGATCTTGTTTGCGTTGCCCCGCTCCATAACCGAGTACGACTACCTCATCCAATTTCTGCGTATCTTCTTCTAGGATGATGTTGAAGGTCGTTTTCCCGTTTATCGGGATACTTTGCGTCATATAACCGATATAACTGATCTCTAAGGTAGCGTTTTCCGGAACTTCCAGTAGGAAATCTCCATCGAGCCCGGTGATTACTCCGTTTGTCGTCCCTTTTACGATCACGTTCGCGCCAATTACGGGAATCCCCGCCTGGTCTTTGACGATACCGGAAATCTGTTTCGTACTTTGTTGGTAGATGCTGGGACTCAGATGTTCTAAGCCCGATGATTGCCCGAAGACGGGAGAAGCTTGAGCGGTTTGGGTACCTGCCACTATGCCACATAAAGACATCCCTACGCATAGATGCTTGACAGGGATGAAATCATAAAGCCGTTGTTTCATGTTTGCGTATTTTAGTGTTTATCTAAATCTGCCGCAAAAGTAGGCGTAATATGTGCGAGTATAGTGGAAGGTCTTATGAAGCGTTTGTGAATAAAATGTTGCAAAGCTGTTGCAGCCTTACTGCAACGCACGTGCAGTGTTACTGCGACAGGCGTGCAGTAACACTGCAATGCGGGTTGCAGTAATCAGAAATCAAAGTATCGTTTAGCGTTGTTGTAACTGATGTCCTCCACCATCTGTCCAATGAAGGAAAGCTCGGAGGCAGGCAATAAGCCTTTCTCTATCTCATTGCCTAGCATATTACAAAGGATCCGGCGGAAATACTCATGACGGGGATATGACAGGAAGCTACGGGAATCTGTCAGCATACCGACGAAACGGCTTAAAAGACCGAGGCTGGAAAGCGCATTTAATTGATCTTCCATACCTTTGATCTGATCGAGGAACCACCAAGCCGCTCCATATTGCATCTTCCCGGGTACACTGCCGTCGTTGAAATTGTAGGCATTGGCTACCATCAACTCGGTGTCGCGGGGGTTCAGGTTGTAAACGATCGTTTTCGCTAACAGCCCTTCTTGATCTAAACGACTGAAAAAGCGGTTCATGGATACGGAGATCGGCTGATCGTCGATAGCGTCGAAACCCGTGTCCGGTCCTAATAACTTGAACATCCGTTTGTTATTATTTCGGTTAGCGCCGATATGGAATTGTTGTACCCATCCACTCCGGGCATCCATCGCCGCCAATTCGTATAGCAATGCCGAACGGTATTTGCGAACTTCCTGCTCCGTGAGCGATTTACCCATACGAGCCTTGAGGAAAATCACCTCAATCTCCTGCTCGGTATAAGGTTCGGCATAGAAAGTATCCAACCCGTGGTCCGATAACCGGCACCCTTGGGCGGCGAAGAAATCATGCCGCTTTTGTAATGCCTCCAATAAATGCTTGTAGGTGAGGATGGTCTTATCGGCGGCGGCCTCCAGCTTGGACAAATAGTCATTTAGCGCCTTGAAATTATCGATAGCGAGTACCTTGTCCGGTCGCCATGCCGGATATACACGGGTGTGGCATCCGCTTGAACGTATTTTTTGATGGAATTCCAATGAGTCTATAGGATCGTCGGTCGTACAAACAACCTCTACGTTCATCCGTTTCATGATGGCTTGCGCACGATATTCGGGAGTACGCAGTTTATCCGTACAAGTTGCGTAGATTTCCTCGGCGGAAGCCGGATTCAAGACTTTATGGATTCCGAATATACGGCTAAGTTCCAGATGTGTCCAATGATAAAGCGGGTTTCGCATCGTGTAAGGCATCGTCTCTGCCCATTTAAGGAATTTCTCGTAAGGGGGCTTATCTCCGGTGATATATTCTTCGGGAATACCGTTCGCTCTCATCGCCCGCCATTTGTAATGGTCTCCGCCCAGCCATATCTCCGTAAGATCCTCGAATTGATGATTCTCCGCTATTTGCCGGGGATCCAGATGGCAATGGTAATCAATGATGGGCATCTTCGCCGCATGCTCGTGATATAACTCACGGGCCGTGTCGGTTTGGAGCAAGAAATCTTGATCTAAAAAGTTTTTCATACTTGGCGATACTTTTGAATGATAGATAAGGCGTCGCGGCATAAATCTGTAATGGATTGCCAATCGTTTCCCGCTATCGCTTCTTTGGGGAAGAGTTTGGATCCCATTCCTACGCAGGTCACGCCGGCCTTGAACCAAGCGGATAGATTCTCCTCTGTCGGCTCCACGGCACCGGTAGCCATGATTAGGGTCCATGGCATGGGGGCCTTTATGTTCTTGACAAATGAGGGACCTCCTACATTTCCGGCGGGGAATATCTTGCAAAGGTCGCAACCTGTTTCTTGGGCAAAGCCGATCTCGGATACGGAACCGCAGCCGGGCGTATAAGGGATGAGGCGACGGTTACATATCTTCGCTATCTCCGGGTTAAACAGCGGGCCGACTACGAAGTTTGCCCCTAGCTGTATGAATAAGGCGGCTGTGGCCGGGTCTACGATAGAACCTACGCCCAATACTAATTCCGGACATTCCTTGGCGGCGTATTTTACCAGCTCGCCAAATACCTCGTGGGCGAAATCTCCCCGGTTAGTAAACTCGAAGGCTCTGACGCCTCCCTCGTAACAGGCTTTTACAACTTGTTTTGCGATCTCTACCTCTTTATTATAATAGACGGGCACCATTCCGGTTTGGATGATAGCCTGTAATGTTTGTATTTTATTGAATCGAGCCATATTGGGAATTAAAAATTGAAAATTGAGAATTGAAAATTAGCGGGAGACACGGCCGGAGGTGTCGCCGGACATGAGTTTTTCTACTTCCTCTACGGTTACTTGGTTGAAGTCTCCGTAGATCGTGTGTTTCAGGCAGGAAGCCGCTACCGCGAAGTCCAAGGCTTTCTGGTCGTCACCGGGGTAGGAGAGCAAACCGTAAATAAGACCTCCCATAAAAGAATCGCCTCCACCTACACGATCTACGATATGGGTGATGTCATACCGGCGGGATTCGTACAACCGGTTGTCGGCGTATAGCACTCCGCCCCATGTGTTATGATTGGCATTGATGGAGCCTCTTAGCGTGATGATAACTTTCCGGGCACGTGGGAAGTGAGCCATTAATTGGGTACATACCGACTGGAAAGAAGCGGCGTGTACCTCGCCTTCCGTGGCGGCGGCGTCGAAACCTTCGGGCTTGATACCGAAGACTTTCTCGGCATCTTCCTCGTTTCCTAGGATGATATCGCATCCGGCTACTAGTTCCGGCATGACCTCATGGGCTGTCTTACCGTATTTCCAGAGATTTTTCCGGTAGTTGAGGTCGCAGGATACCGTGATGCCCAATCGGTTTGCCGCCTGTATCGCTTCCAAGCATACGTTGGCGGCACCTTCGGATATGGCTGGCGTGATACCTGTCCAGTGAAACCAAGAGGCATCCTTGAATACCTCGTCCCAATCGATCATCCCCGGTCGGATCTCGGCGATGGAAGAATGAGCCCGGTCATATACCACCTTGCTGGCACGAGCGACCGCTCCGGTCTCCAGAAAATAAATGCCTAACCGTTCCCCTCCGTAAATGATCTTGGAAGTTCCGATACCCTGTTTGCGTAATTCCATAACGCAGGCACGGGCGATGTCATTTTGGGGTAAACGGGTTACAAACTCAGTCTCTATGCCATAGTTGGCGAGTGAGGCGGCGACATTCGCTTCCCCTCCGCCGAAAGTAGCGTTGAACTGATTGGCTTGGCAAAAGCGTAAATAGTCCGGAGTAGCCAGCCTAAGCATGATCTCTCCGAAAGTTATGACTTTCTTACTCATGGTGGTATAGTATTATGTTTTTCGCAAATGTAAGGGTTTATTTCGAATAATGTATAGCGTGTGTGCGAAAACATAGGCTTTTTTATTCCACCACCCACCGCTCAATGTTTCGTGTCTCGGAAGAAAAGTTTACACCGATCTTGAAAACCTTGCGTCCATCGTTGGCGAAAGGCAGGGCGTATCGTTTCTCGTCGATTTGCCGCAGGGCATCTTCCGCGGAGCCATTCAACTTAAACTCCATGATGTATATGTAACGATCGGTCTGTACGACGAGGTCGATACGACCGTTTGAGGTGTGGTATTCCACCTTGGCGTAAAGCCCGATCAGTCGGAAGACAATGAAAAGTACATTTTGGTAATGCAACTCCGTGTCTCGTTCCGGCTTTTGGCCGGCGATCACCTCGTAAGGGGTGTCGGCGAAGAAGCTTTGCAAGCGACGGAAGAAAGCGTCGTAATCACCATTCTCCACCTCCCGGACAAAACGCCCGATTTCGAAAGGAGTCTTTGGGGCGCTAACACTGGTGTAGAAAGGAAGCAGGTATTTGACAAAGCCTTCTTCTACCTCTAAATTGGGAAATCCTAGTTTATAGATACCAAAGCGAGAATCATAATCCTTGATCGTAAGGTAGCCGCTTTGGTAAATGACAGGGACAGGATTGCTAGAGGTTGAGTCGATACTATTCAGCACATCGGCATCGGTTTCGGTATTTGCCAGCTCATAGAGGTCGTAATGGGTGTGCTTGAGTAACTCTACTAAATAAGAAGGTGTTCCGGTCTCGAACCAATAATCCTCAGGCCGCATATATTTAAAGGTATTCAGCAGGCTGAAAGGGTTATAGATACCCGGTACGTTGGCTACGAAATGATAGCCGTCGTAACGCTTTTTCAGCAAGGAGCGTGTTTCATCATAGGTCAGTTCGAGGGAGGAGGCCAGTTTATGGATATCTCCGTCGAAATAAGTTAGTAACTCTGCTTCCGTAATCCCGCAAATCGCGGCGTATGGCTCTCGCATAGATATATCGTCCAAGTTATTTAGGTCGCTGAATACGCTCACTTTCCCGAACTTCGTGACACCAGTTAGAAATGCCAGCCGGATATATCCGTCCATGGTTTTCAACACACCGTAGAACGCCTTTAATATCGCACGATATGCCTCTTGAAGCTCTGCGTTCTCTAGGGCTTGGAGTAAAGGCTTGTCGTACTCGTCTACCAGCACGACAACTCTTCGTCCTGTTTTCTCATAAGCTCGGCGTATCACACCGGTGAAACGATCGGAAGGTGTGGTCTCCCTGTCATCCTTCCCCCACCGGTCTTCCCAAAGATTCAAGAAACGCCGTAGTATGCTTTCCAAGGCGCCTGCGTCTGAGTATTTCTCGGCATTCAAATCCAGATGCAGGATGGGATACTCCATCCACTCTTTCTCCAGATTCGCGATCGCCAATCCTTCGAATAGCTCTTTCTTCCCTTGGAAATAGGCTTCCAGAGTAGAGAGTAACAGGCTTTTCCCGAAGCGTCGGGGACGGCTGAGGAAGTAGTAACTTCCGGTATTCGCCAATTGATAAACCAAAGCGGTCTTGTCGACGTAGAGATAGCCGTCCTTACGAATCTTCTCGAAGTTCTGTATACCGATGGGATAAATAGTCTGGTTCATAGTGCCAAATATTTAATGTGACCTATTGACAAAGATACGATAAGTTTCTTGATTTAGGATATAGAGTCCGGAAAAACAAAAAAGCCGCTAGTCCCAATATGGATGCGGCTTTTTTTGCTCCTCAATGAAACAATCTCACGATTCCCCCCTTGCAAAGACTTGTTAACCTTAGATCTAAAATACTATGAAAAAAACTCGATGCAAATATAAAGGGTTTTATAATATGCGTCAATAGTATTTGTAACATTTTATTGTAAAAATATCGCAAATGGGTTTCAATTTGATATATATCAAGCTTGTTATTCTGAAATTCCGTACTTTTTAGGAATATTATTCATAATTTCGAATAATTCGTTAACAGTCTCCGCACGTAGCATGGCGATCCGTGTTTGCTTGAAATCGGTAATACCTTTGAAGAGCGGAGTAGCTGCCAGATGACGACGAATATGTAAGATTCCCCTACGTTCGTCCAATCGTTCCACGCTTTGCTCCACTTGTTTTTTTAGGATATCCAGATACCAAGAGAAAGGCTCTTGCGGCAATAATTCCCCGGTCGTAAGATAGTGTTTTACCTCCCGGAAGATCCAAGGGCGGCCTATGCTAGCCCTACCGATCATTACGGCGTCTACGCCATAGTCCTCGAAACGCTGCTTGCATATCTCGGCGGAAGTCACGTCGCCATTCCCGATGATAGGGATTTGCATGCGAGGGTTATTTTTTACGGCACCGATCAAGGTCCAATCCGCCTCGCCCGTGTACATTTGCGCCCGTGTACGTCCGTGGATGGAGAGGGCGGCGATACCGCAATCCTGTAGTTGCTCGGCCAGATCCACGATAACGCGGTTGTCGGCATCCCATCCCAAACGGGTTTTCACGGTGACGGGGATGTTCACGGCTTTCACCACCTCTCTCGTGATCTCCAGCATCAACGGGATATTGCGTAGCATGCCGGCCCCGGCTCCCTTGCCCGCTACTTTCTTTACGGGGCAACCAAAGTTTATATCTAAAATATCCGGACGAGCTTCCTCGCAAATACGTGCGGCCTCTACCATCGAGGCTACGTCCTTGCCGTAAATCTGGATAGCGACCGGACGTTCATCATCGGAGACATTTAGTTTTTGCTGTGTTTTGTTCACACTGCGGATCAACGCGTCGCTCGATACGAACTCCGTATATACCATGTCCGCCCCGAAGCGTTTGCACATCAAACGAAACGAGATATCCGTCACGTCCTCCATAGGCGCCAAGAATACCGGACGCTCCCCTAAATCTATTGAACCAATCTTCATACCTTCTGTTTGCTAACTAAATAGAGATTACAAAAGTACTTCTTTTTGGGGAATAATTTTTACATCTCGTAAGATGATCGGTGGATGGAACAGGTGTTTTTAATAATCCGGATCATTTATGATATATTGATAGAGTTCGGATTGCCCCGCTTTATTTAGGATCTTGTGCTTCTCCAACTGGAACTATTCTTTCATGATGGGATGGAGGGTTTGTGCTTATAAGAAATCTTCTCAAATATTATTCGTACCTTTGCTACCGTAATATTAAAATATATAACCTTGAAAGAGAAGGATTTTGAAATAATGGCGCCTGTCGGTTCCTATGAATCGTTGATGGCTGCTATACAAGGAGGGGCCGACTCCATTTATTTCGGTATCGAAGGATTGAATATGCGTTCTCGCTCGTCGAATAATTTCACGACGGAGGATTTGCGCAAGATCGTCGCTATTTGCGGGGAACATGGTATCAAGAGTTATCTCACGGTTAATACGGTTATTTATGGTGAGGATCTTCCGTTGATGAGGGAGATCATAGACGCCGCTAAGGATGCGGGTGTCTCCGCCATTATCGCCGCCGATGTGGCCGCTATGAATTACGCGAATAGCATCGGGCAAGAGGTGCACTTATCCACGCAGTTGAATATCTCGAACGTGGAGGCGTTGAAGTTTTACGCCCGCTTCGCCGATGTGGTCGTATTGGCTCGCGAATTGAACTTAAAGCAGGTGCATGAGATTTATCAGGAGATCGTGAAGCAGCAGATCAAAGGCCCGAAAGGGGAATTGATCCGCATAGAGATGTTCGCTCACGGGGCTTTGTGCATGGCCGTGTCCGGTAAATGCTATTTGAGTTTGCATGAGATGAACGCTTCCGCCAACCGGGGGGCTTGCATGCAAATTTGTCGTCGTGCCTATACGGTGCATGACAAGGATAGCCAGATCGAGCTGGATGTGGAGAATCAGTATATCATGTCGCCGAAAGACTTGAAGACGATTCATTTCATGAATAAGATGATGGATGCCGGCGTACGTGTGTTCAAGCTGGAGGGGCGTGCCCGCGGGCCGGAGTATGTGCGTCTCGTGACCGAATGTTATAAAGAGGCGATCAAGGCCTATTGCGAAGGTACCTTCGATGAGGAGAAGGTAGCGGTTTGGGACGAGCGTCTGCGCAGGGTCTTTAATCGCGGTTTCTGGGATGGCTACTATCTGGGACAACGATTGGGTGAATGGAGCAGTAAATATGGCTCCGGTGCTACCCGTAAGAAAGTGTACGTGGCACGGGGTATCAAATACTTCAGCGGAATCGGTGTCGCCGAGTTTGAGATGGAGTCCGGTTCCTTGAGAGTAGGCGATGAGATCTTGGTAACAGGTCCCACGACCGGAGCCGTTATGCAGACCGTCGATGAGATCCGGGTAGACCTGAAACCGGTGGAGGAGACCGTGAAAGGGGAACGCTTCTCGATAAAGATGTCCGAGAAGATCCGCCCGTCCGATCGTCTTTATAAAATGGAGAAAGTACAAATCGAAAAAGAACTACGATAATGAAGGAATATATTTTTAAACTGACAGACAAGGTTCGCGATTATGAGTGCGATTTGCAAGGCGTGGTGAATAACTCCAATTACCAGCATTATATGGAGCATACCCGGCATGAGTTTCTAGAGTCGTTGGGTGAGAACTTCGGCGCCATGCATGAGAAGGGCATCGATGCTTTTGTGGCCCGTGTGGATATCCAGTTCAAGAACTCCTTGCGGAGCGGCGATCGGTATACTTCTTGCCTGAATGTATATAAGAAAGGGGTGAAACTGGTGTTCGAGCAAGATATTTACCGGGAATCCGATGGGGCGCTGGCTACTAAAGGAGTCGTGGAATCCGTTGTCGTAGAGAATGGCAAATTAACCAGAGGAGAATATTTCGATGAGATGCTAAAGCGAATAGAATCAAAACAAGCATAAATGACAGACAAACAGATTTACCAAATTGGCCTTACTATGATTAATGGGGTGGGAGATATCCTAGCCCGCCATCTTCTGGAAGCGTTGGGAGATGCGGAGGCCGTGTTTACGGAAAAGCGCCAGTCGCTAGAGAAGATACCGGGTATCGGCGATTCGATTATCACCGAGATTAAGCGGGCGGATGTGCTCTTACGGGCAGAGAAAGAATTGGCTTTTGCCCAAAAGAACGGTATCTCTATCTATTTCTTGAAAGATATGAATTATCCGGAACGTCTGCGGGAATGCCCGGACGCTCCGGTTTTATTTTATTTCAAGGGGAACGCGGATTTAAACGCCGCCCATATCATCAGCGTTGTGGGTACTCGTAGGGCCTCCACTTATGGACAGGAAGTGACCGAGCGTTTATTGCGGGATTTATCCGTGATTTTCCCGGATCTATTGGTCGTTAGCGGACTCGCGTATGGCATCGATATTTGCGCTCATCGGAATGCGTTGAAGAACCAATTGCCCACGGTGGGCGTATTGGCGCATGGTTTGGATCGTATCTATCCTCCCGTGCATCGCTCTACGGCGGTCGAGATGTTGGAGCGGGGAGGTTTATTGACCGACTTTCCTAGCGGGACGAATCCGGATCGGCAGAACTTTATCCGGCGAAACCGGATCGTAGCCGGTCTGGCGGATGCCACGATCGTTATTGAATCGGCGGAGAAAGGAGGCTCTTTGATCACGGCGGATATCGCTTTCTCGTATGGCCGGGATGTCTATGCCTTTCCGGGCCGGGTAACGGATATCAACTCTAAGGGATGTAATAGCTTAATCCGGCAGAATAAAGGAGGCTTGATCACTTGCGCTGACGATTTAATCATGGCGATGCGTTGGGATGTCGCTCAAAAGACGGACGCGTTACCGGTCCAAACCCAATTATTATTTCCTGAGAACGAGGAGAGTGAACGGATCTTGTCGTTCTTGGAAATGCGAAAGGAATCTCATATCAATGAATTGTCCGTAGCCTTGAATCTTCCGGTACATCAATTATCTTCTCTGCTCTTTGAGTTGGAATTGGATGGAAAGATAAAATCGATGCCGGGAAGCATCTATAAACGAATGAAACCCCTATAAATAATTAAAGCCTGTCTCACGACAAGCCCTAACCAAACTTTGTTAACCTTAAATCTAATACTATTATGAAAAAACCACAATGCAAAGATAAGCTTGTAAAGCCCCTTTGTCAAGGGTTTTGAGTATAACTTGTGTTAAACAACATGCCAGTCCGGTGTAAAAAATGTTTTTGAATTTGAAACTATACAGAATATGCGCAAAATCTTCTAAAATTAACAATTTGGATATTGTTTGTAATCCTTGATCTGCACAGTGCTTGTATATATGGAGGAGGTTTATCCATACTAAAAAATCCTTGTAAGCGAACTTACAAGGATTTCTGGATTTGTGCGGCTGAAGGGACTCGAACCCCCACGCCGTGAAGCATCAGATCCTAAGTCTGACGTGGCTACCAATTACACCACAGCCGCATTGGAATCGTGTGCAAAGGTAATGCTTTTTTATAAACTTGCAAATATTTGCGTTGTTTTTTTAGCGAAACCTTATTTCTTCTCGGTCTCGGACAAGAGGTGGGTGATCGCCGCCTCGATAATCGTATCTTTACCTTTCTCGATATCTTCTTGGGTCATAGAAACCTTATATGTAGGATCGATACCGAATTCCGTATGCTGTTTGTTTACATCTAGCATGGGAGACGCGGAGAAACGGACACCCCAGCCGTTGGGCAACTCGGAGTTAAAGGGGAAGCCACTACCGCCTCCGGTGCGATCTCCCATCGTCGTTACATAAGGCATCATGCGTACTTTCTGCACGAAATCGTTGGCGGCGCTGTAGCAATGACGATTCGTTAAGACCACGACAGGGCGTAACCAGCGGATACGCTCGGAAGGTGAGAGATAAAGGGGATAAGGTTCGGAAAAGTCATCGTGCCCTTTACCCGTCTTATGTTGGATATAGCCGGTCAGTATCTTTTCCTCCAAGAAACGGGAAGCGATGCGATCGGCGTTTGATAACATGCCACCGCCATTATCCCGAATATCGAAGATCAAACCTTTGCAATCCTTGAATTGATAGAATATGTGATCCAAACCGCTTTCGCCGGCCGAACTGGAAAAGCTACCGTAGTAAATATACCCGATCTGCCCGTCACTCAATGTCGTGTATTTAAGTCCTCCGGCGATCGAGTAGTTCCTTCCGAGATAATTCTCTTGTATGTCCGAGTCGAAATTATTCGGATAATCGAGGTACCAATCCCAATAGCGGGACATATTGAAGGTGGATATCAAATTGGTATGCCCGTCTTTCAGCTCGTTTAGCATATCGCCTAATACGTCAAATAGGACGTATTGGTTCATCGTATCGCTTATCTGCGTCTTATAACGGTCGTGAACCTCGTTCCAATCAATGTCCTTGTATTCGAAGAAGCAGTAATTCTCATCCAATATTTTCCAAAGCGCCTCAAAGTTCTCCTGTGGGGAGGCCACGTATTCGTCCGATTTCTCACATCCGGTAAACAGGAATCCGAGAGATATACATATATATATAAGGTATCGTTTCATTTGATTTCCTTTTAATAATAAGCGCTTCTGAACCGCTGGGTATTCTTTAGGCGTTTTCCTCCGAAAGAGATAAATTCTTTCACGAGGCCGATCATAAAAGAGTGAGAGATTATATGAGACTGTATCCCATTGACATCTGTACGGTAAGAGCTGTTTAGGTAACCTGCCCGTATCGTAAAATTACAAACCGGGAAATCTACCGTGAAAAAGTTCTTCATGGCGAATTTATTATGGAAGGAATTGAATTGCACCACTCCCGAGGCATTCCCTAGGTTGAAGATCTCGTAATACGATTGCCCGTAATGGGGGGAGAATAAAACACCGGCGAAGGGGATCGTGAACTGGTAGCGTAGCGTCATGGGATATTCCTTGACGCGTAACTTATAGATCGCCATGGCAGAGATGTTCAAATCGATATCCGCTTTCGCCGAGGCCGGGTTATTTCCGTTACGGGTATTGTATATAAAACCACCCATGCCATGCACGGCACCACCCGCCAGAAGCTTTAGATCCGGCAATAGCGTGGGCAAATGATAATGGTAACCCAACGTATAATCGATAAAGCCTGCGAAATCCGTAGCGGTAGAGGCGGCATTATCCGTGGTAGCCAGATCGACGCTTATGATTTGCTGTCTGGATACCCGATAGTTTGCCAGCCGGACCCTCTTCATCCGTTCATTCATTACCCGTAATCCGGGGCCTGTATATTTCTTATCTTCCATGCTGGGAGATAAATAGGTGTCCATTAGGTTGTAGCTTCCTATACCGACCATGGTCCCGCTGTTGATAGACCAAGGGATCTCGTCTCCATCGGACTGGGCCTTGGCCGGTGACGCGAGAAACAGCAGGAACAAACCAATCAAACAGGTGATAGCTTTCATAGGTTATTCGTCAAACAATTTCATCTGTCCCGTAATTTCATCGATAATATCCGTGGTACTCTGCCCGTCGTCAGTGTCGTTTCCCTCCTCATTGCCTTCGGTATCGTCTGATTCCGATGCGTTTTCGGAAGGGACGAAGCGATTCGGTTCCAGCTCATTGATTGTCTCGACCTCAAATGTAGAGATTCGTTTACCTTTGGCTTTGAAGCCTTTCACCGCGATAAATTCGTCGGCATCGAGGACGAGAGCCTCCCGGAAGGCGTCATGGCCTCCGAAGATCACCTCGATACGCGGGTAGACCTCATCCGTAAGCAACATCAGGCGGTTCTTCGGATTCTCTCCTAGGAAATTCTGCTTCCGGGTGTTTACCTCCAGCAGGAATCGTTTGATATAATAATATTTCTGATCTGCGTCGTATAATACGGCAGTCCATATCTTGCTCGGCTCGTATTTCTCGATGACCATGATATTGGACTCGTAGTGATTGCTAAGGTCGAAATTCGTGGCGTAGAAATCGCCGTTCGGCAGGATCACCAATATCTGGTCGTTGCTGTGGAACTCGCCTAGCTCTTCTCCCCGCCCATCGTAATTTAACCGGAGTACGTCCCAGTCGAACCATACTTCCCGGCCTCCCAAGGTGGAAGAGCCTTTCTGCTTGAGGCTGATCTTGTGCACTTCCGCTTTCGTCAGGATATTACCTTGAGAGCCCCGTCCCTTAATGGCTATCTCGCTGAAGTTCTTCTCGAAGACGAGTAGTTTCTGCCGGGGTTTGGGTTTCAGGATTACCTTGACGGTCTCCGCCTCTCCGTTCGGGTTCGCGCTGAAGTAAAGGACACGGGAGTTTTCCGTTCCTTTGGTCAGGTCGTATTCCCGGTCGCGTGTAGCGCCCGTGACAGCGAAGCGTTTGATGTAATTATATCCGAACTTACCGTCCCGGTATATAACGTTGTAAATCGTCCGGTTGTCATTGCGCTTAAATACGTTGACATATAGAATATCCTTACCGATAAAGATCTTATCCGCTACCTTGACGATCTTATAAGTACCGTTGCGATAGAAGATGATGACATCGTCTATATCCGAGCAGTTACATATGAACTCGTCCTTTTTCAGTCCCATACCGATGAAACCTTCTTGACGGTTGATATACAATTTCTCGTTCGCCTCTACGACCTTGGTCGCCTCGATCGTGTCGAAATTGCGTATCACGGTATGGCGAGGGTAAGCCTTGCCGTATTTCTCTTTCAGCATGGTAAACCAATCGATGGTATAGTCGACGATATGTTCCAGCTTATCGTTGATCTTGGCGATTTGTTCCAAGGTCTGGGCAATGAACTCGTTACTCTTGTCGGAGTTGAACTTTAAGATACGTCCCATCTTGATCTCCATGAGTTTCAGGATATCGTCCCGGGTAACCTCACGGATAAATCGGGGCTTGAACGGCTCTAAACGAAGGTCGATATGGGATATCGCCTCGTCCATGTTCTTGGCGTTCTCGAATTCCGGGTCTTTATAAATACGTTCCTCGATAAATATCTTTTCAAGGGAGGCGAAGAACAGGGCCTCCTCCTGCTCTTGTTTCTGGATCTTGAGCTCTTCCCGTAAAAGCTCCAGCGTACGATCCGTAGAGTGGCGAAGCACATCGCTGACCGTAAGGAAATGCGGCTTGTCCTCCTTGATCACGCAACAGTTCGGGGAGATACTGATCTCACAATCCGTAAAGGCGTATAAAGCATCGATGGTCTTGTCTGAAGAGACCCCCGGAGCGAGATGCACCAAGATCTCTACATCCTTGGCGGTATTATCGTCTACCTTCTTGATCTTGATCTTTCCTTTATCGTTCGCTTTTAGGATGGACTCGATCACGGTAGAGGTTGTTTTTCCATACGGGATCTCCGAGATCACCAATGTCTTATTATCGAGCTTGCCGATTTTTGCACGGACTTTCACCGATCCACCCCGTTCTCCATCATTATATTTGGCTATGTCGATAGAGCCTCCTGTCTGGAAATCCGGGTATAACGCGAATTCCTCTCCCCGTAGATAGGCGATGGAAGCATCTAATAACTCATTGAAATTATGAGGGAGTATCTTGGAAGACAGGCCTACGGCGATACCTTCCACGCCCTGTGCCAGCAATAAAGGGAATTTTACCGGTAAGGTAACCGGTTCCTTATTACGCCCGTCGTAAGAAAGCTGCCAAAGGGTTGTCTTGGGATTGAATACGGTCTCCAAGGCAAACTTGGAAAGGCGAGCCTCTATATAACGAGGAGCGGCGGCTCCGTCTCCCGTCAGGATATTACCCCAGTTTCCTTGGCAATCGATCAACAGATCTTTTTGTCCCAATTGCACCAAGGCATCTCCGATAGAGGCGTCTCCGTGAGGGTGGAACTGCATCGTATGACCTACGATATTTGCGACCTTGTTATACCGCCCGTCATCCAACCTCCTCATGGAGTGCAGGATACGTCGTTGTACGGGTTTCAGTCCATCGTTGATATGCGGAACGGCCCGTTCCAAGATCACATAAGAAGCGTAGTCTAGGAACCAGTTTTGGTACATCCCAGACAAATGATAGGTCGTGACACGTGTATCCCCTTTCCCCGGGACTTTATAGTCGGAATGGGTATTCGCCTCTTCCTCCGTAGTCTCGTTATCTTGGGTATCACTATTTATATCCTCAATTTCCTCGTTTTCCTTATCCTCGATATAATCGTCTTCTTTATCTTCCGGTCTCATAAAATCCAGTTCTTTCTACACAACGCTATTACGCCAAATTGCTAACAGGGTGTAAATATAGCAAATATTCGGCAGTTTTTATAAGAATGAGGCTTTTACGAGAGTGAGTTTGCGTTAAATAAAGAGATTTTATAAAATAAATATTTAGGTGGTAGGGGTTTTTCAGAATCTTTTGTCTTATCAATAACAATTGATATTTACATATAAAAGAATATGATATGAAGAAGCTGATTTTATTTGTGTTATGCGCTTTGAGTGGCTTGATGGTGAGCGCTCAATCACGCTGGGGGATTACTCCGGAGGGTGGATTTGCCGCGGTTAATCGTGTTGGAATGGGCTCTAGCTGGCGTGCGGGGGTTAAGGTAGGCGTTGGTGTATCTTACCAGTTTGAACCGGGATGGATTGGATTGAAATCCGGTTTATATTATGCGAATAGAGGGTATTCGTTGGGAGATTATCCGAGAACGACGGAGTCTGCCACGTATGTCTTGAAAGAGATGATGACCGGTGGTATCACGCAACATTTTTTGCAATTGCCCGTGATGGCTGATTTCTCATGGAAAGTGTCGAAAGAGGTACGTATGCATTTAGCGGTCGGTATGTATGCCGGTGTATCTGTCAAGAATGATACGAATTGGGGATCTTCGTTTACGATGGGGTATTCGAAGGAGCCGCAGGCGCTTGGTAAATATGTCAAATCTACTGGCCTAGGGTATAGTTATGGTTATGGCCATTCGGGATGTGATGAGGCTGAAAACGCCGATCATCCATTTCGAGACGTGAATTCTTTTGATTGGGGATTGACAACTTCTTTTGGTATAGAGGTGAATAACTGGGTGATGAATCTGGGGTATGATCTCTCTCTAGGTGATGAGGGCGGTAACTATAAGATCGATGGCGATAATTTCTCTCTGTATGAGGTAAGAAGTGTCGGTGCCAATTACAATACGATGAGTCTGACGGTTGGGTATAAGTTCAAGCTTTAACAGCAAATCACTTATAGGATACGAATCTGACGAATATTCGGTGTCTTTTTTTAATAGATACGCAGCTTTTGAGATTGTTTGATCATCTATAACTTATAGAAACTTAAATAAATAAGATATTATGAGAATCATCAATCCGATAGGTGGGATCATCCTGCTTTTTGTCTTGCTGGGCACTCTGGGGTGTAGCGAGGACTCATTTCAAGATGAGGCTAAGCCGGTGATTTGTCCTAGTGTTGTTTATCCGGAGGGAGCTAAATTGGCACGAGTTTGGTACGGTGCGGGTATTTCCTCTCCTCAGAGTCTGGCGAAGGAATATGTGTACGATGAGTCGGGACGTATCTCCAAGGTATTATATCCATTGAATACGGAGGATGGAGAAGGATACTTGATTGGCTACGTTGAATATGTTTATGACGAGTGGGGTTTTTTGTCTAAAGAAGTTTACTTCAACAGAAACCTAGATCAGACGTATCATAATTTGTCTACGCTTCATTATAAGTATGATGAACAAGGCCGGAAAATAAAGGAGATTACTGAATATCCGGTTATTGGCAAGAGCAAGGTGACAGTCTTTTCTTATAAGAATAATCTTCTGGAACGGAAAGTTGAGTACGACGAACTCGGCCGGAAGCTTACTTATACGGACTATGAGTACGATGAGACAGGGTTGTTGACAAAAGAAACGATTCGTGATCCCGAAACGTCCGAGGTTCTCCGATATAGCGAGTACCGTAATGAGAACGGATTGAACATGGAGATCATGGTTTATGCCGACCTTCCAACAGAAAAAGAATCCATAGAGCTTCGTCGGATCACGAAGTCCTATGATCAGAATGGCAATCTGCTTCAATTAGTCTCTGAAGAATTAGCTTCTTCTAGCTCCCAGTCGAGTTTCTCGGAGTCCTATGAGTATATTTGAAGGCGTTCGTGATGACTTTATTCGATATGGAATGTCATCACGAATGTTTTTTCCTTCGTATAGGGGGCCTATTCGTCCAATCCTTGTTCGTTCGGATTTCCGGTCTTCATGAAATACCCTTATACAATAAGACCCCTTCCGTAGTTGTTCTCACTCCTTGTACTTTTCCTCCGGTAATTTGAAAATTCTTTTAGTTCTTATGGTTTTCTATATTTGCCATAAATATAACAAAAAATGCAGAGCGTAGCGTCGGGATTAAAAGCAAAAGTGGGTTTCTCTTAGAGGTAACAAAAGTTTCATACTGAGGAAACTTTAGTTTCCCTATAGAGAAATAAAAGTTTTCCGCTTATTAAACTTTTGTTTTCATATGGACAAACTTTTATTTTTTAGTCTGAAAAACTACAAATAACTAGATGCTAATATTTTATATATGTTGAAAGGAGATCGGATAATGCTATATAGTGAGTGTAGAGGATCGTTGTGTTAGGTGAAGGAAAAGTGGTAAATGGCAGTAAATAGTGGTAGATAGAGCCAGATAATTGTAGATGTTTTTTATCTACCACCATGGATTAAGTATCCTAAGACCAGATGATTGCAGGGATAGTTGTAGATGTTGTAGCAAATGGGCTTGTAAATTATATGGGAGAATTGAAAGTTAAAGCGATGAACGAATAACTTTCAATTCTCCATGTTTCAATTAAATGGTATAATATTGTTCCCATCCTTTGCGAGGCGGCAAACCACACAGCATCTTATTCGCTTCCGGATCGTTCGTGATCTGTTTCGTGTCACGATCGAAGACGAGCTTGCGGTTCAAGCGCTGGCTTAATACGCCGAGACAGAATACCTGACTTAATGGGCCGGCGATCGAGAACGGTGAGCGGGTTTTCTCCTTACCCATACAGCTTAACAGGAAGTTCGCGAAATGGTTAGACGGGCTTTTCGGCACTTCCGGTAAGCGGGATTCCATCTCTTTCGCTTTCTCATCCGGGATGATAGATAAGGTACTTCCATGAGAACCACCCTTGAAGGTTAATTCTTTCGAGTAGATTTCCTTGCCCGGGTTCAACTTCGCCGGTTGTATCTTCCCTCCGGCTACGGTCGGGATGTTCGGGTCGAGCTCCGAGACACCATAACCTTCCGGTACGGCGGGGATATTGTCCAGTCCATCGTACCAAGTGATATCCACGGCCGGCATATTCCCTCTTTCCGGGAATTTAAACAGAAGGGTGGATGACATCGGGAAGAAGAACGGGTTATGGTCTTTCAAATAAAGCGGATTTATTTCTGTAGGCAATCCTAAATCTAGGAATTCATGTGCCGTATCCAAAATATGCGCTCCCCAATCTCCTAAGACACCCATTCCGAAGTCGTACCAACAACGCCATTGTCCCAAATGGTAGTCATGGTTGTAATCATGATATTGAGCTACGCCGATCCATGTGTCCCAATCCATCGTCTCGGGAACCGGTTCTCCCATAGGCATATGCCTAATATTCGGGTTCCATCCGTGCCAGCGACGCGGATTATTCATATGGGCGGTAATGGCGGTAACATCCTTGATAATACCGGCCTCTTTCCATGCCTTGAATTGGAAATAGTTCGCCTCGGAATGTCCTTGGTTACCCATTTGGGTGACAACGCCGTATTTCTTCGCTCCACGCATCATGATCTCTATTTCTTGGAACGTGCGGGCCATCGGTTTCTCTACATATACATGTTTGCCGTGCGCCATCGCCTCGATCGTGATCGGGAAGTGGGAATGATCCGGCACGCCTACGCTGACGGCATCGATCTTGTCCGCCATCCGGTCGAACATCGTGCGGAAGTCCTGAAAACGGGCCGCTTTCGGGAACATGTTGATAATCTCTTGCGTGTGAGGGGCTCCCATGTCCACGTCGCAGAGAGCTACCACGTTACACAGACCTGTGTTATACAATTCCTTGGCGATCTCGCCCCCTCGTTGTCCGATGCCGATGAACGCTATATTTACCCGGTCATTAGCGCTGATTAGCGGGGAAGTAGGTAGAACACGTCCGTGGGCGGGTGTCCAGAACGACGGGATGGCTGATACTGCCGATAAGGCTAGCGCTCGCTTAAGGAACGAGCGGCGTGAGATTTCTTCTGATTTCATGGTATTATCTTGTTTAAATTATACTGTTTGCGCAAACACTAACGATTTACGTCGTAAATATACAAAACTTTCTATAGTTACGGAAAAAATCATTTACTTTGTAGCCGCATAAAGGAGACCATGTGCTAATGTGTCACTCAGGCGGGTCTCCGATGGACTTATCATTGGCACATTGGCATATTAACAAAATTGGCAAATTATTAGATTATGGCACAAGAAGATGTATTTAAGAAATTAGTTTCACACTGTAAGGAGTATGGTTTCGTATTTCCCTCCTCAGAGATTTATGACGGTTTGGGAGCGGTATACGATTATGGCCAGTATGGTGTTGAGTTAAAGAATAATATAAAGAAATATTGGTGGGATAGCATGACTTTGCTGCATGAGAATGTAGTGGGTATTGATTCCGCTATTTTTATGCACCCTACTATCTGGAAAGCTTCCGGCCATGTTGACGCTTTTAATGATCCGTTGATCGATAACAAGGACTCGAAGAAACGTTACCGTGCGGACGTTTTGATCGAGGACCATTTGGGCAAGATCGAGGAGAAAATAAATAAGGAAGTGGCGAAAGCCGCAAAGAAATTCGGTGACGCTTTCGATGAGGCTAAATTCCGTGAGACGAATCCTCGTGTATTGGAGCATCAAGCGAAATGGAATGAGATTCATGAGCGTTATAGTAAGGCGATGAACGAGTCTAACTTCGAGGATCTTCGCCAATTGATCTTGGATTGCGAGATCGTTTGCCCGATTTCCGGAACTCGTAACTGGACGGAGGTTCGCCAGTTTAACTTGATGTTCTCTACGGATATGGGTTCTACCGCTGATGGAGCGACTAAGATTTATCTTCGTCCGGAGACGGCTCAAGGTATTTTCGTGAACTTCTTGAATGTGCAGAAGACTGGCCGTATGAAGATCCCGTTCGGTATCGCCCAGATCGGTAAGGCGTTCCGTAATGAGATCGTGGCTCGTCAGTTTATCTTCCGTATGCGTGAGTTCGAGCAAATGGAGATGCAATTCTTTGTTCGTCCGGGTGAGGAGATCGAGTGGTTCAAGAAATGGAAGTCTACTCGCTTGAAATGGCATCAAGCTCTTGGCTTGGGAGATCAGAAGTATCGTTATCACGATCATGAGAAGTTGGCTCACTACGCTAACGCGGCTACGGATATCGAGTTCGAGATGCCGTTCGGATTTAAGGAAGTGGAGGGTATACATAGCCGTACGAACTTCGACTTGAGTCAGCATGAGAAGTTTTCCGGTAAAAAGATCCAATATTTCGATCCGGAGTTGAACCAGAGTTACACTCCGTATGTAATCGAGACCTCGATCGGTGTAGACCGTGTGTTCTTGAGCATCATGGCGGGTTCTTACTGCGAGGAGACGTTGGCGAATGGCGAGAGCCGTGTGGTATTGAAGTTGCCCGCAGCCTTGGCTCCGATCAAGTTGGCCGTATTGCCATTGGTGAAGAAAGATGGCTTGCCCGAGAAAGCTGAGGAGATTATAAATATGTTGCGTTTCGACTTCCGTTGCCAATACGACGAGAAGGATTCTATTGGTAAGCGTTATCGCCGTCAGGATGCGATCGGTACCCCGTATTGTATTACGGTAGACCATGACACCTTGAAGGATAATTGCGTAACGATCCGTTTCCGTGACACGATGGAGCAAGAGCGCGTAAGTATCGATAAGCTTCACGATATTATCACGGAGAAGGTGAGCATGAAGAATTTATTGAAAAAGGTAATAGAGTAAACGAATGAAGAAGTACTGGCATATTGCGTTGATGTTGTTTTGCGTGCTCATGATCACCTCTTGTGGGGATGATGATGAGGCACTAGAGGTGGATGAGGTTTGGAAGGTCCAGAATGAGGAGGCTTTTCAAGCCCAGATGCTGGTTCCGGGTTTCGAGCAATTGAGTTCTCAAAGTAATGCCGGATTTATCCTTTACAAGGTCTTGAAGACTGGGGAGAGTAAGGAGCCGATTTATTATACGAGCAAGGTGGAATGTTATTATAAAGGCTCTTTTATAAATGGTGAAGTTTTTGATGATCGTTCTTTCGAGGCTGGAGAGCCTGCGGTGATGGAAGTGTACAAGATGACTGATGGCTTTGCCACGGCTTTACAGAATATGCATCCCGGTGATAAATGGGAGATTTGGGTTCCCTCGCAACTTGGATATGGAGAAGCGGGATATAAGAATCCTAATACCGGGGCTGTTGTTGTAAAACCTTGCACTACGATGATTTTTGAGATGGAAGTCGTAGGTATTGTTGAGGAATAGAAATCCTATCTTATGGTATAATTACGGCCGCCTCTTTTTAGGGGTGGCCGTTTTTTTATAGTTATATGTAAATCTAGGGAAGCAAATCCCTATAAACAATTAAAGCCTGTCTCACGACAAGCCCTAACCAAACTTTGTTAACCTTAAATCTAATACTATTATGAAAAAACCACGATGCAAAGATACGTTCGTCAAGACCATTTGTCAAGTCTTTTGCAACTAATATATGTTAAGTAACATATCGATGCTTGCCAAAAAGTGTTACACAACACAAAACTCTATATATTACAATCAAAATCTTCTAATTTTAACGATGATTAGCTTCCTTTTATAGGACTGCTAAAGGGAAAGACGTTCTTTGAGTAGCTTATAGCCAGCGCTACTGGCACGAAGATAGGTTCCATCCTTTAATCGTACTTGATAGGCTTCTTTTCCGAATAGTTCTACTCGCAATATCTGTTCCGTATTAACGATATAAGAGCGATGTATACGAACGAACTCCGGAGAAGGAAGGCTTCGCTCGAAATACTTCATGGTTTGCTCCTTTACGTGCTGACCGGAAGTAGTGAATAAGGTCACATAGTCGCCACATGCTTGCAAATAGAATATCTCTTTTATCGGGATGATATGAATACGTGTCCCGTCTTTTACGGATATACGATCTAGAATCTCCTCCGGAACGGTAGTCGGGGGAGGTGCCGTCTTTTCCTCCATTTGTCTCACGATAAGCTCCGCCTCACTCTTTCTTTCCCGGCTGGCATACCATTGGGATAGAATGATCCATGCCATTAGGCCGAACAGGAATCGAAAAGGAATCGTGATCGAGAATTCCTCCCAATCTTCCAATCCGAATATTTGTAGCAAGATCGAGCATCCGGCTATGCAAGCGATTTGTACGAGTACGGCGAAAGCCACTCGTGCTTGCATGATATGTAACGTACATTGTACATACCAAAGATAATATCCCGCTACGGCGAACAATGCGATGGAAAGTAAGCTATCGACCAAAGTGATGCTCAACGGAAGATCGCCATAAAGAGTTAATAATGCGCATTGGATCGCTATGGCTAAAAGTAATAATAGGCTTCCCAGCCCTTTATGTAATATGGATGTTGTAATAGGATGTTCTTGCATGATGAGTTTAGTCTCTTAGTTCAAGGCCGCTGAACGACAAGTCTCCACATATATATAACGTGTGCGTCATGTCGGTTGTTTCTGTCAGGTCCCTCATGTCTTGGCATCCAGCCAAGAAGGAATCAACCTTTAGACGAACCAGCCATCCTTTAGGAACGTATATTACTACGCCGCTGAAGGAGCTATCTATGTTTATGATGGTTTCATCAGCCTCTAATGTTGTTTTTTTAAGATCGAGGATCACGTTGCCGAAAGATACGTCTATGTCCGCTCCCTTGAATACGGGGTCCAGTACGATGTGCCTTACCGAGTTGAAAGTGGTGTCAACCGATACGAAACCGTTATCTGTCTCGTAGTTGATCTCATCGTTAGGCTTTCTGTGCCCGAAAGGGGGATGGTTAAAAGGACGTTTATGCTTTTTCGTGCGGATAGAATCTTTCCGCTTCAGCATGATGACCAATCCTAACAGGATTAATCCTAACGGCCAATATATACGTAAGAAATCGTTCGTGATCCAATTTAACTGCGGGAAAAGGAAATAGACTCCCACGCCTACGAGGAGCATACCTCCTACCGGATTACGGTGGAAAATCGTAAAGATGCCCGACACGACAAGCAGCATCGGCCAAGATACAAGCAAGTCAAATAAGGATGGATCTATCATTCCTAGATTCCGCAGTAAAAATAATATACCGACAATGATAAATAAGGTAGCGATCAGATACCCGTTTGTCCTCTTCTCTTTAAAATCGATGTCATAATCTTTCATATCCATAAGTTCCATTTTTTTGTTTTTTATCAAATGTACGGGTTCGTCATTCTATACACAAGTAAATACCGCTGATTTCTATACGAGTATCGGTAAATAACCGAATAATCCCGATTAAAAAAGCCTTTAGTTTGTAAGAAACGTGAATTTGACACCAAAACTTGATAAAAAAACTAGTTTGATAAGATTAGTTGATAATTAAGGAATATCTTTGTCTTTACAACTGCAATAGAGGAATGTAGGGAATGATACGAAATATTATAAATTTAAAGGCAATAATACTTTATTTTGGATTGATTTTATGCTTGATAGCCGGTATGCCGACTCCGGCTTATGGGAGTTCTTCATATCCGGTCAAGGAGGAATCGTATGTATTGGTGATAAATTCATATGTGGATGGCGAACGTTGGTCTGGTAATTTATTAAACATGATCTCGAAGTTCGCTACCCCGGAGGAGTACACTCTCCGGATAGATCATATAAGCGTGATGTTGGTTGATACGCCAGAGAAATTAAAAGAGAAACAAGAGGTCTTCTTTGAAGCTAACAAGAAGAAGCCGGATGGAATTATCTACTTAGGCGTAAATGGATGGGCTTTTATGCGGGATAAGATCCGGGAGAAATGGGGGGATATTCCCACTCTGGTCTGTTCGGAGACGGGGGAAATGGCAGAAAATGAATGTTATTTTAATCAGAGGCATTCCTCTGATAGGGTGATTCCTTTACAAGAGGCGGTTAAGGGGTATAACGCTACGGGATTGGTTATCCCTTATTATGTTAAAGGTTCGATCGACTTGGTGAAGGAATTAATCCCGGGTTTGAAACGTCTGATTTTCATATCCGACAGACGTTATGTTTCCACATGGCTCCGGGATGAGATGGAGAAACATATGGAAACTTCTTTCCCTGAGGGGAAAGTGGATTTTTATACGGAGGGTTCTTGCTCCATGGATAGTTTATTGGCGGTTCTGTCGGAGAAAGATCCGCATCGAGCGACAGCCGTGATGTATTACTCGTGGATTACCGAGAAACCTTTCTTGAATCACTCGTTATTATATAGTACTTTATATCAAGGTATAAACGGTATTTCTAGGCATCCTGTTTTTTCTTTATATGATATGGGTGTGGAAGAAGGATATACGATTGGTGGATATTATAATAGCGCTAAAACGATTGAGACTGCTCTAATCCCCTTGCTACAACAAGTTTATAACGGTGAAGATATGGGCAAGATCCCGGTTTCAACGGTGGATGATCCTCATAAATACTTGAATTATGTTTCGTTGATAAGTGCGATATCTAATGAAGATAATTTCCCGCGTGATGCGATCTACTTGAATGCGCCTCCCTCTTTCTTGGAAAAATATTGGATGCAACTGTTAGGCTTTCTGATATTCTTTCTGGTAGTCGTGTTTTTAGCGTGGCATTACGTGTATCGTTCTAAGCAAAAGATGAAGGAAGTGGAGTTGAGGCTATTATCCCGTTACCGTGATTTATTTAATAATATGCCATTGCCTTATATACGGCAGCGGCTGATTCGGGAAGGTACGCAAATCGATGTGCAGGTTTTGGATGTAAACCATGCTTTCGAGGAAAAAATCGCTCCTAAAGATTTCGTGGTAAATAAGCATGGAAAAGAGATCGCTAATTTAATTGGGGGAAGTTATCCTTTGCTTCTATCGGCTGTACCTACAGTTCTGGAGAGTGGGAAATCCTTTACTTGTGAGTATTATTTTGAGCCGACAGGGCTTTACTATACGATTATCATCATGCCTACCTCGGAAGAGAATGTGGTTGATGCGTTTTTTATTGATATTACGGATATCCATAAATTCCAGACGCATTTGAAAGCCATGAATCATAAGCTGGCTATGGCGTTAGAGGCGGCAGATCTTTTACCGTGGCGATATAATCTGGCTGAAGAGAAGATTATCTATGAGTCGAAAGTACATCCGGGAGATAATATAGAGACAGCAGAGGTGCATACCCATGAGGTTTCGTTGAAGGAATATTTCAGCAAGATACACCCGTCTTTCAGGGCTTGCGTGGAAAAGGCTTTCGATGATTTGTGTAATGGGAAAATAAAGAAAGTACGAAAAGAATATTGTCTGGAGCGGTTGATTCCGGGAGAAGATCGCCATGAGTGGGAGGAGATACAGGTAATGGTCGAATATGATGCTTCCGGTAAACCGAAAGCGTTGATCGGGTCTACGATATCTATTACCGAGCGTAAGCAATTGGAACATGACCTTCGAATGGCTAGGGATAAGGCGGAGGAGTCGAATAAATTGAAATCTGCGTTTTTAGCTAATATGAGCCATGAGATACGTACACCGTTGAATGCGATCGTAGGTTTCTCTAATATCCTCGCCTCGACCGATAACCTTGAGGATAAGAAGGAATTCGCTGATATTATCGAGAATAATAATTCCCTATTGTTGCAGTTGATAAACGATATCTTGGATTTGTCAAAAATTGAGGCGGGTACCTTGGAGTTTACTTATGACTATGTGGATATTAACGCTGTATTGAGGGATTTGGAGCAATCGGCTCATTTGAAGAATAAGAATCCGGATGTACAGATCTCATTTAAGGATTATCTGGAGCCTTGCGTGATTTATACGGATCGAAATCGTCTGTCCCAACTGATGATCAATCTGTTGAACAATGCCATGAAATTTACGCAGGCAGGATTGATCTCATTTGGCTATAAACTGCGGGATGATAATACGTTGTGGTTCTATGTAGAGGATACGGGCTGCGGAATCCCGGAGAATAAACGGAAAGATATTTTCGGACGTTTTGTGAAACTGAACACTTTCGCTCAAGGAACAGGATTGGGTTTAAGCATCTGTGAGATGATTGTTACCCAGATGAAAGGAACGATCGGGGTTGATTCTATGGAAGGGAAAGGCTCTAAGTTCTGGTTTACATTGCCTTTTCAGCCGAAGAAAGAATTATTTCCTAGTGAAGAGCAGAAGCCTGTTACTTTGGAGAAGATCGCCCGAAGTGAGGTTACGATCTTGATCGCTGAGGACAATTCCAGTAATTATCGCCTGTTTGAGTCTATATTGAAGCCTGAATATAAATTGATTCATGCATGGAATGGAAAGGAGGCTGTGGAGCTATTTTATCAGCACAAACCTCAGTTGATCTTGATGGATATAAAGATGCCGGTCATGGATGGATACGAGGCTACCGCAGAGATTCGTAAGGTTTCTGCTAGCGTGCCTATTATCGCGGTGACGGCTTATGCTTTCGCCCAAGATGAGCAACGGATCATTAATAGTGGATTTGATGCCTATACGGCGAAACCGATTAATGGGAAGATCTTAAAAGACAAGATATCAACTTTATTGACGCATCGGATTATTCTGATGTAATCGAAGGGCTTTGCGGGAAGCAGACCTTATAAAACAATTAAAGCCTGTCTCACGACAAGCCCTAACCAAACTTTGTTAACCTTAAATCTAATACTATTATGAAAAAACCACGATGCAAATATACGGAGTTACTATTATTTGTCAATAGTTTAAGTGCTAAATTGTGTTTTGTAACATGTAATAAAATCTAATAGGAACTTATGCCTCATTGAAATCTTTCGATAGAGTCGCATATATTCTTTATACCTCCCTCTTTTTGGATCATCTCGCCTATATGAGCGGCATTTTTCTTATAAAGCGGATTGGTGACCAGATCACAAACCTTGCGTTCGATCTCCTGCTCGCTCGCTTTCGCTATCTTAAGCCCTTCCGGCCCTAACCCTAATTGGTGGATTCGATAGGACCAATAGGGTTGATCGATAATCAACGGAGTGATTAATTGGGGCTTTCCCGCCCTTCCTACGCTATGGGTCGTGCCGCAACCTCCATGATGGATAACGCCGTCGCAGTGCGGAAATATCAAATTATGCGGAACCGGCTGCTTCATTAAGAATAAATGTTTATCCGCTTGTAAGGTGATTCCTGTCTTTGCCCAACCGGAATCGATGATGAGCCGATAATCATGTTTCTTGCAAATATCGACCAAGGCTTTGCTAAAACGGTTACCATCCTTGGAACTACAACTCCCGAGGGTAAAAAAGATAATAGGGCTTTGAGCGCTGTCGACGAATGATATCATTTCCTCGTAAGCCTTCTCATCATATTGAAAAGTGTCATTGAAGCAATAGCCTCCGATCGACCATTTGAACGTCCAGTCCGGATCTATGTTTCCTAGGTGCTGGCTGAAAAGCAAGTAATTATATGAACGCTCTCCCGCATGATAACCAAAATTACGAATCGGTGCGAGTCCGTATTTAGCCCGGTTCTTGTTGATCGTGTCTTTGACCATGAAATTGGTCATCCGGTTCATCAACTTCCATAAGATGGCAGGGGTGATGATCGGGTTGGGTTTGGGAAATGGCAATACGGCCGGGGGAATCTTCTTACCCGGCAAGAACGGGGCGTAGGCGGTACGTATCAAGGGCTTCTTGCAATACTCGGCGATACTTGCGACAGCAAATTCCGAGTTGGTCGATACTAAAATATCATGCTCTTTTAGTAGGGGAATCAATTGATCGAACTGTTTATCGATCACGTTCCTCATCCATTTAAGGAATGGCCGGAATTTATGTGAGTTTTGCGCTGCGCTATCGATCATGCCGCCGATATCGTCAAACTGCTGCAATACGTATTTAAATCCGTAGGGTTTAACGGTCTCCTCGAATATTTGAGGGAGATTGATGGTCACCTCATGGCCACGTCTTTCCAATTCGGCCGCTATGGCCAAATAAGGAAGGACGTCGCCTTGTGAGCCTCTGGTTACTAATAGTATTTTCATGCTACGTTTATTTATGGGCTATGAGGGTCTTGTTTACCGGATATTCAGTTGACGCAAACGCTCGATGTCCAGATGGTATTTGGCTTCCATCGTTTGTAGTTTCTGCTCATTGATGGCTAGGGGATGATTCAATCGTTTCGTTTCCCGGTATCCTTTATATACGGAGCGAATCATCTTACGTGGATTGAAAATGACGGATGAGGTGATCCAGCAGCCGTGCGTACACCAACAGTTGGCTTTATACCCATGTCCGATAGCGGCTATTTCCTGTTTCATCGCTTCGCTATTCATCACTTTACTTATATCGCAACCATACTCTTTTATATTTCCGAGCGGTTCCCGTAGCTCGCAGGCACGAAAACGTCCGTCGTAGTCGATTACCAAGGTAGTCTCTCCGGCCGTACAATCCATCCCCCAAGGGGTCGGGTGATCTATGTTGCTGGCACGCACATTATATAAGGTACGTATAAGGCCGAGATAGAAGAAGCGTGTGATCGGTTTCCTTAAGCCGGTGGTATCCGCTACCATCCGATCCGCATAAGCAGAATAGATAGGGGATATGTCATCTTGTATTTTGCGTAGCGTTGACTCGGTTAGGATTTTCACGCCATCGTCACGGGTCATGCCTCTGGCAGCCTCAATCGTATGCGTGGAGGTACGGAAACGTCCGTATACCCAAGTCATGAAGTCTTCTATCTGGTCTATATTGTATTTCGTGATAACGGTTGCTATATTTTTTAAGACTTTGCCGTCATCTCCGAAATTCTCCTGTATCTTACGCAGGGTTTCCAAGGCCTTATAGAAGTTTCCCGGTACGCCTCTCTGTGTATCGTGGGTCGTACCGAAGCCATCCAAGGAAAGGCTTACGTTAATATTACAATCCGGGCAGTTCTGGCGGAACCGTTTTACCCATTCGACGATCCGGTCTGGTTTTAAGCCGTTCGTAGGGATGTTCACATCTTTGATATGGTTGTTTTTGTAGAATAACTCCAATATTTCCGGTAGATCCTCACGCAAGGTAGGCTCACCCCCGGATATCCATAATCGATTGAATTGCCCGGCGGTTTCTGATATCTTCTTGATTTCATCGAAAGTGAGGTCGGGTTGCTTCTTATCCATTTCTTGGGCATAGAAACACATTGCGCATTTGGCGTTGCATCGGCCTGTTACGAAAAGGAAGATCGACTCGAGTTTTCTTTCCGTGCTCATTGCCCTGAAAGAACTGGTGGTTCGTTTTTTGTCCATTTTATTTTTGTTTTACCATTTGTCTTATCTGGCGCATGATTTTTTCCTTGTGTTTGATCAACACCCGGAGAAAATAACATAAGAAGCCAAATAAAATACTTATTAGCATATACTATATGATCTTTAAAGGCAAAGATCGACGATAAAATGACGCTAAACAATCTCTATTTGCAGTATTTTATGGTCCATGTTTAAAAGGTAGGTCTATAAACAATTAAAGCCTGTCTCACGACAAGCCCTAACCAAACTTTGTTAACCTTAAATCTAATACTATTATGAAAAAACCACGATGCAAATATACGGACTTTTCAATTCCTGTCAAGGGTTATAATGCTAAATTATGTTTTACGACATATAACAAAAACAAAAAGGCGCCTTTCTTTTAGAGAAAGACGCCTTTTCCATGATATACTAATCAAATATTAGTCTTGTAATTTAGCGCAAATGAACTCGCGGTTCAAACGAGCGATGTTGCTAACGGAGATATTCTTCGGACATTCCATCTCGCAAGCACGTGTGTTCGTACAGTTACCGAAGCCAAGCTCATCCATTTTAGCGACCATAGCTTTGGCACGGCGAGCAGCCTCGACTTTACCTTGAGGCAACAAAGCCAGCTGGCTAACCTTAGCGGATACGAATAACATAGCGGAACCATTCTTACAAGCGGCAGCACAAGCGCCACAACCGATACAAGCGGCAGCGTCCATGGCTAAGTCTGCGTCCTTCTTTGGGATAGGTATCGCATTAGCGTCGGGTACACCACCTGTGTTGACAGATGTGAAACCACCCGCTTGGATGATTTTGTCGTAAGCGTAGCGGTCTACCATCAAGTCGCGGATAACAGGGAAACCTGCGGAACGCCACGGTTCGATCGTGATCGTCTCTCCATCGTGGAAACGACGCATATATAACTGGCAAGTCGTAGCTCCAGTTGCCGGTCCGTGCGGGTGTCCGTTTACATACAATGAACACATGCCACAGATACCCTCGCGGCAGTCGTGATCGAATACGATCGGTTCCTTACCCTCGTTGACCAACTGCTCGTTCAAGATATCCAACATTTCCAAGAAAGAGACACTCTGATTGATCTTCTCAATTTTGTATGTCTCGAACTGTCCTTTCTCCTTCGGACCTCTCTGACGCCAAACCTTAAGTGTTACACTTATATCTTTATCCATGATTCTAATTTTTTCTGAGATTGATGATTATTACTTCTTGTAGTTACGTGTTTGAGGAACAACGAACTCATAGTTCAAATCCTCTTTCAACATGACAGGATCTTTGTCCTCGCCTTGGTACTCCCAGCAAGATACGTACATGAACTTATCGTCATGACGCAAGGCCTCACCTTCTTCTGTCTGGTGCTCCGTACGGAAGTGACCACCACAAGACTCAGCGCGGTCCAAAGCATCGTGTGCCATCAATGTACCGATCTCGATAAAGTCGGCTACACGTAATGCTTTCTCTAACTCGGTATTCAAGTTGTCTGCGTTGCCTGGGATGAATACGTTGCTCCAGAACTCTTTCTTCAAGTCTTTCAGCATCTGGATAGCTTCTTGCAAACCTTTTGCGTCGCGTGCCATACCGATATGTTCCCACATGATATGACCTAGTTTGCGGTGGATAGTGTCTACGGTTTCTTTACCCTTGACGTTCATCAATTTTTGGATACGATCCTTGATGGCCTTTTCTGCCTCGACGAACTCCGGCAGATCCGTGCTGAAGCGAGGAACTTGGATTTGGTCGGACAAATAGTTCTGGATCGTGTATGGTAATACGAAATAACCATCGGCCAATCCCTGCATCAAAGCGGAAGCACCTAAACGGTTCGCTCCGTGATCGGAGAAGTTTGCCTCACCGATAGCGAACAGACCCGGAATGGAGGTCATCAACTCATAGTCAACCCACAATCCACCCATTGAGTAGTGCAATGCCGGGTAGATCATCATCGGAGTCTCGTATGGATTATCGTTCGTGATCTCTTCGTACATATCGAACAAGTTACCGTATTTCTGCTTAACGACCTCTTTACCCAAGCGATTGATCGCGTCGGAGAAATCCAAGAATACGGCCAAGCCCGTGCTGTTCACGCCGAAACCTGCGTCGCAACGCTCTTTAGCGGCACGAGAAGCCACGTCGCGAGGAACCAAGTTTCCGAATGCCGGATAACGACGCTCCAAATAATAATCACGGTCTGCCTCGGGAATATCTTTACCTTTCTTCGTTCCGGCCTGTAGAGCTTTAGCGTCTTCCAGTTTCTTCGGAACCCAGATACGGCCGTCGTTACGCAAGGATTCGGACATCAAAGTCAATTTAGATTGGAAGTCACCTTTCACCGGTACGCAAGTCGGGTGGATCTGAACCATACAAGGATTAGCGAAGTAAGCGCCTTTCTTGTAGCATTGCCATGCGGCGGAACCGTTAGATGCCATAGCGTTGGTTGACAAGAAGAACGTATTAACGTAACCACCCGTAGCTACAACTACAGCGTGAGCGGCGTAACGCTCGATCTTACCTGTAATCAAGTTGCGGGCGATGATACCACGAGCACGACCGTCTACCTTAACTACATCCAACATCTCATGACGAGTGTACATCTTAACCTTACCCAAACCGATCTGACGGCTCAACGCTGAATAAGCACCTAACAAAAGCTGCTGGCCCGTCTGGCCACGGGCGTAGAACGTACGCGATACCTGAGCGCCACCGAATGAACGGTTATCCAACAAACCACCATATTCGCGAGCGAAAGGAACGCCTTGAGCCACGCACTGGTCGATGATTGAGTTAGAAACCTCAGCCAAACGATAAACGTTAGCCTCACGAGCACGGTAGTCACCACCTTTGATCGTATCGTAGAACAAACGGTAAACAGAGTCACCATCATTCTGGTAGTTCTTAGCGGCGTTGATACCACCTTGAGCGGCGATAGAGTGCGCACGGCGGGGAGAATCTTGGATACAGAAGTTCAATACGTTGAATCCCATCTCTGCCAAAGATGCGGCAGCGGAAGCTCCGGCCAAACCTGTACCGACTACGATAACATCCAAACGACGCTTGTTAGCGGGGTTCACCAATTTCTGGTGATTTTTATAATTAGTCCACTTCTCAGCCAACGGGCCTTGAGGTATTTTAGAATTTATTTCAGACATAATGATTTAATTTCAAAAGTTCTTAATTATAAAACCTGTAGCTTGCAATTAAGCACCTACTCCGTTTAGGAAGAAGATGATAGTAATGATCGCGAAAAGTCCGCAAATAACCGTAGCTACGATCTTAGAGATACATTCCCAACGGTTCATCCAGATCGTATTATTCCAACCAATTGTTTGGATAGCGCTCCAGAACCCGTGAGTCAAGTGGAACCACAAAGCCACGTACCAGATCAAATAAAGAACAGTGATCACGGCATTACCTTGGAAGTAATAGTTGATAAAAGCGGCTCCGTCTTGTGGAGATACCATAGCTGACCCCAATGCAACTTCGTGATGACCGATCAATTCGGCGAACATCATCTTATACCAGAACTGGCTGAAGTGCAACAGCATGAACAGGATAACAATCAAACCCAAAACGAACATGTTCTGAGATGCCCATTCCACGCCTTTCGGACGAGCGTTGATAGCGTAACGGTCGTTACCACGTGCCTTACGGTTTTGCAAGGTAAGAATGATAGCGTACACGAAGTGGATCACAACGCCTGCGGCCAATACGAGAGTAGCTGCCACAGCGTACCAATTAGAGCCCAACAGCGAACAAACCATGTTATAAGCCTCTCCGGAGAAAACGGCCGCCACGTTCATCGACAGGTGGAACAATAAGAACAGAACAAGAAAGAGGCCTGATATACTCATTATCAGCTTCTTCCCGATAGAAGAATTAAGTAACCACATAAGATAATAATTTAAGTTATTTAATTGTATTTAGAAATTTCTACTTAAACTATGTAATTATCACGCAAAGGTATGCTAAATCCATATATTGCGCAAACGATTAAAGAAATATTTCTGCATTAATGGGAGAGGTCAGGGCATGTGTCCCGACACATGGAATAATGCGGAAGGAAAAGGCTTTCCTTATGAATAATTTATATACATTTGCCTATATGCGTAAGGATTTGAATGGGTCACGGCATTTTTCCATAGGGATCAAGTTTACGATCTTATTATTTACGATCGTGATCTTGGTTCTTGTGCTTTTTTCATATAGGAGCGACAAGCATGGCAACCTGTTCTGGCAGGTAGAGAAATTGATTCCGCATCATCCGGACAGTGCTTTGGTGTTATTAGAGAAAGTGAGGGATATCAATGGATTATCGCTTCGAGAGAAAGCCCGTTATTGTCTGTTATGGACCGAATCACGGGATGAGGCGGGATTGAGGCATACATCGGATTCCATAATCTCTATCGCTACGGATTATTATAGGACGACACGAGGCTGTTACTGGCCTCCCAAAGCTTGGTTTTACCGGGGGAAAGTCTATGAGGATATGGATCAACCGTCCCTAGCTTTGGAATGCTATTTACGTGCGTTGGAATATGAGGGAGAGAATTGGGATTATGAATTCTGGGGAAGGTTATATAACCAAATGGGGATGCTGTACGCCGAGCAGGAATTATATGGCAAGGCTATGTCTTTTTTGAGAAAAGCGAGTGCTCAATATCAGTTATTGAACGATGCGGCCGGACAAGACCGGATACTGACCGAGGTCAAGAAATACGAGATGTTACGGGATTCTATCGGATCACTATCAGCGAGAGAATCGATTTATCAGATCACTTCCCGCTATGATGTAAGGCCGATCCGTGAGGACTTGTCTAAGAAAGAGTTGATGCTATTACAAAGGGGACAGGAGCGTTATCTGTACGCATTTATTATCGGCATAATCCTATTTATTTGCTTCCTCCTTTATCGGCGATGGAGAAATACGCAGGAAAACGCTCTTCGAAGGGAAGAAGCCTTGCGACGTTCGATTGCTAGCCAGCAACAACGTATGCGAGAAGAAAAAGAAGAGAATGAACGGCAAATCACCCTTTTGGAAAAAAGAATTACGAAAATAAAGGAAGAAAAGGATCAAGAGTTGATGTTGGTTTCCTTACAATTGGAAAAACAACGGCTGGAAATTTGTAACGAGTCGATTCTTAATAAGGAGAGTAAGCATTTATTATCTGTCGCGATCTTGCGGAAATCGGAGGTCTATGAGAAGTTTCACGATCGGGATGCCGGCAAGATTATCTCTGAGGATTGGGAGCTTTTGGAGGTTTTGTTGAATAAGGCTTATGATGACTTTACCTTACGGCTGAAAAAGCTATATCCTGTTATTTCCGATACGGAGTTGAAGGCCTGTATGCTCACGAAAATCGGTGTTCCCGCCAACCAGATCACACGGGTATTGAAATATAATAGTTCGGTACTTCGTCCTCGTCTATTCCGGAAGATTTTTAAGAAAGAAGGTTCTACGGAGGCATTTGTGGAGTTTATATCAAACTTTTGATTATTATATATTTATAGCGGTCTTGGCAGGTTTGTTCTCATTTTTGTTCTCATTTATTATGTGATTTGTGAGATATACGGGATATTTTTGGAGGCAAAAAAGCATGGTTATGAAAAGTGTAAAGTTAGCCTCTATCTTGTTTTATTTAAATAGTGTTTTTGTCGTTTCTTGTTTCGTGTCATGCGGTTCTTCGCCAACGGAAGCGTCCTCTCTTTTAACTGCGGATATAAGAGGGGGGATGGATAAACCGGGGCTATTGGAATTAGGCGATGAGATCAAGGGGGTTACTTTTGTCCCTTTAGAGGTGACCACGGATGATGCCTCGTTGATAGACGGAGTTTATGATTATGCCGTGACAGATCGATATATCTATGTGTTTCCCGTAAAAGAGCCCCGTATCGTCCTGTTCGATCGGCAAGGGCGTTTTATCCGGACGTTGGTAAAAGAAGGGCAGGGGCCGGGTGAATTTAGCGGTATTCTGCCATGTATCCAAGTGGACGAACGTAATGATCGCCTTTTTTTATTTAGTAATAATCGAGTTTGGGAATATACGTTAGAAGGTGAATTTATCGGACAATCCACCCATGAGTATTCGGTAATCTATATGCGTCATATCGGAAAGGATCGTTTCGCCGCCATATCATTCCCTTTTCAGCCTTTCAACGGAGGGGGATTCGGATTGGGCCTATTTTCGAGGAAAGGGGATACGATAGCGATCAAGAATGATTTTTATTCCTTTTTATTACCCCATGAGAAGAGCGGGTTCACGACAAGTATCGCCTCCGCTTATTCTGATGCGCAAAACTCCGTGTTGTTTAAGACCGGTAGTAATGATACGGTCTTCTGTATCTCGGCGGATCGAATAAGTGCGGCTTGTGTCCTTGATCTGAAAAACTCGGATGCGGAAGTGATTCGTTCGTTGGATGTTACGGACATGAGTAATTTGCGAATTGAAAAAAAGGACCCCAAGGATATCTTTGTGCAAGATATGATTGAGTTTCCGGCACATTATTATTTCCGTTTATTGTATAACCAAGGCTATTATATCGCCTCTGTGGATAAAAAAACGGGAAAGACACTCGTGGAAAAATGCGAGATGCCGGGGTCTATCTATGAACTGGCGGACGCGAACCTTCAACATGGCATGCAGGGTACGAGAAGTTATCGGAATTTCCCGGTCTGGGGGAGGGTCATAAAAGATGAGTTGGTACAAGTAGTGACCCCGTATGAGCTAAACTTATATAAGTCGCTTCACTCGATCACGATTCCGCAGGAGTTGGACTTAAAAGGAGAGGAGGGCAATCCGGTTTTTGTGTTCTATTCGCTTATTTGACTTCGATATGTATCGCTCGGTTGTACTTCTTGTAATAATCTAGCGATAGAAGCTATGTTCTTTTATCTTTTCTATGTCTTTGATGGCTATTAGTGTTATTTAACATATTGTTTATATTTATATTACGAATATTTCGTATGTTTGCGAAACCGACGTAATATCCGGGTATGCTTAGAGGTTGGTAAGTATGTGTAATAACGGTATAAATAACATTAAAACTGATTGAAAATGAAAAAGGCGATTATGAACACAATGATCATCCTGTTCGCTTTGGCGATGTGCGTAGGATGCGGACAGTCTTCGGAACAAAAAGAAGAAAGTGTTCCGACAGATGTAACAAAGGCAGAAAAACAAGAGCAAGTACAGGTGGAAGCGGAGGACGAAGATACGCTGGAAAATGGAGAGCAGGTATTTAGGGTAGTAGAGGTGATGCCGAAGTTTCCCGGCGGTGATGCGGAGCTTTTGAAATTTATAGCCAAGAATGTAAAGTATCCACAAGAAAGCCAAAACAAAGGAGAGCAAGGCCGTGTGATTTGTTCGTTTGTGGTAACGAAGGATGGAACACTTACGAATTACAAGGTCATTAGAGGAATCTCCCCGGCATTAGACCAAGAGGCGGTTCGAGTTTTGCAAATGATGCCTCGTTGGACACCGGGCACGCAAAGAGGCGAGCCGGTAGCCGTGAAATATACGGTGCCGATCACATTTAAGTTGCAATAATTCACGATTGCAGGTCTTGTGATTCTTATTTAATGTTAATTAACGTGCCTTCCGCATGCCGTTTACGACTATTTCGTAGCTTTGTGGATATACATTAATAAAAGGATAAGATTTATGGAGAAGCTAACGATGCAGGAAGAAGAGGCGATGCGCTGGATTTGGCGGATCGGTCCTTGTTTTGTGAAAGATGTGCTGGCCAAATACGAGGACCCGAAACCTCCTTATACGACGCTCGCTTCCGTGATCAAGAATCTGGAGCGAAAGAAGTACGTGAAGGCGAAACGTTATGGAAATACGTATGAATACCGTCCTTTGATAGAGGAAACGGAATATAAACGTACGTTCCTTGGCGGCGTGGTAACGAATTATTTCGCTAACTCGTATAAAGAAATGGTTTCTTTCTTTGCGAAAGATCAGAAAATCTCTACGGATGATCTAAAGGATATCATCGATTTGATTGAGAAAGGAAAAGAATAACCTAAATCCCACATACCATGACACCGGAATTTGCCTACTTATTGAAGGTAAATGTAGCCTTTGTACTCTTTTACGCCTTCTACCGGTTGTTCTTCTATAAGGACACGTTCTTCAAGCTACGTCGTGCGATATTGCTGGCGTTCTTTGGCTTGGCTCTGTTTTATCCTTTGCTGAACATCCAAGATTGGGTAAGGCAACAAGAGCCTATAGCAGATGTGATTTATATGTATTCCGCTATGTTGCCTGAGGCGACGGCGAAAGCGGATGCCGCGGCGTCCGTGGATTGGTATGGATGGTTGCTGGGATCTTTGGGGTTTATTTATTGGGGGATCGTAGCGTTCTTATGCGGACGTTTTCTCGTGCAATTAAGCAGTATCTTATGGTTGGCTCATACCAGTGAGCGTGTTGTTATTCATGAAACTCCGGTTTATGCGTTGCGGAAGGCCGCCGGGCCATTTTCCTTTTTCCGTATGGTCTTCTTGCATCCGGAGAGTCATTCGGATAAGGAAACGGATGAGATATTGACACATGAATGTACGCACGTATCCCAATGGCACTCGATTGACGTGATCTTGAGCGAGATGATGTGTATGGCTTGCTGGTTTAATCCTTTTGTATGGTTATTGAAGCGTGAGGTTAGGCATAATCTGGAGTATCTGGCGGATAACACGGTGATCCAGTCTGGTTACGATAGTAAGAGCTATCAATACCATTTATTGGGATTGGCTCATCATCAGTCCGTTACTACTTTGTATAATAGTTTCAATGTGCTGCATCTGAAGAACCGGATTATGATGATGAACAAGAAGCGGAGCCCGGGTATCGTACGTACGAAATATCTGATATTTATTCCATTGGTAGGGATCTTGATGCTGTTAAGTAATATCGAGGCGGTAGCCCGTTTGACTGTCCGTCTGGCGAATGAGGCTACGGTCTCGAACGCTATGGTGACGGCTACGGGCATTCTGGTTGATGAGACCGGGCAGCCTTTGATCGGGGCATCAGTTGTGGTGAAGGGCGGTAAAGAGAGGACTATCACGGATAAGAAAGGGGCTTTCTCTTTGGAGGTCCCTGCGAATGCGATTTTGCGATGCAGCTATCAAGGAAGGGAGTCTCAAGAGGTCTTGGCTGCTGATATGACAAATAATACCCATTTGTCCTTATCTTCCAAATCCCGTGAGATGAACGAGCAAGTATTTACCGTGGTAGAGAAGATGCCTAGTTTTCCGGGTGGGGATGCGGAGTTGTTGAAATACATAGCCACGAATATAAAGTATCCGAAAGAGAGTCAGGATAACGGGGAGCAAGGGCGTGTAATCTGCTCGTTTATCGTTGGGCGTGATGGTTCCGTCAATAATCCGGAGGTGCTTCGGGGAGTGACTCCTTTATTGAATGAGGAGGCCGTAAGGGTAATAAACACTATGCCTCGTTGGAATCCGGGAATGCAACGTGGAAAGGCGGTCGCCGTGAAATATACGGTCCCGATTACGTTCCGTTTGAAAAGTCCGGTAGAAGAAGCGAAGGAAGAGACTTTGACGGTAGTGGACGTGATGCCGCAATATCCCGGAGGGGATCGTGAATTATTGAAGTTTATCGCTCAAAGCATAAAGTATCCGACAGATGCGCAGGAAGCGGGAGTGCAAGGTCGTGTGATCTGTTCGTTTGTGGTAGATAAGAAAGGAAATATCGTGGAACCTAAAATCATACGGGGGATAGATCCCTCCTTGGATGCGGAAGCTTTGCGAGTCATCGGAATGATGCCCCGGTGGACTCCCGGTCGTCAGGACGGAAAGGCGGTCCGCGTCTTATATACGGTGCCTATTACTTTCCGGTTACAGTGAAATAAGAATAGAGGCTGTGTTGGTCGCTTAATCAGTAATCTTAAAAACATACAGATATGAATGAGAAATGTAATTTAGTTACAGTTCTGTTACTTTGTTGCCTTATTTTTCCCGGGAATGCTCAAGAGTTTAATTGGCAAGACTTGGTGAACCGTAAGCAATATGCGGCTGTGATCGCTCATGCTGATAGCCTTACATTAGCCGATTCTTCGAATTATGAGATTATGAACGCTATCGGGCAGGCTTATGAGGGTATGCTTCGGTATCAGAAGGCTTATGACTATTACCGTCTTTGCTTTTCTATGGATACGACGAACTTGGATATCTTAAACATCTTGGCTCGGACGGCGACGAACTTAGGCCGTGCGGAGGATGCCGAGCGATATTTTCATCAGGTCTTATCCGCCGATAGCTCGAACTTCTACGCTAATTATCAGTTGGCACGTCTGTATTTCCAATTGGGGGAGTATGAGAAAGCAGTTGATGCCTATGAGAAATTGCAAGCTCAGAATGAGGATAATACTGTCTTATACCGTGCGATTGGCGATTGCTATACTCGAATGGAACAATATCCTTCCGCTACGACCGCTTATTTTCAGGCGTATAACTTGAATCGTGAGAATGCGGGGTTGGCGGTTGCGTTAGTGAATTCATTGTATCGGATGGGGGCTAGTAGCCCGGATTATATATCGGAAGGAATAGCGATTTGCGATACCGCCTTGTTTTATAATCCCGGGAATCGTCAATTATTGCGTAGTAAAGGATTGGGGCTATATATCGTGAAACAATTTGTTCAGGCGGATTCTGTCTATTCCAGTTTGTTGGCTGATGGTGATTCCACCTACCTTACCTTGAAATATGGGGGAGCCTCGAAGTATTATGCCGGTCTGTATATGCCCTCGGTAGATATCTTGGATATGGCATATGAGCAGGATACGACCTCGGTCGAGGTATGCCTCTTATTGGGTTCCGCCTTGGGTAAGACGTATGACCGGAAGCGGGCTTACGACTTATTTGACCGGGCGGAAAAGGGATTGGAACCCAATCGTTTCTTGGTAAATCAATTATTGGCCTTCCGTGCGGAGACTTACCAAAAAGACGGGAGATATAAGGAAGCGTCCCGTCTCTACTATGAGGCATGGAAGAAGAATCCGGAACGACTGGATTTCCTGGCGGCGATCTCGCATATGTATAGTGAGATTGACGTGTCTAAATTCCAGAGTGAGGAGGATCGCCAGCGAGGGCTTTTTATCTTGGTACTTTATATGAATGAGAGCTTAAAGAAAAAAGCGGACGAGAGGACGATGGTGTTTAGCCGGGCGCTTCTGCAATCCTTCTATGAGGATATGTTTTTCCGTAATGTGGAGGAGGAGACTATGATAGACCCGGATGGGAAAAAGAGCAAGATCTCTATCGTGGATTTGCGTAACCTGATCAATCAATTGCCGGAGGAATCGGAGATGGTCATGGAGATTCGTGCCATGAGCGCCAGAAGCTCGGGTAAGATAGAGGAGGCGGCCCGTCTGCTTTATCGGGCGTGGAAGGTGAAGGGTACTCGTGTAGAATTGCTTCGTGAGATCGCGAACCTATATAGCCATCCGGATATCTCCGGATTCAAGAATGCGGAGGAGCTACAGAGAGGTGTATTCGCTCAAGTGACTTACGCAAAGGAACTGTTGAAAAACGAGTCGGATCTGAGTAACTTGACTTTTACCCGGCCTTTCTTGGAGTCATTAAATTCGGATATGTCCAAACGGGGTATCACGGAGCAAACCATGCTGGCTCCAGATAATCGGAAAAGCCAGCTTTCTATAGATGAACTCCAATCTCTGATCCAACAACTGCCGGAGACATCCGATGAGGTAAAAGAGATGATACGAATGATGGACCGGGAGAAAATGCTAAAGAGCAAGAAATGACATTGAACGAAAGACTTTAAACATCATAAAAAATGAGAAAATTAACTACGAACGCAGTGGCTATGCTACTCGCTTTAGTCGGATGTATGGGATGTGGCAATCGGTCCGCTTCCTCTGTCGATAACCTTATAAGGGTTGATGTCATGGCCGATTATCCGGAAAAGGAATTGATACTTCAAGATCTTATGGACGTGGAATACATTGCGTTGGAAACCACGGATGATTTTATAACTAAAGGTGCCGTGAAAGCGATCGGAAAGGATATCATGCTGGTGACGAATCGGGGCAGTGATGGGGAGATTCTTGTTTTCGATAAAAACGGAAAGGGACTTAGGAAGATAAACCGTTTAGGGCAAAGCGGTGAGGAATACACGCAGCTTACAGGGCTTGTCTTGGATGAGGATAACGATGAGATATTCGTCAAGGATAATCCGGCGAGAAAAATAGGTGTCTATGACTTATTGGGAAACTATAAAAGGAGTTTTAAGTTCACGGATACCAGTTATTATAATTATATATTTAATTATGATCGTGATCATTTGATTTGCTATAAGAGTTATCCATCGGAAAAAGGCAAGCGGGAGTGCCATTTGATTATTTCCAAACAAGATGGCCGTATCACCCATGAGATCCAGATTCCCTCTAAGGGTATTGAGACTCCGGTTGTGACAGAAGGGGAGTTTGTCATTACGCCGGAATTTTATCTTACGTTCCCGGATCGGGATAAATGGATACTTGTCAATACATCGTCTGATACCATATTCCATTACTTGCCGGATGGTAATCTGAGTCCTTTTATCGTAAGAAGCCCTTCCATATCCTCCATGGATACGAAAGTATTTCTTTTTCCAACCGTTATCACCGATCGCTACTGTTTTATGAGAACCATGAGAAAAGAGGTTGACTTTACGACGTTTAAAGGTTTCCTTGGTGAAGATCTGGTGTATGATAAACAAGAAAATGCCTTATTCAGCTATATTCTATGCAATGATGATTTCATCAATAAGGAAGAAGTCTCTCTAACATCAGAGCCAAGAAACCCCGAAATAGCTATCTGCCAAACTCTAGATGCCCCGGACTTAGTTGAGGCTTACGAGAAAGGCCAGCTAAAAGGAAAGTTGAAGGAGATCGCCGCAAACTTGAGTGAGGAGTCGAATCCTGTGGTCATGCTGCTGAAAAAGAAAAAGTAATATATTGCTCCGGCTGCTACCTTGCTGGAAAAAAGTAAGTTGATGGCTATATTATTTTTTGATAAACACGTACATACTTGATTCCGATCATGTATGTACATGTTTTCTGTGAGACATTATACCGCTGCACCAGTTGAAAAAATGGAAATCGTTGATGAAATTATGACCCTGATTTATAAGAAGCTTTATTCTGGTCGTGTGTTCTTAAATCGATTTGAGCGAGAAATGCCTATTAATTTTAGGGAGGCCGTATCAAATACTATCGATTGCCCACTTATGTTCCGGAAATAAAATGTTCCTCTCCTATTGAAATAGCTCTCCGATAACCTATGCATTCCATAGCGAATAAGTATTTATTCTTAAATCAGCGCCGTGAACTGTATAAACCACGCCGTGGAATGTGCAGACCACGCCTTGGTTTATACAGTTCACGGCATGGTTTATAGAATAGATGAGATAGCGATAAACTTTATATATAGGTAAACATACGTTTTATTCTAGATGAATCCGTTTGCGTTTTCGAGTAAACCAGCTACATTTGCCGGAAAGAATATCTAGATGAGGAAGTTCCTTTTATTGTGGTTGGTTGGGTTGATGTTGGTGCCTTCTGTGATGGCTGAGCGGAAAAAGGTTGGCTTGGTGCTGGGAGGCGGTGGGGCGAAAGGTGTCGCTCATATCGGGGTGTTGAAGGTATTGGAGGAGGCCGGCATCCCGATTGATTATATTGCCGGCACTAGTATGGGAGCTATCGTGGGGGGCTTATATTCCGTTGGATATAATGCTGCGGAAATCGATAGCATGGTGAGATTGCAGGACTGGAGTATGTTATTGAGCGACCGGGTGAAACGTAGTAGCCTTACTTTTCCGGAGAAAGAGAATTCCGAGCGTTATGTATTCTCACTCCCTTTTGGGCGGAGTAAAAAAGAGATAGCGATCCAAGGGATGATAAAAGGGCAAAATCTCCAGAACCTGTTCTCGAATCTAACGATCGGCTATCATGATTCCGTGGACTTCAATCAATTGAATATACCTTTCGCTTGTGTGGCGTTGAATGTGGTGGACGGCCAAGAATATGTTTTCCATCATGGAAGTCTTCCGTTGGCTATGCGTGCCAGTATGGCGATTCCTGCCGTGTTCGCACCGGTACGTTTGGATAGCATGGTGTTGGTAGATGGTGGGATCAAGAATAACTATCCGGCGGATGTCGCACGGGATATGGGGGCGGATATTATTATTGGCGTAGATCTGGGTACTAGCGACTTGAAACAGTTGGAGCGGATAAATACCCCTTGGGATATCGTAGGGCAGATCGTCGCCTTGCATGGTTATGAGAAATACGGACCGAATAAGGAACAGACCGATCTGTTGTTCCGCCCGAATACAGACCCTTATAATTCCGCTAGTTTTGGGGAGACGGCCTTGGATACCTTGATTGACCGGGGTGAGCAAGTCGCCCGCAAGCAATGGGATGAGATTCTTGCCTTAAAGAAGAAGATTGGTTTATCCGATAGTTCGGATATGCACCGAAAGAGATTAGTACATTCCTATCCGGTAGCCCCTACCGATACGTTTCATATCCGGCGTGTCTTGTTTGAAGGTATAGATCCTCGTGATGAGAAATGGTTGACGCAAATCAGCGGCTTGAAAGAGAATAGCTTGCTTACCGTGAAGAAATTGCAGGAAGCCATGTCTATTGTGATCGGTACAAACCTTTACTCGAATGTAAGCTATAAATTAGTCGGCGAGAGGCAGGAGGATTTGGTGCTTACGGTACAGGAAAAATCAAATAGCGCGATTAATGTGGGCCTGAATTTCAATAGCGAGGATATCGTCGCCCTATTGCTGAATGTGACTTTTGACAATCGGGCCCGTTACCATTCGAAGTTCTCCGTAACCGGGAGGATCGGGAAACGTATGTATGGGCGGGTGGACTATGCGATAGAGCGTAATCCATTGCGTAATATTAACCTGTCTTACATGTTCACGTACCATGACCTCGACGTGTATAACAGGGGAGATAAGATCGTAAATACGACGTATCGCCATCATTTCGTGGAACTCGGGTATTCGGATATGAACTGGCTGAATTTCAAGTTGAAGCTAGGAGCCCGTTATGAGTATTTCGATTATAACTCATTCCTTTATACGGCGGAAAACCAAAAGTATCAAGTAAAACCGGAAGGCTTTATCAGCTATTTCGCTCAAGCCCATCTGGAGACGTTGGATCGTCGTTACTTCCCGAGTAAAGGCGTTTCTCTGCAAGCGGATTATTCCATTTATACGGATAACTTCGTGACCTATAAAGGACATACATTCTTCTCCGCCTTGAAGCTCAGCTTCCTGTCGGTATTGCCGCTGACTTCCCATTTGAGCCTGTTACCTTCCATCGATGGGCGTGTGTTGATCGGGAAAGATCCGGCTTATCCCTTTTTGAATGTGGTGGGAGGCGATATGCCGGAACGGTATCTTCCCCAGCAACTCCCTTTCGCTGGGATCAACCATATGGAGATATTCGATAATTCCGTGGCGATTGTCCGCTTAAACTTGCGTCAGCGTATCGGGCAACGGCATTATATCTCTTTGATCGCTAATTATGCGATCCATGAGAATAATTTCTTCGATCTCTTCAAGGGAGAAAGCGTTTGGGGAGGTAGCATCGGTTATGCTTATAACAGTATAGTCGGTCCGATGAATACGAACTTTGGATTGTCGAACCGGAATAATAACCTGCAATTTTATCTGAATCTGGGTTACAGTTTCTAATATTTCTTACATTTGTAAGGATTAAAAATAGAAAGTTATGAATGAACAGATCATAGAGTTCTTGACAGAGTTGAGGAGCCATAACAATCGGGAATGGTTCCAAGACAATAAAAATCGTTACGATGCGCTACGTAAGGTTTTTATCGATGAGGTACAGGATTTAATCGGTCGTATCTCTTTATTCGATCCCGAGGTAGCCGGGTTGGAGGCGAAAGATTGTTTGTTCCGGATATACAGGGATATCCGTTTCTCTCCGGATAAGACTCCTTATAAATGTCATTTCGCCGCTTACATCTCCCAAGGTGGTCGTGCCAGCGAACGGGGTGGTTATTATATCCATCTGGAGCCGGGAGGTTGCTTGCTTTCCGGTGGTGTATGGTGCCCGCCACCTGCGCTATTAAAGAAACTTCGTCAGGATATATACGATCATATCGAGGAATTTACGGCTATTATCGAGGAACCTACATTTAAGAAAACATTTCCGGTGTTAGAGGGGGAGATGCTGAAACGCATGCCTGCCGGCTATCCAATGGATTCCCCTTATGGTTATATCATGAAGCATAAGGATTTCAGCGTGGTGTCTTATAAGCCGGATAATTTCTTTTACGCTAAGAATTGGATGGATAAGGCGGTGGATGACTTTAAATTGTTATTACCATTCAATCGTTTCTTAAACTATACGGTAGATGAATATCTAGGGAGAGTTTAAATCTCCCTAGCCTAAGGAAGTAGGGCTGTTAGTTTCTCCAGCTGCGTCTTTAACTCTTCTTGGGTCGCCTTATCGGTTTCTGTCCGGTAGGCCGCCTGTAAGTTGGGTAAGAAAGGTAAGTAATGGGTATCCGCTATATACCGAGCTGCCCGGATACGGACGGCGGGTGAAGCGTCATAAAGCAATCCTTGTACCCATCGTTTGGCGTCCCATGAATGGTGTGCTTCCAGCCAATCCAAGGCGGCAACCTTTTGCTCGCTTTCTCCGCTTAAAAGGATTTGAAAGGCTTTTTCTTCCTGCTTTAAATCATCGGTAGCCATTAATGATTCATGATTGAACAGGTCTGGACGTACGGCGGAGGATTGATAAGGGATAAAAGGCTTATTCAAGGTCCAACGTACCATCCGGGGGATCATCCACATCATGCCGGGAGTACCTTCGGGGTGGGCGATGGAACTAAAAACACGCCCTTTCCCGTAGTTATTGGCTACGAAGAATGGCTTACCGTTTGTCATATTAGCCGGGGCGTTTCCTTCCTCATGCACATCGCTTTCCATGATGGCAAGCGTGTTGCTTTGGATCGTATCAGCCGGATTGTTTATAAATACCGGTCCCTCATAGTAAATGACGAAACTCGTATCGCGGTCGGCTAATTCGGGGAATATCTTCTTACCCTCCTCGCATAAGGTGAATTTCGCTAATCCATGCCCTCGGTTGTCATGCTCGATGTCGATCGCTTGCTGTCCATTTAGCTGTATACAGGTGTAATCGGGAGTATTCGAGAATAGATAGGCTCCGGCACAGATCCCGACAGCCCCTTTACCTTTAGAGATGAAGTCCTTGATACGTTGTTGATTTAAGGTCCCTAGGTTTAAGTACTGACTTTTGCCACTTCCTCCCGGGATAATAATAGCGTCGATCGAATCGAGCACATTATTAGCTATATCTGCTGTAGTAATGGTACATACCTCCATTTCCGGGTCCAGCCGGATAGCGGCGACAGTTTCCCAAATACAGGTCTGTGCTCCTCCATGCCCATCGAATACACCCACCTTTATCGGTTGAGTACTAATCTCTTTTTTCGTGCTCTTGTTTTCCGGCACTGAGCACTGAACGCATAAAGCCAGATAGGCAAGAAATAAGATGGCGGTCGTTTTCATTTTACGGAGGATTTTAGGTTGTTATTGTTCTCGGGTATAAATCCACTTATCAACCGTATTCTTACTTTTATACCATTGTACATGTTTGCTATCTCCACTTACCCATTTCAATAGATCCGGATAGGCATCACCAATAAAAGCATGTTCCACAGGGTATTTGAAATCATCCGGTATCATTAAGGCCCATATGCAATTATCATTTGAGTAATAACGGTATCTGACCCCTTTGGGGGTATAGCTATAATTACGTTGGTGGATTTCCGTGCGTAAGACCTCTCCTTCCCGCTTTAATACGGTCGTGAAAAGATCGATGTCATCAATGGTCAAATCTTTTAAGGCACCGGCTGCGAACGAAAAGGTGATCAAACGTTCTTGCTTTCCCCTATATGGAAGGTCATTATCTGTATTAATCATTTCATGAAAAGAGAATAATCCATGTATATCATCCGATAGGGCATAAACCGGAGTCTCGGTTTCCGATTCTGGAGTCGTGGTCCAGCCATTTAACTCGGCTTTTTGGATGTCTTTGGACTTTATGCCGGGGAGATGGATGAAAGCTCCGGCCCGCTTAGTTCCGCCTAATGCACGGAAAGTCAGTTTTATATTGGCGAATTGTACATAATCGTCTTTCATGGAAGTTTCCATCTGGACTTTTATCACGGCATCATTAAAATCATAATCTCCGTAATTAGGGAAAGAGTCTTCTATTATAAATGTATAGGTGGAAGACACGCTTCGGGTCGGGGTACGGCTAACCGGAGTAGCGGTTGTTTCCTGCGATACGGCTAACGAATCGAAATCACAGACATTATCATTACCCGGTGTTAAGGTGACAGGAGCGGTAACTTGATATCCGGTAGGGGTCGTCAATTGTATGTAAACTTGATCCGACTCTCCCTTTGGATAGATAATTTTCTTATCGAAAAGCGTTTTCTTTGAGCAAACCCCGGTAGCGAGAAGATTCGCGTCTTGATCTTCCGGACTTTTATCAAATACTTCTACCAGATAATTATAGGTGCCATCATAGGGGTCGAAAGATTGTACGGTAAGGTGGGATATTTGTATCATCGACCAATCGAAATTAGAGGAAATTGTTACCTTTGAGAATGGATTAGTACCTTCTCCCGGAATTTTATCGGAAGGATCATATACATCCTTTGTACATCCTGAGAATAGGATAAAAAGAAAGGATGTGATAAATAGTTTCATTATTTGTCGCATGTCAAGAAATCAATTTGCATTCTACCTTCGCAAAGGTAAGGATATATTTATTAATCAATAGATTTTTAATTTATTAAAAAAGCGATGTTTAAAGTTTTCTTTTGAAAGTTACATCCGGCTGGTGGTAAATAATAGATATTTAAAAATCGGGAGAACTTACGATTTGGTTTACAATATGTCAGTAAACATGGGGGAATCGAAGGGAATGAAGGTCTTGAATGTGTTAAATATTGTGATATCGCTAACGATTTGTCACTTTACTTTTGGTGATTGTTGGGAAACTTCCTTACTTCGCGGTACAAAATGATAGTAACCTTATAAATTAAAATAGTATGAAGACATCAGTTTGGGGTAAAAGTATTCTTGCGCTAGTTTTTACTTTCATGTGTAGTTTAGCGATAAGCGCAGCGTCTCCTAAAGATTATCTATATGATACAAAAGAGGAGAATGGTAAGATTATCTCTAAAGTGGTATTCTTACAGGAAAACGGACTGTTGAACAAACAGGTAAGATATGAGTTCCAGTACAACGAGAACGGCAAGGTTTCCGAGAAGAAAGCGTTTCGTTGGGATCGGACAAACGACGAATGGGTTCCATTCTATCAGATCACTTATCAATATGATGATCAAAGTGGAGAGATAAAGACAAATTACGGTATGTGGGATAAGAAGAAGAAAAACTTTAGCTTAAATGTCCAGAACATGATTATCCCGAGTACTAATTACGAAGAAATTTTCTCATAATACATACTTTAAATTAAGACTTTCATAGACAAATAAGGGAAAGGGGCGATTTGGTATCGCCCCTTTTCTTGTTTTTATCAGATGATTTTCTCCAAATCTTTCAAATTGTTAGCTACTTCCTCATCCGTTACCTCATAGTTTGTTAGATCGCCGGATAGATATTGGTCGTAAGCGGCCATATCGATCAAGCCGTGGCCCGATAAGTTGAACAAGATCGTACGAGGTTTACCTTCGATTTTGGCTTGCTCTGCCTCATGGATAGCCGCGGCGATAGCGTGGGATGATTCCGGGGCCGGTATGATTCCTTCCGCTTGTGCGAATAAGGTAGCGGCCTTGAAGGTATCCAATTGCTTGATATCCACGGCGCTCATCAATTCGTCTTTCATCAACTGGCTGACGATGGAGCCGGCGCCATGATAACGCAAACCTCCCGCATGGATATTCGCTGGAGAGAAATTATGTCCCAACGTGAACATCGGGATTAATGGGGTATAGCCTGCCTCATCTCCGAAGTCATATTGGAATTGCCCTCTTGTAAGTTTCGGGCAAGATGCCGGTTCCGCCGCTATAACCCGGATATCCTTACCTTCCGTTAGTTTATGGCGCAGGAATGGGAATGTGATACCGGAGAAGTTGGAACCACCACCGAAACAACCGATAACGACATCGGGGTACTCGCCAGCCATTTCCATTTGTTTCTCAGCTTCCAGTCCGATAACGGTCTGATGCAGCATAACGTGGTTTAATACGCTACCTAATGTATATTTACAGTTCGGTGTCTGCATGGCCAGCTCTACCGCCTCGGAGATGGCGGTACCTAGACTACCTTGATAATTAGGATGGTCTGTCAAGATCTTACGTCCGGCTTTCGTACTCATACTCGGGGAGGCAACAACTTGTGCTCCGAAAGTCTGCATGATCGAACGACGGTAGGGCTTCTGGTGGTAACTAACCTTTACCATATAAACGGCAAGTTCCAAGCCGAAAGCTTTTGCCGCATAAGAAAGAGCGGCACCCCATTGTCCGGCGCCTGTCTCGGTCGTGATATTTGTCGTACCCTCTTGTTTACAATAATAAGCCTGAGCCAAGGCCGAATTCAACTTATGTGAACCGATCGGGCTTACACTCTCGTTCTTGAAATAGATATGAGCGGGCGTATCCAGCGCTTTTTCCAATCCGGTGGCACGAACCAACGGAGTCGGTCGCCATACCTTATAAAGCTCGCGTACTTCATCGGGGATCTCGATCCATGTGTCTGTCGTGTTCATTTCTTGATGAGAGACGCCTTTCGAGAATAGAGGATATAAATCTTCCTCCTTTAAGGGCTGTTTAGTTTGTGGATTTAAGATCGGCAGCGGTTTGTTCTTCATATCCGCTACGATATTATACCATGCCGTAGGTATATCTTTTTCTTCTAGCAAAAACTTTTTAGTACTCATTTTCTTTATCTGGTGTTTACAATATTAATCTAATTTGACCTTTAAGGCTTACAACTTGGAAGCAAAGGAACAAATAATATTTCGTTTCTTCAAATTGAATCCGTAAAAATATATACATTCGCGGCTTATAAGGTAAGAAAAATAACAAACTGAATTATAATGAGACGGATTACCCTGTTGCTCGTGGGGATGCTAGCCTTATTTTCTACGACAGCGCAAAGAAAAAACTTCACTTACAAATTCTACGGCTTCGTCCGTGGAGATCTTTTCTACAATTCCCGGGCTAATATGGCTCCGATCGATGGGAACTTTTATCTCTATCCTTTGGATAAGAGTTTTGATGCGGATGGCAAGGATTTGAACGCCACGCCGAATGGCAGTTTCTATACGTTCACTTCCCGCTTGGGCTTGGACGTGACGGGTCCCGATATCGGCAAGGCTCGTTCCTCCGCTAAGATAGAGACGGACTTTGGCGGTTTTTCCGGTAGTAATACGATGTTACGTATCCGGCAGGCATACGTAAACTTGGATTGGGGAAAATCGGCGGTATTAGTAGGGATCACGTGGCATCCCTTGTTTGGCGCCGTGATGCCGGATGTCTTGAATCTTTCCACCGGAGCGCCGTTCCAGCCTTTCAACCGTAGCCCTCAGATCCGTTACCAGTATAAGGCGAATAGCCGGGTACAATTGACGGCTTCCGTGTTGTGGCAATTACAATACCTTTCCAGCGGACCGAAAGGCATGAGCGAGGATTATATTAAGAATAGCTGCATTCCGGAGATGTTCGTGGGGGCGGATTTTACCCCTGCGGATGGTTGGTTGATGGGGCTCGGCGCTCATATGATCTCCTTGAAACCCCGTACTTCCACGGAATGGAAGGAGCAAACTTTTAAGGTGAACGAGCGAATGACCGCATTCTCTTACGAGGCACATTTGAAGTATAGCGGAAGAAACTATACCTTTGCGGCGAAAACCTTGATGGCCTCAGCCTTGGATCATACCGCTTTATTGGGCGGTTACGGGGTGAGCTCGGTGGACTCCCGTACGGGCGAGCAGGGATATACGCCTTTTCGCCATTCTACGACATGGGTGAATTTCGCCTACGGAACGAAATGGAGACCGGGAGTTTTCGTCGGATATACGAAGAATTTGGGAACCGGGAAGTCCTTGGTCTCAGCGGATAAGGTGTATGGTATGGGATTGGATATCGATCAATTAATAACCGTCAGCTTAAACGTATCGTATAATTTACCGCATTGGAAGTTCGGTTTCGAGTATTGTCCGGCGACAGCTTATTATGGCACGACCGACTTAGAGAGCGGACGTATCGAGCAAACACATGCGATAACGAATCATCGTATATTAGGTTTGATGATGTATTATTTTTAAAGATAGATTGACCGGAATGGAAATGAAACGCAACTTGCTTCTTTTGATCGGCCTATGTATGGCGGTATGCGTACAGGCGCAAAAGAAAAACTTCTCTTACAAATTTTACGGACAGGTACGTGGAGACTTGTTCTATAATTCCCGTGCGAATGCCGAGATCGTGGATGGTTTGTTCCACCTATATCCGAAGGACGTGGCGTTGGATGCGGATGGCAAGGACTTGAACGCTAGTCCGAACGGTAGTTTTTACCTGCTTTACTCCCGTTTGGGAATCGATGTACAAGGACCGAAGGTTGGTTCGGCCAAGACTTCCTTGAAACTGGAGGCCGATTTCCGGGGTTCGGGTAGCAATTGGGCGGTGCTCCGTATCCGTCATGCCTATGTGAATCTGGATTGGGGCAAGTCCGCTGTCTTGATCGGACAGACATGGCATCCGCTATTTGGCGAGGTCTTTCCACAGATGTTGAATCTTTCTACCGGCGCCCCGTTCCAGCCCTTTAACCGCAGCCCGCAAATTCGTTATCGTTATACGGACAATGGGTGGCAATTGACCGGGTCGGTTCTATGGCAGTTGCAATATCTATCGGCTGGACCGAACGGAAAGAGCGAGGAATATATCAAGAATAGTTGCGTGCCGGAAGTCTATCTCGGGGTGGATTATAAGAAACCCGGTTGGCAGGTAGGAGCCGGTATGGAAATCTTGTCGTTAGTGCCGAGAACGCAGAACGAGGTGGATGGCAAGATTTATAAAGTCAGCGAGCGGGTTTCTTCCGTATCCGGCGAGGCGCACGTGAAATATCAGGACGCGAATTGGTTGGTGATGGCGAAAACCTTGCTGGCTTCTAACTTGACGCAGACTTGTATGTTGGGTGGTTACGGCGTCACCTCTATCGACCCACGTACCGGCGAACAGGAATATTCGCCGTATCTCTTCTCTACTTCTTGGTTGAATATCGTGTACGGAAAGAAATGGAAACCGGGTTTGTTCTTAGGCTATTTGAAGAACTTGGGAGCGAATGAGGCACTGGTAGGCAAAACCTATGGCGTAGGTCTGGACGTAGATCAGGTATTTACGACCAACCTGCAACTTTCGTATAATCTTCCGCACTGGAAATTAGGTGTTGAATATAGCCCTTCCATCGCATGGTATGGCAATGTGGATTTGCAAGATGGCGGACGGATTCATGACACACATTCGATAACCAACCATCGGGTATTGGGCGTATTGATTTATACGTTTTGAGAAGGCATGGAGGAATTACGCTAAGCATAAAAAAGCGGGATAAGAGTATTCTCTTGATCCCGCTTCCACGTATATAGAATTTACAAAGTTGTCTGTTATTTGATATTACCCACCTTTAGCAAGTACTCGGCGATTTGTACGGCGTTCAAAGCGGCGCCTTTCTTGATCTGGTCGCTCACGGTCCAGAATGTCAAACCATTCGGGTTGCTGATATCCTTACGGATACGGCCTACGTAAACCGGATCGTGATCCGCTACGAACAACGGCATCGGATAATCCTTGTTTGCCGGTTCATCCTGCAATACCACACCCTCAGCCTCGGCGAAAGCCTTGCGAGCCTCTTCCACGCTGATCGGACGCTCTGTCTCTACCCAAGTAGATTCGCTATGCGCACGCATAACCGGTACGCGAACACAAGTAGCGCTCACCTCGATATCCGAGTGCATGATCTTACGGGTCTCGTTATACATCTTCATCTCCTCTTTCGTATAGCCATTTTCCGTGAATACGTCTACGTGAGGGATTACGTTATATGCCAATTGATAAGCAAATTTCTCCACTGTAGGCTCCTCGCCCTTTAATAGTTGCTCATATTGTTTTACCAACTCAGCCATAGCGGTAGCACCTGCTCCACTGGCAGCTTGATAAGTAGATACGTGAACACGCTTGATATGAGATAAGTTCTCGATCGCCTTCAACGCTACAACCATCTGGATCGTGGTACAATTCGGGTTAGCGATCACACCACGAGGACGATTCAAAGCATCCTCCGGGTTTACTTCCGGTACGACCAATGGAACATCCTCGTCCATACGAAACGCGCTGGAGTTATCGATCATCACCGTACCATGTTTCGTGATCGTCTTCTCAAACTCCTTGGAAGTACCACCGCCGGCTGAAACAAAAGCAACATCGATTCCCTTAAAGTCGTCGTTATGCTTCAGTTCCTTAACGGTATACTGTTTACCACGGAAGGTATAAACACGTCCGGCACTACGAGATGAGCCAAAAAGTTCCAGCTCATCCATCGGGAAGTTTCTCTGGTCGAGTACACGCAGGAACTCCTGTCCTACGGCTCCACTTACACCAACAATTGCTACTTTCATTTTGAGCACTGATTTAATTTGAATAATGTAAAATAGTTATAACTTTGCTGTCTGTAAAGGGCTTTCATATTTTTGCCTTTTGCGCCCTATTATTTACAGTTGTAACTTATTAGGGTGCAAAGATAGAGAAATTTATAACTAAAACGATATAGCTATGAAACAATTATTATTAATTCTTGCGTTTTTACTTCCGCTTTGCGCTTATCCCCAGTTAAAAGAACCATTTAATGGACCGGAGATTACATCGGATAACCCTTGGACGGGTGATTTAGATTGCTTTGTGATTGAGAACGGATGGCTGGTCTCACGTGCGGATCCTACCCGGAAAAGTGTTTCCATAGAAACTCCTCTCGTTTATTCCGCTACAATGGAATGGGAATTTGAGATTCGGATGGATTTCAAACCAAGCGATCAAAACCATATCCGGCTACATGTTTATTTAGATGATCAGAGGATGCTTGGATTAAAAAACGATTATTATGTCCAAATCGGCAGTAATAAGAAAACGATAACTTTTCGGAAACATACCGCAACGGAGAAGAATCCAAAGATCTTAATAGAGAAAGCGCTCGATGTCTTGTTGGGAGCCGTGGATTTGAAAGTGAAACTTACTTTAGAAAATCATAAGATATGGAACTTATATGTGCTAGAGAAGGGTAGGTTTGTCTTGATAGGGAGTTGTGAGTCTGAAGTTTCTTCTTCATGTAAAGGGGGACAACTACGTTTTGAATGCCGCTATTCTAAAACTCGAGTAAATGATTTTGCGTGTAACTACATCATTATATCCGATAATATCTCGATCGAACCAGAGAAGCCGGATACTCCCGAAAAGCCAGAAGAACCCAATGAGCCCGATGAGCCGTTGGTTCTTCCGCGGCTTCTTGCTATCCAACCGATCACCGAGTCTGTTTTCCAATTACAATATAATCTTCCGGTGGATATCCGTGAGGCGATATTCTCTATATCGGGTATCGGTAATGCTTCTCGTATGACCTATGCGGATGATATGCGGATCCATGTGAATATCAGCTTTGATAAGGAGTTGAAGGTTGGTATGGGTTATGATTTGTTGTGCTCGGGGTTAATGGATCTTGAGGGAAATAAGATTCCGGAGAGTTCTACCGAGATTCGGTTAGAATATGAAGAAGAGCCCGACGTTCCGGAGGAACCGGAAGTGCCGGATACTCCTTCTTTCCCCGCCGGTAGTATCCGTATTAATGAGGTGATGGCTGATCCGAAAGGACAAAAGGCTTTTCCGGAAACGGAGTATGTGGAACTTTATAATACGACGGATAAGGCTATAGAGTTAAATGGTTGGTCATTCTTATATGGTAGTAAGCCAACGGTATTGACAGCTTTGCTCTTGGATGCGGATGGGTATGTCGTGCTTTATCGGTCCGGTAGGGATATACATATTGATGATGCGGGGCTGGATCTGCCCTTGGATAAATTCCCGGCGTCGTTGGTAAACACGGGGAAGGAGCTTGCTTTATTCGATCCTTCCGGTAAGGAGATCGACCGGATTGCCTATGAGAAAGCGAAAGTCGGTATCGCTTGGGAACGTTCTGAAACCGGCTTTCATTTATCAACGGATGAGCGAGGAGGCACGCCGGGTTCCGCGAACTCTTCTCCTGACGATGAACCAGAAGATCCAGATCGTCCGGACACTCCCCATAAACCGGGTATCCCCACGGACATTATAGTCTTACCCAATGAGATCGTTTTTAATGAGTTGTTGCCGAATCCTTACCCGGAAGGGAGTGAGTATATCGAGCTTTATAATCGTTCGGACCGGACATTGCCTTTGGCCGGACTGTCTGTTGCTACTCGTAAATCCGATGGTACATTGAGTTCGCATTATCCTTTATCTTCTATAGTCTCTCCGGTAGAACCACAAGATTATGTGTTGCTGACTAAAAGTATGGGAGGAGTGAGCGATTTTTATCTGATATCTTCGCCGGATGCTTTGCATGAATTAAAACTTCCGGTCTTGGCAAATACCTCCGCTACGTTAGTCCTGTTTCGTACAGAAGATGAGGTTATGATCGATGAGATTCGTTATACTTCTAAATGGCATGCTCCATCCGTGAAAAACGAGAAGGGGATTGCCTTGGAGCGGATTAATCCTGATAGCGATACGCAGGATGAGATGAATTGGACCTCGGCTTCGGCCACGGCGGGATACGGTACGCCCGGCTATCGGAATTCCCAATATGGAAAGCAAGATGAAGGCGAGGTCACGGGCATAGAGTCTCCCGTTTATTCTGAGGCAACGAAGGAATATACGATCTCCTACCATCTTGATGAATCCGGCTATACCTGTAGGGCCTGGATATTTGATATCTCCGGAAGGCGTATCAGTGAGGTGGTAAATCATGACTTATTAGGGATAGAAGGTGAATTAACTTGGAACGGCCTTGCGGCAAATGGTTCCAAGGTGAGAACCGGCGTTTATATTTTCTATGCGGAACTTGTTCATCCTCAAGGACAGGTAAAACGATATAAGGAAGTGTTTTTAGTGAAATAAGTTCATTTGTGAAATAATATTAGTATTTTTGCTATGAGTAACTATAACGGTAACATTGAAAAAAGAAAAGCGGCTCAGGATTTAATGAAGAACAGAAGAGAAAATACTTCAAAGTATTTCTTCGATTTGTCAAAATTAACTTTTGCCGCTCTTGTATTGGGAGTAGGAAGCGCATTATTAAAATAGAGAAATATGTTATTAGCAGTATTCTTTACGGTTATTTCTATAATGGCGGCAGGTTTCTTGATATTCCTGTATACCCCTCGTGGTAAACGCTGGCTAAGAGATGAGTTTTAATCATTGATATACATCTTTATACCACTCAAGATCCTTGTACCACTCATTTAGTTTGGGCAAGGCTTCTTGGGGGATGTAGATAGATAAGCCGCTATATTTATTGACCGGCAGATAGCTTCCATACGGATACGGATAAGCGTAAACCGCCTTGGGTGTAGTAGCCTTGTAAATAACCGCCTTTTCCATGCTCCGCTTGAATGCGTTATATTGCTCTTCCGTGGCCAGACGGCTCACGTAATCATCAAAATCATATAAGGCATGATAATTCGGCGTCAAATACTCCATGATCTGCAATTCGCTAACGGGTACGGCGAAAAGATCTCTTTCCGTCTTATCATGGAATAGGGTACGGCAAGTAGCAGCCAATTCATCCAACTCATCGCTTTTCATGACCGAGATCGTTCCTGCCTCACTTTGATAATACGTATAAAACTTTGTCGCTATCCCCACCACATCAGCTTCTTTCTTGAACATATCCCCCATTATCGATTGATAAGGGAAGCCGTTCGCCAATATCTCCGTTGGCGAGCCGATAATATAATCCGCACATCCCCGGAAAGCGTAAGCTACCTCGGCACACGACATATAACAAGCGTCGAACAAAATAAAATCAAAATGATACTTCGATAAAGCGGAGGCCAGATCATTGATCTCCATGAAATTATTTTTCCCGTCTTGCCCGAAGGAACGCAAATAACTATAGATATCAGAAGGCAGCCATCCTGTTCCGTGACTCCACAGCACCAACCCGTAACTATCCGCCGGATATTCCTTTTGTACCTTGTCGATTATTTGCGTCAGCGTCTCGGTAGAGGCCGAGTTCTGGTTCGAGTCGTAGGTCTCGAGCACGATCTGCCGGATGGTATCCGCTTCCAGCTTTAATTGAAAAAGCTGGGGAGCCTCGTTCTGCTTATCCGTATAGATCAACAAATTGCCGTTGTTCAATCCATCTCGCTCAATCCCTTCCTTTATCGCCCTCAGGTTTTGGCTCACGTATCCACTCAAGCTATTATCCCCCGCGAAATAGATAAGAACCGTACGAGGGGCGGTAGTAGGGATAACGACCTCCTCTTTATCGCAAGCGACAAACGAAAGGAGTGACAGGAAAAAAATCACGATATATTTAGCCTTCATGAGTCATATTCTGGATTTATTTTACAAAGATAACGTTTTTCATCCGTAAATCATGGATATTATATAAGTTAACGTACAAATGAACTGATAAATAATATTTATATTTGTACGGTTTTGCCTCTTAAATAAACAAACCTAATGAACCGGGAGATATGAATAAACTATATTTACTGTTAGTATTTCTTTTGTCAACCTTTATGGATATTCAAGGACAGGTCGTGGCCGTGAAGACCAATGTGCTTTATGACGCGATCACTACGCCGAACGTAGGGGCGGAGGTCGCGTTCAACAAGCATTGGTCGGTTGAGGCATCGGGGTATTATAACGGTTGGACATTCTCGAGCGATAAGTCCTTTAAGCATTGGATGATACAACCAGAGGCGCGCTACTGGATACACGAGCGTTTCAACGGACATTTCTTCGGGGTTCATGCCCAGTATATGGATTACGATTTCGCCGGTTTGAAGCTCCTGTATGGGATGGAGAAAAAGAATAGTTATAACGGTAACGCTTATGGCGGCGGTATCTCTTATGGTTATCAGTTATACGTGTCGCCCCGTTGGAACGTGGAGTTCACGGCGGGTTTCGGATACTTGCATTTCGAATATGATAAGTACGCTTTTCCTAGAGGAGATGCGCCTATCGGCAAGTTCCGCAACGAGTATTGGGGATTAACAAAGGCGGGTATCAGTATCGTTTACATCATCAAATAAAGAGATAAATCTATGAAGACATTCATTTATATATGCTTGCTTGTGATCGGCCTTGTTCTTCCGGCAGGAGCGCAGGTGCCTATACAATCTTACCGGGGGCAAGTCTCCGTGAAGCAAAACCGCATCGAGCGGGAGGGCAACTCCTTGCGTCTAGACCTAACGATCAGTGTCTGCGGACTCTCCGTGGGACGATATCAAACCCTGTCCTTGATGCCGATGTTGCGTAGCGACAGAGATTCCGTAGTCATGGCCCCGGTAGTACTAAACGGGGCAAACAAGCAAAAAATGTACGACCGCACCTTAGTTTTCGAAGGCAAGAAAGCCGCCGATGGCGACACTTATACGGTAATCAAGAACACCCCGGAACTGATCCGGGAAATCCCCTATGAACTATCGATTCCATACCACCCATGGATGAAGAACGCCGCTCTGATCTTGGTTGGGGAGTTGGATAATTATGAAGGTGCGCCATTACGAACATTCGTAAACGTATTGACAGAACATTTGGACATTCCGTAAAATAGTTTTTAACGCATTCCGTTATCCTGCAAGTACTGTCGAATAAGCGTAGGCGGTAGACTTGGGTATGGGCTTGTGCCTGCAATGTGTTCTGTATCTTTCGCTATGTTTCAGTGTTGAAAAATAGGTCGATGCCATATTCGTACATTTCTTGTACTTCTGTGTCACTGGCTCTTTTCACGAAAGTTTCCCCATTCCTGAAGTCAACTAGGTAAATGGCAAGTTTGTCACTCGGTAATTCCAGAAAGTCGTTAACCACATAAGGACTGTGTGTCGTTATAAAAAACTGGTTTCTGTCCGATTGGATAATATCCTGCGTTACCTTTGATATGAAAGGAGGGTATGAGTGGGCTTCCGGTTCTTCAAAAACTAATGCGGACTCACTGTTACTTTCAATAGCCGCTTTGTAGAAAATCATACGCTGCAGGGTATCGGCTATGGAATGAAATGGAATTAAAAATATCTCTCCCGGTTTCTTTTCTTTCATTACTTTAATCTCCTGGCTATTGGTATCGAAGACATATTTCAAGCCATAGTCGTTGAAAATAGTTCTTAATTCTTCTTTCAACTTGGGCATCATGGAAACAATATTCATCAAATTGCTTCCTCCCGGAGGTAATAGGAAAGGGATCGGTAATTTCTCCTTATCGAATGCTGGTGGATAGAGATAGCATTTGAAAGGATTTGCAGGTTTTCATATTTTCGGATTATGTTAAAGATTCCATATTCTGAAAAACAATCTATCCATGTGTATGTTTTCTTTTAAAGAATATGAATCAATAATTTGATTATCATGAAGATTTTAATAATAGTTACTAGCACAGGGACTTTTGCCAATGGGAAACTCGCGACCGGATTATGGCTTAGTGAGTTTACTCATATCTATCATAGTGCAAAAGAAAGCGGCTATGACATAACGGTAGCCAATCCGAAAGGAGGTTATACTCCCATTGATCCCGAAAGTTTAAAACCAATTTTTTTAGATGAAATGTCCGAAAAGTATTGGGAAAAGCCAGAATTCAAAAAGCTGTTGGATCATGCAAACAGTTTGGATAACCTGTTGGAACAACAGTTTGATTGTGTCTATTTAGCCGGCGGACACGGTGCGATGTATGACTTTCCTGACAATGAAGCTTTAAAGACTATCGTAAGGAAACAGGATGAAAGTGGGAGGATAGTGTCGGCCATCTGCCACGGGGTCAGTGGGTTGTTGAATGCCAAACTATCCAATGGCGAATATATGATTAAAGGCAAAAAGCTGACGGGATTCAGTTGGTTTGAAGAAAGTCTTGCCAGAAGAAAAGAAGACGTGCCTTTTGATCTTGAAGCGTTGTTGAAAGAGAGAGGAGCGGATTATGAAAAAGCATTGATACCTATGACTTCAAAAATAGTTGTAGATAATAATCTGATTACTGGGCAGGACCCGTTCAGTTCTAAAGAAATGGCGAAGGTCGTTATGCGGCAATTAAATAAAGCACAATAATAAATGGCTGAAGTAATCAGCTGGGAATAAATGTTTAATTCAAATCAGTATCATTATGAATTTAGATGAAGTCCTTCATCATCGTCGTTCTGTACGGGTGTATGATAAAGAAAAACCAATAGATACGGAAAAGGTAAAACATTGTTTGGAACTGGCTACATTGGCTCCTAACAGTTCTGATATGCAATTATGGGAATTTTACCATATTACAGAACCTGAATTATTGGCAAAAATTTCAAGGGACTGCCTTGGTCAGAAAGCGGCTTCTACCGCTTCACAAATTGTCATTTTTGTGGTTCGGCGTGACTGGTACAAGAAACATGCGCGATTCGTACTCAATTTTGAACGGGAGAACATTCGTCGTTACAGTCCTAAAGAACGTCAGGCCAAACGTATTAAGGATCGGGAAATATATTACGGTATATTGATGCCTTTTGTTTATGCCCGGTTCTTCGGTATTCTCGGATTGCTCAGGAAATTGTTGGCTAATATAATCAGTATTTTCCGTCCTATGATGCTTGAAGTTTCCGAGAATGACATACGTGTGACAGCCCATAAATCCTGTGCGCTTGCCGCACAAACGTTTATGATTGCGATGGCAAACGAAGGCTATGACACGTGCCCCTTAGAAGGGCTGGACAGCCGTCGGCTAAAAAGGACATTGAAACTACCTCATGGTGCTGAAATAAACATGGCTATTCCTTGTGGGATACGGGATGGAAATAAAGGCATTTGGGGAGAACGTTGCAGAGTACCTTTTGAAGATGTTTATCGTAAACTTTAAGGCCTCCTTTTTTAAGGCTGGAATTTTCACTCACAAATAAAAAGTACAAATATCAAGTATAAGTGGTAGATGTTGTAGATGTTCGCATGAGCCGTTAATTCCCTATCTCGCAAAAATAAGTGACTTGTATCCATTGGCCATTCTGAAAGTGGATAAGTTGAAGGACGGCTCGATGGCTGTTGATGGTGAGGTTGGCGGTAATCTGCTCCGTGGAGAATGAGTGGTGAGCGTATTTGGCAGTGTGGTTGATGATCTTGTTGGCATACGTCTCTTTTCCTTCCTTTTCCCACCTAAAGATAGCGCGATCGAAATCTAGCGTGAAACGATCATGGAAGGTGTTTCCTTTCCATGTCTGACCCAAGGGCTTGATGCCTTGTGGAGTATCAACGCATTCTGTTATCCGGCAAGTGTTGTCGGATAAATGTAGGTGATAGACTTGGGCATGGGCTTGCGTGGCAAGCAGGAGCCATAGCGACAAGACGGGTAACAGGAGGATCGTCTTCATTTAATGGATAAGGGCAACCTGTCTCCATCGGTTGCCGGGCTAAAAATACAGAAGCGTGGAAACTATTGATATTACCGTATTGAGGCTCTGGACGGCCCTATCCATGTAATAAACAATAGCCCACGCCATGCTGTTATATCGTCCAGAGCGATTACTGGTAAATATAGCACCGACGTGAGCGTTTATTGTCTATTATCCATGGATATGAAATTGTCCAGATTTCAATACGGGATAATATCTTTAAACGCTCTTCGTTAACTTATGTCCTCCTTCAGTGACCTACGCTTAGATATGAGGGATTATCGCAAATATAGGAAGAATAATTGATATCCGTATGCTATGTGGGGAGAAGTTTCCTCGCGGATTGACATTTTGACAAAATGTAAACGGAAGTCCGTGAGAGTCGATTATTTCGGGCGGATGTACGTCTCGCTTCCAAATACGCAAGAAAAAAACAGCAATTGTTTAGTAGACAGACAGATGTTGGAAAATGGCCTTTTATTCTAGCGAAATTAATTCATCGTAACTCATGGTTTGCCGGGTGTTTGGGCGATTCCATAAGGTTACGATAGGGTTATAATAAGGTTATAACGCCTTTCTCATTAGGTTATAACCCTATTCTTAGCTGCTTACGATGCCCAACGTAACCATATGTGTCGCCTAACGCGGCCTTTCGCGTTGGCTTTCGCGACCTATTGTGTGTGAAAAGGGGGACTTTCGAGGGGAAAAAGGCGGTTTATGGGGATGTCTTTGGTGTTGTTTCGTGATTGTAGGTGGAAGGGATTGTCACGATATACGGCTTATATTGAGCAAAAAGATGGGATAACAACTGTATCGCTATCGGAAGGGCTTCTGATATTTGTTTTATCATAAGTAGTCCTTGCTAGATATTAGGATGGCATGTTTTTATGAGAATGGATTTTATGATTGAGAAGAGAGGCGATGATATGAAGACCGGCTATTAAAAATTAATTAAGGGATTAGATCTTCTATGTTGAAGAAGCCTAATCCCTTAACTATAAGAATGAAAACAGTGGAAGTTACAAATCTGAATTACTTGCTTGGCAATTCAGAACCACCATTTTCCCATTTTTCAAAGCCAGTCTCCATAGAAACTTCTGTTAAGGATATTTTAAGAGTATAAGTGTAAATCGTATTAGAAGCCCAAGTCGCATCGGCCGGTATAGTGATAGTGACCTCATTTGGAACTGTGAGACTTGGTTGTTTGTATGTTACATTATACTTTACTGTGATTGTTTTGCCACTAACGCTTTGAGGAATTGTTAAAAGAGATTCTCCTATGGCATCCGTTGCATTTGTTGAGGAGGTAACGTCGATAGCTTTGGGACTCTCTGCGTTTGCTTCAAAAATAGCATATGATTGCTTACCTGCTGGATTTGCTCCCCATGAGCCAGTTCTTAAATCATTAGCTATCGTGAAAGTTCCTTTGTTTGCTAAATCAGCAATAGATATATTGGTAATAGAAACAGTAGCAACAGGAGTAGCGGACTCACCTTCACCTGTAGTAGGTATCTCTTCTGCTAATTTAGCTTTGAATATAACTTTAGAAAGAGCATGTTGGAATTTGAATGTAACATTATCTTTACTTGTTGATGTGTTTTCTTTACCATTGATTTCTTTTCCTAGTTTATTATCTTTGCTTGCACTTCTAATAGATGACCACATAAAGTCGCTTTGATTAGAAGGGGTATCTGCAACCGTGAACTCAGTAGATATTGAGCCATTTGTTACTGTTGTACTAATACTGCTAGGGTAGTAAGCGACGAATGAGATACTATCTGTAGCGTTTTCTGGCCAATATTTAGTATTTGTATATGACCAAGTTCCACCCTCCTGCATTGTCATCTTCTCGTTTGACATGAAATTCGCTGAGAATTGACTATATGTTCCTCCTTTAGCATAATACCCTAGAACTCCGAATGTATCATTTTTCTCAAATGCACTCTTTTCTGTCGCCTTCGTCTGTTTCCCCACATAAGTCCCGAAAGTAATCGCATTATCACTCTTAGCTACTAATGTATCAATCTCATCTTCGCCTGAGCAGCCCGCCAATACTACTAGGCTTAATGCTGCGATGAATAAATTTGTCTTCATAACGCTTAGTCTTTTAATGTTGTTTTATGTTGTTACTATTTATCATTCTATATCTATGCGGGGATTACGATATTCGTCTCATCTCCCCAATTGTCTACACTTGCGTCGAATCCCCCTTCGCCGCCATTAGTTGCCGGCTTTACGTTTGGCAATTCCAGCGGAATATCCTCGGGAGTTTCCTCCTCGTCCGGATCAGCTCCGGTACCCAACACCACTTTCACCTCTTTCGTCTCATTATTGATCGCGGCACGTGGAGCTATATCATATTGCTTCGTAATGACCGTTTTGTTATCGACCAATAAGATGGAGAGCGTAAGCAAATTACTGATCTCGTCCGTGGCCTTCGATGTGACGTTCGGTCTGCCGAGTGTCAAGTAAGAGCCGGATAAGATACCGTCGGTCGTTGAGTTCTCGTGAAAGGTCTTTTCCGAGAAGTCCACGAGTTGCGTCGCTACGCTACTCCCGGTCTTTCTATCCGCTATCCAATATGTATCCGCCATCCCTTTAATCGATCCCCTCGCAGTCCGCACGTTGTGCAATCCTTTTATCTCTAAGGACAGATGGGTCGTGAAGATTACCTTCTCGGGCCGGCAAGCCAAGGAAAACTCCTTTCCCTCCTTAAGGTTCGCCCGTACCATCTCTTGCGTCACCTCAAAACCCTCCAATGTAGCTACCGCTAAAGGTTCCGGATCGTAGATCAGCCGCTCTCCCTCGGTGGGCGTGTACCAATCGCTATCCGTCGTCTTCATCACGATCCGCAGGGTGCTGTATTGATCTTGACCCTCGATCGTGAGATAACTGTATTCTTCGGCCGCTTGGTTAAATACCACTACGTTATAGATCCCTTTCCTCAATCGCACCTCGTCGCCCGTCACCGTGTTGGTAAGGAAACGGCTTGGCTCCCCTCCATCGACCGGGTAAAAGAGCGCGGTCATACCATCCGGGTCGATACCGCAAGGGCCCCAATCTATGTCGAGGCGCACGGCGCAACGGTCTACATACTCGCCGATCATTGTCTCTTTCGAGCATCCCGCCAATCCCATGACAAGCGAGATCAGGATGATAAATAACCGGCTCTCTCTCATCGGATACTCGTTTTCTTTAGCCCGTTGATATTGTTTGCGATCCCTTTCCTTTCATTGCTTAGATTCAAGGAACTATCCTTCGATAGGAAAAACGGCGACAAGGTCAATTCCTTATGCTTCTCCGTGTCCCCCTCAACCTCTACCGAACGGATCGTGGCGACATATAACGGGATCACCTCGTCTTGACATGCCTCCAGATCCTCTAGAGAGGAGATATACGCTTCCGCTTCCTCGAACTTCGACATATTACGAAAACCTATGTTTTTCGCGTCGTAATTGAAAACCAATACATTATATTTATCCGGTGGTAAGAACAGGGTGATGCCATTGGCGTTCCCGTCCGTCTGTATCATCGGCCCGCCCTCCGACGGGTAGATACAATAGCGAAGTTTCTCCGGTACCGGGGAACCTGCTACCACGCTATCCCAACGAAGGGTGCAAGTGATGTAGCCCGTGCCTCTTTTCTCCGGTTCCTCGGATCTCTCGCAACTACATTCCAGCACCATGCCGATAATGAATAAAACCGCGATAGAGATCTTTAAGATAATACTTGTCTTATTGTACCTATACATTTTAGTTGTCTTTGAAAATCAATTATGATTGACCTTCTGAACGCAAATGTATAGGGAATGCTAAAGGGGAGAATTGTTATTTTTGTCCAAAGAGTTGCAAAAGTTGAGAGATTTAAAAAAAATCATTGAATATTATGTATTTTCATCCTTTAGAGAACGGACAGAGCGGGGAGATTGGCCGAAATTAGCCCTGCAGAAGTGCGAGAAGTTAGAAAGCGATTCAAAGCCATACTTGTAGCAAATCTCGGATATGGAAAGCTCTGTCATGATAAGGTCGTTATGAATGTCTTGGCATTTGCGTTTCAGCATCCATTGATAAGCGGGCTCTCCAAACGTATCCTTGAAGATACGGCGGAAGGTGGGTACGCTGTAGCCTCCCAATTGGGCGAAGGTCTCCACGTCTTTCGCCTTCTGGTAGTTCTGCATCACGAAATACTGGAAACTGTGGCTATACCGGTAAATCGGGGCGTAAAAGGCGGCTAGCTCCTTGATGGGGTAGTAGCAGTTCAGCAAGTAGACCATCTCCGAGCGTTTGGCTTGCATCAGTCCGGAGCATCTTAAATCATCGTTGAGGTAAAGCTTCATGCCCTCGATGAAGAGTTGTATCGGCGGGACCATCGTCATTACGATGGGCTGCTGGCGTTCGTTCTCCACGATGGAGATGCCTTTGTTGAAACGATTGTCGCATATGTTTTGCGGACGCTCGAAGAGATAGATGATACATTCGGTGTAGTCGAGTACCTTGCACTCCACTTTCGAGCCGATCGGTTGCAATACGAACTGTCCGCCCCGGAACGTGGTGTCCGGGTGCTCCTCGCTGTTCAGCCAGATCTCTCCCTTGACTAGGAAAAAGACCATGTTCTGCATGCATCTTGTCTGAGGGATCACGTACCCTTTCGGATAAAGACGATACTTGAATATGTCCCTCTGGTAGAAACTACAAGAGGAACAGTCGGTATATTTGGTGCAGCGATGGTCGGTTAACATATATTGTTGTCTTTATAATTTTACTTTCTTTGTCTTGCCCTCGCTCTCGTTGTGAAAGCGATCTACGGCGGTCACTACATAGCGATATTTTACCTTTCCTTTCTCGTAAGGCATCAAGTAGCCGGTTTCCCGGGTGATAGCCACGATCTTCGAGGGATCGCTCGTGTCTATCGGCTCCTTGTCGTTAAAGCGATAGACCACGAAATAGGAGGCTAGCTCCGGATTCGTGGGGCTTTGCTCCGCTTGCCAATGTAACAAGAAGCCTTTAGGTGTCCATTCGGCCTTTAGCTTGCTTACATCTTTTGGCGGACGGTTATGCATATGGGTATAGGCCGGGATAAGGGCCGGGTAACGGTGGTAGTTTCGTTTCAGGCTGTCGGCTACGCCCTTGTTGTTCCATAGAATCTCATTGGCGGGCCAGAAACAATTGCCGCTCACGTGAGGCAAGGCACGCTCGTAACGCATCTTGCGGGTTAATTGGTCCGCTTTCATGGTGCGGGCCACGTCTTGCCCGATATATAAATGACCTCCGTTGGCGTTTTTGTCCCACCATTTGATAAGCGTGATGTAATCGGCCGCCGGGTGTCCGATCTCCCAATAGATCTGGGGGATGTTATAATCGATCCAACCTTGCTGTACCCAATAGGTGATATCGGCGTAGAGGTCGTCGTAGTTTTGCAGACCGTTGGTATTGCTACCCGATCCGTCCGCGGTGCTTTTCTTGTTGCGGTAGATGCCGAAGGGACTGATACCGAAGCGTACCCAAGGCTTGGTGAGCAGGATGGTACGTTTCAATTCCCGGATCAGGGTATTCACGTTCTCCCGGCGCCAATCGTTCCTTTGCGCCTCGCTGTATCCTTTTCGCAAGCCGTATTTCCGGAAGCTGTTATCATCCGGGAAAGGCATACCCGCCGCGGGATAGGGATAGAAATAATCGTCCATATGGATAGCGTCCACGTCGTAACGGCCGACGATATCACGCACTACCCGGCAGATAAACTGACGGCTTTCCGGCAATCCCGGGTCGAAAAGGATTTGTTTATTATAGGTGACAAACCATTCGGGATGCTTATGATAGATGTGGGAATCGGCGAAACGGGTGTTTCCCGCCGTGCTCGCCCGGTAAGGATTCAACCAAGCGTGAAACTCCATGTTCCGTTTATGGCATTCTTGGATCAGGAAGGCCATCGGGTCGAACTCACCTGCCGGGGCTACGCCTTGCTCTCCGGTGAAGAAGCGGCTCCACGGCTCGATATCGGATTTATAGAAAGCGTCCGCCTCGGGGCGCACCTGAAAGATGATGGCGTTGATGCCGCATGCTTGCAGGTAATTAAGCTTGCGGATGAAGTCTTTTTTCATCCGGGCGGGAGTCATATCCTTGTATTCGCCTTGAAAAGCGGTCTGTATCCATGCTCCCCTAAACTCTCGCTTGGCCTCCTTGCCCGTACTTGTAGCCGGACGAGGCTTCTCGCGAACCGTAGAACATGAGGTTATCGCACAAAAGAGAATCGCTACTAAGAAGCGAAAATATTTAATGTACATGGGTGCCTTGCTGTGTTTGTCTATGAAATTTTCAACAAATGTAGAAGATTCCCTGTAAATATGAAATATTTCACCCTTGTTATTTTATTTACTTGGCAGTAGAGACGAGGCACACCCTGTCTAACTGTGTGAATTAGTTCGATGAAGATAGGGCAGAATCGGTTAGTTTTGGCTATCTTTGCGTTAAAGAAAAAGATAAAGGTAATATGTCTGAGAGCAATTCGATTTTCATCAAGGGGGCACGTGTCAACAACTTGAAAAATATAGATGTAGAGATTCCGAGGGACAAGCTGGTGGTGATAACCGGGCTGTCGGGGAGTGGAAAATCATCGTTGGCGTTCGATACCCTTTATGCGGAGGGACAGCGCCGGTATGTAGAGAGTTTATCCGCTTACGCCCGCCAGTTCTTGGGGAGGATGAGTAAGCCGGAATGCGACTATATTAAGGGAATACCGCCGGCTATCGCTATCGAGCAGAAGGTGAATACCCGTAATCCGCGTTCCACGGTCGGTACATCTACCGAGATTTATGAGTATTTACGCTTGTTATATGCTCGCGTCGGAAAGACGATATCGCCGGTTTCCGGCACCGAGGTGAAAAAACATCAGGTGAGCGATATTATCAAGGAGGTCATGCGATATCCCGAAGGAACTCGTTTTGCCGTATTCGCTCCGGTTGTCTTGCCGGAAGGCCGGGATATGAAGGAGCAGCTGGAGATCTTGCGGAAAGAAGGATATGCCCGTCTGTCGGTAAATGATACGGTATATCGTATCTCGGAGGTACTGGCGAGCGAGGAGTTGCTGTCTTACCCGATCGAGTTGTTGGTGGACCGCCTGACGGTATCGGACGATAAGACCTTGAAAAGCCGTTTGGCAGACTCGGCCGAGACCGCTTTCTTTGAGGGCCATGGTACCTGTTTGATCCGTATTTATACGGAGGAAGGGGTAGTCGTGAAGGAATTCTCGAAGAAGTTCGAGGCGGATGGCATGATATTCGAGGAGCCTACCGATATGATGTTTAGCTTTAATAATCCGTTGGGCGCATGTCCGACCTGTGAGGGATTCGGTAAGGTGCTGGGCATCGATGAGAATCTGGTGGTGCCTGATAAAAGTTTGTCTGTCTACCAAGGAGCCGTGGTTTGCTGGAAAGGTGAGGTGATGGGGGAATGGCTGAAAGACTTTATCGTGAAGAGCGAGAAATATAACTTCCCGATCCACCGCCCGTATTACGACTTGACACAGAAAGAGAAAGACTTGTTGTGGCATGGGGCGAGAGGTTTACACGGCATCGACGATTTCTTTAAGTTCGTGGAAGAGAATCTTTATAAGATACAATACCGGGTGATGCAAGCCCGCTATCGGGGAAAGACGACTTGCCCGGTTTGTAAGGGGAGCCGCTTGAGGCCGGAAGCGCTGTATGTGCAAGTGGGCGGTAAGAATATCGCCGAGCTGGTGACGATGCCGGTTTCGGAGGCAAAGGCTTTCTTTGATCAACTGGAACTGGACGAGACGGATACGGCGATCGCTAAACGTTTGCTCACGGAAATCAATAATCGCTTGCAATTCCTGTTGGATGTGGGGTTGGGTTATCTGGCTTTAGATCGCCTCTCGGCCTCTTTATCCGGAGGAGAGAGCCAACGTATCAATCTGGCTACCTCGTTGGGTAGTAGCTTGGTGGGTTCGTTGTATATTTTGGATGAGCCGAGTATCGGTCTGCATTCCCGGGATACGGATTTGCTGATCAAGGTATTGCGACAGTTGCAAGCCTTGGGGAATACCGTGGTCGTGGTGGAGCATGATGAGGAGATTATCCGTGCGGCGGATTATATCATCGATATCGGTCCGAAAGCGGGGCGTTTGGGGGGTGAGGTTGTTTATCAAGGCGATGTGAATAACCTCCGGAAATGTACCGATAGCCATACGGTACGTTATTTGACGGGAGAGGATCAGATCGAGATCCCGCCTTATCGCCGTCCGTGGAATAATTATATAGAAGTGACAGGGGCTCGGAAGAATAACTTAAAGGGCGTGGACGTGAAGTTTCCTTTGAACGTGATGACGGTGGTTACCGGCGTGAGCGGTTCGGGTAAAAGTTCCTTGGTTCGTGATATTTTCTACGAGGGCGTGAAACGCCATTTGGATGATGCCGCCCGTCTGACCGTAGATTGCTCCGGTATCAGTGGTGATTTGAATATGATTCAGGCGATTGAGTTTGTAGACCAGAACTCGATCGGAAAGAGTTCTCGCTCGAACCCCGTGACGTATATCGGTGCTTACGACGAGATCCGTAAACTATTCGGCGAGCAGCCTCTAGCGAAGCAGATGGGATATAACGCCGCTTATTTTTCCTTTAATAAAGAAGGAGGTCGCTGCGAGGAATGTAAGGGCGAGGGCAAGATCACGGTAGAGATGCAGTTTATGGCGGATATCACCTTGGAATGCGAGGCTTGCCACGGCAAACGCTTCAAGCAGGATGTATTGGATGTAGAGTATCAAGGCGCTAACATATACGATGTATTGGAAATGACCGTGAATCAAGCGATCGAGTTCTTCGAGAAAGGTTCCGGCTCCCAAGAGAAGAAGATCGTGAAACGCTTGAAACCGCTGCAAGACGTGGGCTTGGGCTATATCAAGCTGGGACAGACTTCCTCCACTTTATCCGGTGGTGAGAACCAACGTGTGAAACTGGCTTATTACTTGGGCCAAGAGAAGCAGCAACCTACCTTGTTCGTTTTCGACGAGCCTACGACCGGTTTACATTTTCATGATATCAAGACTTTGTTGAAAGCTTTCAATGCCTTGATCGAGAAAGGTCACTCCGTGGTAATTATCGAGCATAATATGGATGTGATCAAATGTGCGGATTATGTGATCGATTTAGGACCGGAAGGCGGAAAGGCCGGCGGGCAGCTGGTTTGTGCCGGCACACCGGAGGAGATCGCGGCTTGCGAGGCATCCTATACCGGTAGGTTTTTAAGGGATAAGTTATAAAGAGACGATATAAAGACAAATGTAAATAGCTCCTGCCCGAATATTCGGATAGGAGCTATTTCTTTTAAGAAGAATGGGAGCATTCCCATTAATATCCTGGGTTTTGCTCGATGATTCCATTTTTCGCAAGGTCTATAACCGCTTGCGGTATCGGGCCGTATTCGTGGGTCCCTTTGATGAAACGGGCATTTTGGAGATGAGAGCGGAATGTCTTCTCATGCTCGAAATAAGTGTTCATCACGTCTGAGGCGATTCCCCAACGGACTAGATCAAAGAAACGTTCACCTTCTAAGGCGAATTCCAGACGTCGTTCGGTACGTAAGGCTCGGATCGCCTCCTCTTTGTCGGAAAATGACGGATATAATCCGATCCGGTATTTGGCGGCATCCGCTGTCCCGTCAGCGGTTTTTACGGTCTGGCTGTTCATGGCACGCTCGCGAACTTGGTTGATGTATTTCAATCCGGTAGTCAAATCGCCTAGTTCGATAGCAGCTTCGGCACGCCACAATAACACGTCCGCATATCGAATAATATAAACATTCAATGCGTTTACGTATGGCCAGATAGCCAAATAGTAACTTGAGTTCTTGGAGACAATACGTTTTTTCGGGCTATACGGACCGTAAACCGTAGCCTCACGAGGAGTCCAGTCATAGAGTTGGACATCTAGGAACATGATTCCGGGGCGGGCTACCGTGTGGTCTAGGCGGGTGTCTACATAATCATTTTCCGAAACGTCTATGCCGTCTTCCAAAGGCAAGCCGTTGGAGTCGGTCTTATAAGCGTTTACTAGGTTTTGGGAAGGACGAAGGAAACCATAGTTGGGATAAGGGCCTCCCGGAGGTAACAAACGGTCGCCCGGATTTCCGTTGTAGTTGTTCGGGGAGCCATCGTTGATAGAGGCTTGGACTGAAAATAAAATTTCAGGGCAGTTGTCATTTTCCGGCAAGAAGATATTCCGGAAGTCGGGGAGTAGCTGGTATTTGCCGGAATTGATCACCTCATCCGTCGCTGTAGCGCATTCCTGCCATTTGCCTTGGAACAAGTAAACTTTAGCCATATAAGCCCGGGCCGTCATCTTGCATGGACGTGCCACATCCGGCTGGGAATCCGGGAGACCTTCGTAGGCGGCCTTAAAATCATTCAGTATCTTCTCCCATAATTGATCGGATGTATACTCCTTATTCGAGATAGAGGCGAACGCGGAAGGATCGCTGACACTCTCGTCGAAATATGGGATCTGGTTATAGATGATCTTTAAGTTGAAATAGAAATGGGCACGCAGGAAACGCATCTCGGCGATACGGGTCTCCTTTTTATCATAATCGCTGCCTTTGAGGATACGGATCGCTTGGTTACAGCGGTTCACGCCCTCGTATAAGGCTAGCCATTTCCGATTGTAATCTTGGATAGTCGGGTCGATATGGAAGATTTCCATCAAGTGAACCGGGTTCTGGTCTCCCGTACCACCTCCGCCTTTGTAGGTATCGTCTGAGATCACATCGCCAAATTGCCAGTTGGAGCATCCTGAATTCAAGCCGGAGCTGGCATCGTCCATCTGGCCGTCTAGGATGGAATAGGCGGAGATAATCAATCCCTCGATGTTATTGGGATCTTGTGCTTGTTCGGGAGTCAGTTCGCCTACAGGTGTCTCTTCCAGAAAATCGCTGCATGATGTCAATGCGAATACGGCACAGGCCGCTATAATCATTTTCTTCATATTCTAGTTTGTTGTTGTTTGATGATTAAAAACTTACGTTTACTCCAAAGGTGAAGGTGCGGGATAACGGATAGATGCCGCGGTCCACACCCATATCTAGGTTACGGTAGTCACTGGAGTAACTTTGCAATCCCACTTCCGGATCGATACCGTCGTATCCTGTGATCGTGAATAAGTTGGTTGCTTGCGCATAGATATACAAGCTATTGAACTTAATCTTGGATAGGATGGACTGAGGTACGGAATAACCGATTTTCATGTTCTTTAAGCGAACGAAAGAAGCGTCTTGCACATAGTAAGACGAGGGCCGGATGTTATTGTTCGGATCGTCCATGGTGACACGGGGTATGTCCGTATTCGTGTTGGTTGGTGTCCATGCATTAACGACACGGCTGTTTTTGTTGTATTGCGATTGATTGTAGAAATCACCCACATAACGGGTCAAGTCGTATACATCGTTTCCGAACATTCCCTGAAAGAATAGACTGAGGTCAAAATTATGGAAGTTGACTCCTAATGTAAGGCCTGCTGTGACATCGGGGAGCGGGTTACCGATATAGTCACGGTCGTTACCGTCTATTACGCCATCTCCGTTTACGTCTACGAACTTGATATCACCCGGTTTTGCGTTAGGTTGGAGTAGTTCGCCTTTATTATTGGTATATGATTTGATCTCCGCCTCGCTCTGGAATAAACCGTCTTCTTTATAAGCGTAGAAAGAGCCGATTGGTTGACCGATGGCGGAACGAGAAACCTCTTGATCGAAGTTGAGGGAGTGAATCACACTGGTAGGCAGTCCGATATAGGAGACATCACCGTCTAATTCCGTCATCTTGTTCTTGATAGCGGACATATTGAAGGCGACATTGAACCCGAAATCTTTATTGATGCTCTTATTGTAGCTGACCTCAGCTTCGAAACCCCGGTTACGCATTTTCCCGACATTGTCCCATACCGTTTGGTTTGTACCCCCCACGGTACCGATCAAGGGACGCTCCCATAATAAGTCCTTGGTATCTTTGTTAAACCAATCCAGCACAACGGTTAGGCTGTTATCTAGGAAGCCTAGATCCAGCCCGACATTAGTTTGCGTGGTGGTCTCCCATTTCAAGTTTGCGTTACCGTAACGGGTTTGGGTGTATCCGGTTGTCACGGAACTTTGGCTACCGTCGATCGGATAGTTGGAGTGGTTCGGATTACTCATGTAAGAATCGATCGTGGAATAAGCCGGGATATCAGAGTTGCCGTTTTGTCCCCAACCTATGCGGACTTTCATGTTGCTGATAGCCGGAATATCATAAAACGGTTCGCTACTGATACGCCAGCCTGCGGAGACAGCCGGGAAATTACCCCATTTATTGTTACCAAGTTTAGAAGATCCGTCACGTCGGAACGTGGCTGCGAATAAGTAGCGGTTGTCGAAATTATAATCAATTTTACCGAAATAAGACATCATCTTGGAAGTAAAGGCAGAACCTGCGTTCTTCTGGGAGCCGCTATCGCCCGCATCGAGGAAATGGAAGTTATTGTCATCCGAGGCAAAGCCTTCACGGGAGGCGGAGAAGTATTCCTCTTGATAACGGTTTGTCTCGATACCTAATAAGGCTCCGATCGTATGTTTATCGAATGTCCGTAAATAGTTTAACGTGTTCGTGAATACCCAATTGAAGTTCCAACGGTTTTGCGTGCTCAACGTACTCAAGGGCTGCTGGGTGTTCAATTCGTTGTATTTGGCCTTGAAGCTTCGTTTATACAGATTTTTGTAATCCGCTCCGAAGTTGGTCTTGAAATAAAGTCCCTCTAGGATATTCAGTTCGGCGAATAGATTACCGAATAGGCGGGTGGTACGATCTTTATTATCCTTATTACGGTATAATTCGCCTAACGGGTTGGAGATGTCGGCGATCGGGTTGCTGCCGAAATTCCCGTCCAGATCGTAAACAGGGGTAATGGATACGGTCTTATAGGCGTTGTATAACATACCTCCCAGTGCGGCGTTATTGGTGACCGAGGTTCCCCACGCATGTGATAATGTGGCGTTCTCACCGATTTTCAAACGATCGTTGAAGAGCTTGAACTCATTGTTGAAACGTCCGGATATACGTTCGAAACCAGTATATTTCATAAGACCGTCTTGGTTGAAATAGCCTAGGGAGAACAAGTGGCTGCTAACTTTATCTGCTTTCGCCAGAGAGAGGTTATAGGACTGGACCATGGCTTTTTGCATGATCTCGTCAACCCAATCCACGTCTCCCGAGGGAAGACGGTGATCTGCGTCAAGGAATTCCGGAATTACGGCGGTCTCGCCGGAGCCATACACGTCGCTTACTGGTGATTTCCCGTCGTTACGCTGTGCCTGCCATAATAAGTCGCCATATTCTTGGGCGTTTAGCATACGCATCTGTTTTGCCGAGGTTTGTACTCCCACGTAAGCGTCTAGGTTTACCCGGAAAGTACCTTCCTTCCCTTTTTTTGTACTGATGATAACCACGCCGTTTGCCGCACGTGCGCCATAGATGGAAGCGGAAGAAGCATCTTTCAATACCTGCATACTTTCGATATCATTCGGGTTGAGAAAATTGATGCCGCCCTCTACTGGTACGCCATCGATGATATAAAGCGGATCATTGTTACGGATCGTGCTGAAACCGCGTACACGTACCGCTACGCCTCCGCCGGGCATATTATCCGGGATTACGTTTACGCCGGACAATTTACCTTGCATCATTTGATCTACACTGGATACCGGGGTATCTTTCAGGTCGCCTACCTCCAGTACGGAAACAGCACCGGTAAGGTCTTTTTTCTTCTGTACACTATAACCTACCACGATAACCTCGTCTAGGTTCTGGGTGTCATCCTGCAATTGGATCGTGAGGGGAGAACCATTCCCGGCTGGAATCTCCTTGGTGTTATAACCGATATAAGTAACGACCAATATGCTTTGCTTGTTTTGCAGCGAGAGAGAAAATTTGCCGTCAAAATCGGTTACGGCTCCATTTGTAGTCCCTTTCTCAATCACGTTAGCCCCGATAATTGGTTCTCCGTTCGTATCGGTGACTACGCCACTTACCGTGAATGTCTGTTGGGTGATCGTCATTCGTCCAGTAACGTTTGGCAGATCCTCCGCTGGTGCCGCATTGATTGGCTGTAAGTATGCTACGCCTAGCAAAAGAGCGGGAATCGCCATCGTAAAGTAATTTCTGTTGTCCATCCTTTTGTCCTTAAAATATATTAGAATTAATCTATTTTTTCAGAACGCAAAGGACGTGTGATTGTATTACGATGATATGTCTATGTTATTAAAAATGTGTTCACGATTGTATTGCCTTTCAGTGATATGACGATTAGGCTACGATTACAAAAATGATGTCGGTTGTCTTTTGCGTATTGGTTAATGACGTTTTAGTACTAGTGAATAAAATGTAAGAATTATGAAAGTAACTCATTTTAAGAAAGTAAGCGAAACAAGTGGTGTGTGTGTCCTGTTAAGATTGTACTTATTTATAATCGAATAATTTATACTGTGCGTAGTCTTTACGAGACATTCAAGTAGCCTGTGAGGGCGAAAAAGCAGTAATATTAATACTAGTGTAATAAAATAAAGTTCATTCAGCCTGTTCTTCTGTGAAGAAAAACAGGCTGTGTTTTTATTGCTTGGCAGGATCTTCGTCTTTATTCCACTTATCTCGCATTCTCAGACGTTTGACTTGCAGATAGCGTAGAAGGATGATGATGACGAGCGTAGCGCCGATCATCAAGAAATATTCGGTATAATTATTCCCCGAATTGTTTCCCGGCCAGCCGATGATACTCATTACGATTAAGTAGACAAGTAAGGCAATTGTTGTGATGTTGATCTTCTTCATATTCGTTTTATTCTTAAAACAGGGCAAAGATATAAGATTGTTTCGGGCTTTAGGAGGTTAAAACGCATTTGTACTGTGCCCGATAATGTTCTGTTTGAATAATTAAGATATATAAACCTTGTGGGAGGGGAATCGGGAGGATAGGGTTCCCTGCCTGTACCGCTTGCGTAAATACCAATATGCCTGCCGGAGTAAGTAGTTTGACTTTACCGGGGGATGGAAGATTATTAATGAATAAAGTTTTGTTCTCTAGCTGATAGCTTAATTCCGGAAATGAAAAGGCTTGATTGGAAACAGGAGGATCTTGTCGGGCTTGAGGTTCCGATGTTGGGAAAGATATGGGTGCATTCGTTGATAATAATTTATAATTGGCTGGTTCGGATGTATTATATACAGATAGGCTGGTACTATTATTCGCTTTGACAAAGAAAGCGGAGAATGGAGGGATGGCGAAATCGCTACCGATCACGTAGGGTTGGTAGGTGGAGCCGTCATATATATAAATGTATCCGTCTAAGGCCGAGTTTGATTCTATTTGACTAAGAGATAAAGGAGCCGGCAGAGGATTACCGCATAGATACCAGCCGTTGTGATTCTGGTTCTGGCTTTGGTTGTTAATGCTTACCGGAATAGAGGCTTGACCGTTTTTTCCGAAATCTATAGGGATATCTTTTGCTTTCGAGGAGAAACGAAGGTTCTGACGATCGGCGGAAGCGTCAATAGCGATCAGGTACCCCTTGTTCTTCTTGAAGATGGGCTGGGATGTATTGATTATTGTTTGTGGTATGACTTCCCAGTTGTTGGAAGGGCTTTGTGAGTTGGCTCGCTTTTCTCCGTTATAGGTTTGTACGTAAAAGTAGTTACCGTTTGTATCGCTTTTGTCATCACCCAGTTGGAAATCCGGGTCTATGCCGGAAGCGAATACATCGAAGGGGAAGGAGATAAAATACCATTTGCCTTTTTGAGCGAAGGTCTTCTCGATTGTTATTTTGCCGGAGATGTTAATAGTTCCAGACGATCGCAAGGTGGAGGAAGACGCCAAGATACCATCATTAGGATAGATGGTAAGGTTATTTGCGGATAGATTTCCGGTTGGTAAAATATGGATATTTCCATTGCCAATAAAGATATCTTTACAGCTGATATTTGTATTTATGGAGATATTGCCGTTAATCAAGGCGTTGCGGTGACGGTAGGCGGGTAGGTGGCTCCAGCGATCCTCATGGTTCCAATCGCTGTTTCCGGTAAATAGGGAATAGGTAGGAATCATGCCGTGTGCGTAAACGCTGTCTACATAATAATAGCCGTTTTTGGTATTGGCGGCCGGTGTGGGGACGATAAGATCTAAGCCCGGAGGATTGTTTTTTATATCTGTGGTTTTGAAAGGATTGATGCCACTCTCTCCTATGGTTGGAACTAAGGAGGGATAACTTGTTTCCCCTTTTCGATAGGTTCTGGCTCTCATGCCTTCTCCTTCTACTAGAAGGATGCCCCCTTTCCGTATACTGATTTTTATATCTTGATGATTTGTTAACGTGAAATGCTCGAAAGCCACTTGCGTATTCATTGGCATTCGTAACCCGTAGTTTCCGTGGCTGTTAGGAATATCTTTCACGCCGGAGATATCTTCAATAAGGGCTTCACCTGTAATGGCATAATCCCAATTATCAGAAGCAAGTCCCTCAAATGTCTGCATCCGAAACGTATCCCGGATAGATATATTTGCGTTACTTTGCACAAAACTTTCCCATGTAGATGGATTTGAAACTTGTGACTGGATAAATTGTTGTACGAATAGGAATGCCGTACAAACGACAACGCATCTGGATAGATGCCAAATTCTCTTTTTCATAGCTAAGTTGATTTATATTTGTAAATATGTTCGCAAATATACGTAAATAATTGAAATAATATATCTTTGTGGCATGAAAGAATTTATCATATCTGAGGCACAGACCGAAAAGGCCGTTTTGGTGGGTTTGGTTACCCCCGAGCAAAATGAGCAAAAGGTTAAGGAATATCTGGACGAATTGGCTTTCTTGGCCGATACGGCAGGGGTGGATGCGGTAAAGCGTTTTACCCAGAAAATGGATTACCCGAATTCCGTCACTTTTGTCGGGACCGGTAAATTGCAGGAAATTAAGGAGTATGTGGTAGAGAATGAGATCGGCTTGGTGATCTTTGATGATGAGCTGAGTCCGAAGCAACTCCGTAATATTGAGAAAGAATTGCAGGTGAAAATCTTGGATCGTACGAGCTTGATCTTGGATATCTTCGCTAGCCGTGCACAGACCGCCCATGCGAAGACACAGGTGGAGCTTGCACAATATAAATATATGTTACCCCGCTTGACTCGTCTGTGGACACACTTGGAGCGTCAGCGAGGCGGCGTAGGTATGCGTGGTCCGGGTGAGACACAGTTGGAGACTGATAAACGTATTATCTTGGATAAGATCGCACGATTGAAGAAAGAGCTGGTGGATATTGACAAGCAAAAAAGCGTACAACGGAAAAACCGGGGTAAGATGGTACGTGTAGCGTTAGTCGGATATACGAACGTAGGTAAATCTACCTTGATGAACTTATTGAGCAAGAGTGAGGTCTTTGCCGAGAATAAGTTGTTCGCTACGTTAGATACGACCGTACGCAAGGTCATTATCGAGAACTTGCCGTTCTTGCTGTCTGATACGGTCGGATTTATCCGCAAGTTACCGACCGAGCTGGTGGAATCTTTTAAATCTACCTTGGATGAGGTACGGGAGGCGGATTTGCTGGTACATATCGTGGATATCTCACACCCGACTTTTGAGGAGCAAATAGAGGTCGTGAACCGTACGTTGGCGGAGATCGATAAGACCGAGAAACCGATGATCATGGTTTTCAATAAGGTGGACGCATTTACCTTTGTCCCGAAAGAGGAAGATGATTTGACCCCTCGTGGTCGTGAGAATATCGATCTGGATGAACTGAAACGTACGTGGATGGGAAAATTGCAAGATAATTGCATCTTTATCTCCGCCAAGGAACGTACGAATATAGAGGCGTTGAAAGAGATGTTGTATGAACGGGTCAAACAAATCCATATCACCCGTTTCCCCTACAATGACTTCCTCTTTCAGCAATATGATGAAGAGTAGAGTCTTACAAAATTAGTACCAATGAATCATTTGAGAAATTTGCGGCCGGATGAGATCGCCACCTTGCGATCTCAGGCTTGCCGGGCCGATGATTGGAATCAAGTTTGGGTTCCAGAAGTGTTTGATATTGAATATGTGAACCACGTACGTTTTTCAGGAGTGGTTAAGTTAGGAGCCTTTCGTAAGATTTTTACCCTGCCGGGAGGATTGGTAAAGCATAGCGGGCTTCGTCATGTTACCCTACATAATTGCACGTTGGGGGATAACGTGTTGATTGAGAACGTACAGAATTATATCGCTAATTACCGGATCGGTGATGACTGCTTTATCCAGAATATAAATGTTATGTTGGTGGAAGGCAAGGCTACGTTCGGGAATAATGTCGAGGTGTCGGTCTTGAATGAGACCGGCGGGCGTGAGGTTCCGATTTACGATGGCCTGTCGGCTTCATTGGCTTATATTATAGCATTGTACCGTCATCGTCCGGCCTTGATCGAACGCTTGCGGGATATGATTACCGCTTATACGGAGGGTATTGCCTCTACGGAGGGAACGGTTGGCGATAAGGTCAAGATTGTCAATACCGGTACGATCCGTAACGTGAAGATTGGTGATTACGCGACCATAGAGAATAGCGCACGTCTGGAAAATGGTTCCGTAAATAGTAAGAAGGAGGCCCCGGTATTTATCGGGGATAGCGTGATCGCGCAAGATTTCATTGTCTCTTCGGGAGCCAAGATCGCGGATGCCGCTAAGATTATCCGTTGCTTTATCGGACAGGCTTGCCAAGTGACGCATAACTTCTCGGCCCATGATTCCTTGTTGTTCAGCAACTGCGCTTTCGAGAATGGGGAGGCTTGCGCTATTTTCGCCGGTCCGTTTACAGTGTCTATGCATAAGAGTAGTTTGCTGATAGCGGGAATGTATTCGTTTTTGAATGCGGGAAGTGGCTCCAACCAGAGTAATCATATGTATAAGCTGGGACCGATCCATCAAGGGATCGTGGAACGTGGTTCCAAGACGACCAGCGACTCGTATATTCTTTGGCCGGCTCGTATTGGCGCTTTCTCTTTGGTAATGGGCCGCCATCATCATCATAGCGATACTTCCGATATTCCATTCTCCTATTTAATAGAGAAGGATGATGAGACTTACTTAGTTCCGGGAATTAATCTTCGCAGCGTAGGTACGATCCGTGATGCCCAGAAATGGCCGAAACGTGATAAACGTACGGACCCGGATCGCTTGGATATGATTAACTATAATCTATTGAGTCCCTATACGATCCAGAAGATGCTGAAAGCGGTGGATATCTTGAAAAACCTGCAGGCATTGGTTGGAGAGACTTCCGAGATTTATTATTATCAGAATACTCGTATAAAAGGTTCCTCCCTCCGGAATGCGTTGAACTTTTATGGGATGGCAATTAATAAGTTCTTTGGTAACTCGTTAATCAAGCGTTTGGAAGGTACGACCTATTGTTCTATGGAAGAGGTCTGGGAGCAATTGCGTCCTACGGAATCCAAAGGCTCCGGAGAATGGTTGGACTTGGCGGGCTTGATCCTCCCGAGGGAACCGCTAGAAGCCTTGTTGCAAGATATCGAACAGGGGGAAATCGCTTCCTTAGAGGATGTGGAATGCTTTTTCCGTTTGGTTCACGGACGTTATTATTCCTTGGAATGGACATGGGCGTACGAGATGATCGAACGTTATTATGGGGTGGATCTCCGTTCGATTTCCGCCGCAGAGATTATTGATCTGGTTCGTCGTTGGCAAGAATGTGTGATCCGCTTGGATGAGATGCTTTATGAGGATGCCCGTAAGGAATTCTCCTTGACTTCTATGATTGGTTTCGGTGTGGATGGTTCCAGCAAAGAAAAACAACAGGATTTCGAGGGTGTTCGAGGAGATTTCATGAATAATCCGTTTGTTACCGCCGTGCAGGAACATATCGTGAATAAACGGGCGCTTGGGGATGAACTGATCGAGAGGTTGAAACCTTTAGTATAAAGCCTATGAAACCATTATTTCAAGAACTGCCATTCCCGATAGATAGTCACATTCATTTCTATGTGGAGGATCTACCGCATTTTCAAGCGTCAGATTTTTGAACCTAATTTAATTCGTCTTCCGGAGATGAATAATATCGCGTTCCCGTAGAGGGATTAAGTTTGTGGGTTCTGTTTGGGGTGAATTAGAAGTATTTGAGAGTCTTACGTTTAAGAGCCCTCTCTCCACGGATATGGCTTTTTGGGGCGAAAGAAATTGGTTCCCTGTTAGCTATTTGTGTTATATGGTCAAGACTGAGAAATCGAGGGTGGAGCAAACGATGAATCGTGGCGTGAAGCTTCTTTGGGAGAATACGTTGAGTTATAAACGTTCGATCGATAAACATAATTTCGCCGTTTTACTGGGAACCTCTATGGAACGGTATGATAGTAAAAAGGTAAAGGGAACGGCCTTGAACTTATGGGCGGAAGATGATCATAAAGCGTGGATTGATTTCACCAATAGCGCCTCTCCCGGCGATCAGCATTCGGAAGGTGGTGCGACAGAGCATCGGATGGCCATTTGGTGCAGAATCCTCATTTCTAAGAATTGAGTAGTCTTTATATTTGTCCACATCCATGTTTTTTGTTTTTGGGTAAATAGTTTAAACCGATACAATATGAGGTTAAAATAGAGTTATAACGGCACAAGAATACCCTTTTGCGACCGCTTACGATTCCGTTCGTTGGCTATTCACTTACGGATCCAAAAGGAAGGACATTTCTTTTTAGATGGGATAAGCTTGTATTCCGGATCTTTTTATGTACATTTGAAGCCACCCAATAGTGGGGTAACTAAAACATGATATGACTATGGAAAAGAAAACAGAAAAAGAGGAGAAGTATATGAAGGAATTACAAGATCGATATATCCGTTTCGACTGGGCCATCAAACGCCTACTCCGGCAAAAAGCGAATTTCGGAGTGCTAGAAGGCTTTCTTACCGTGTTCTTGGGCGAGCAGATCAAGATTGAGGAGATATTGGAGAGTGAGGGGAACCAGCAGGACGCTGATGATAAATTCAATCGGGTGGATATCAAGGCTAAGAACACAAAGGGAGATATCATCCTTATCGAGATCCAGAATACCCGCGAGCTTTATTATTTGGAACGTGTGCTCTATGGCGTGGCGAAGGCCGTCACCGAGCATCTTCATTTGGGGCAGGACTATTCCGAGGTGAAAAAGATCTATTCTATCAGTATCCTTTATTTTGATATAGGCGTAGGAACCGATTATCTGTATCACGGGCAGAACCAATTTGTCGGCGTGCATACCCATGATCATTTACAGGTAAATACCAAGGAGAGGGGTGCGATCGTCAAGCGTCTTCCTTCGGAGATCTTTCCGGAGTATATATTGGTTCGGGTGAATGAGTTTGATAAGGAGGCCGTGACCCCCTTGGAGGAATGGGTGCGATACTTGAAAGACGGGATCATAACTTCCGAAACGACAGCCCCCGGCTTGGAAGAGGCACGAGAGAAATTACGCTATTACTCAATGTCTCCCGAGGAACGTTATGCTTATGACGAACATCTGAATGCGATTATGATCCAGAATGACGTGTTGAGCACTGCTAAGTTTGAAGGACGGGAAGAAGGCCGTGCGGAAGAACGTCTAGAAACAGCTCGGCGTATGCGGTCTGATGGGCTTTCGATGGAAATGGTCGTGTGTTATACTGGTTTGTCAGAGGAGGAAATAAATAATTTATGATATCCTTGGGGCTTTGCTAGCGGAGCAGGATCGGTTCTTTTAAGTTCTTGGCCTGCTCCTCGGATGATGTTCCAGTATCTCTTTGCGAAGGAATTCCCGGTCGATATGTGTATATATCTCGGTGGTGGTGATTTTCTCATGCCCCAGCATCTCTTGGATAGCGCGTAAGTTGGCGCCGCCTTCCAGCAAGTGGGTGGCGAAAGAATGACGGAAGGTATGGGGACTTACGTTTTTATGGATACCGGCGGCCTCCGTCTGTTGCTTGATGATATGAAATACCATGATACGGGAGAGGGCCGTTCCTCGCCGGCTTAGAAATAAAATATCCTCGAAGCCTTTTTTAACCACGACCGAATTCCGGTCATACAGATAGTTTTTAATTTCCCGCAAAGCAACTTCGGAGATAGGAACAAGCCGTTGTTTGCTTCCTTTACCCTCTACCCGGATGAAACCTTCCTTGGGATATATATCCGAATAACGCAGGCCAGTAAGCTCCGATACGCGCAGTCCGCAACTATATAAAACCTCCAGCATCGCACGGTTCCGCTGTCCCTCGGGAAGCGTGAGGTCTATCGTGTCGAGAATGCTATTTATCTCGTTGACGGTTAATACTTCCGGCAGCTTCAATCCGATCTTGGGAGACTCTAACAATTCGGTCGGATCATTTGTTATATAATTGTCAAGCAATAAGAAACGATAGAACGATTTGATACCCGAGATGATGCGTGCTTGCGATCGGGGATGGATGCCGATGTCACGTAATTGGGCGATGAACTGTTGCAAGTCGTCGTAGCTGATCTCCTTAACGTCCTTTTTCTCATCCTCTGCGAAACGTAGCAATTTGTCAAGATCTGTCAAATAGGCGTCGATGGAGTTGGCTGAGAGCGATTTTTCTAATCGTAAATAGGTGTTATATCGGTTTATTATATCTTTTCCTTGTCGCATTGTCGGTATGTCGTTATGAATGTGTCAAATAAAATCCTTACCTTTGCCGGATAATTCCGGCCTCAACGGGCGGTACAAAGGTAATAAACTTACAATTAAGAATGAAGAAGATTCAGATCATCAATGGCCCTAATTTGAATCTGTTGGGCAAGCGAGAACCGACAGTATACGGAAATGCCTCGTTCGAGGACTATTTGAGCGAGTTACGTGCCCGCTTTCCTCAGTGTGAGATATCTTATTATCAAAGTAATGTGGAAGGAGAGATAATTAACAAGATCCATGAGGTGGGTTTTGAATATGACGGTATCGTGTTGAACGCCGGCGCTTATACGCATACTTCCATTGCGTTGCACGATGCTATCAAGGCGGTTACTACGCCAGTCGTGGAAGTGCATATCTCGAATGTGCATGCCCGTGAATCGTTTCGTCATGTGTCGATGATATCGGCGGCATGCAGGGGAGTGATTCTTGGGTTTGGGCTGGATTCGTATCGGTTGGCGATCGAATCGTTTATGTGATAGAAGGTTTAGAAGGTTATCAAATAGAATTAATAATTAGGTTATAATAATTTAAGGTATATGTTAAAGCATACGAAGATTGTTGCTACAGTTTCCGACCAGCGCTGCGACGTTGCGTTCGTTGAGGCGTTATATAAAGCGGGAATGAATGTGGTGCGCCTGAATACGGCTCACATGATGGAAGAGGGGTTGACCCGTGTGGTAAATAACGTCCGTACAGTATCCGACCGTATCGGTATCTTGATGGATACAAAGGGGCCGGAAGTACGTACCACGACGACGGTAAACAAGGAACCGATCCCTTTCAAGACTGGAGAGATCGTGAAGGTAATCGGTAATCCCGATCAGGAAACTTCGCATGATTGTATTTGTGTGTCATATAAGAATTTCGTGAACGACTTGGCGATTGGCAGCGACATCCTTATCGATGATGGTGATCTGGAAATGAAGGTTACCGGGAAATCCGGCGATTGTTTGCTTTGCGAGATCCAGAATGACGCTACGCTAGGTAGCCGCAAGAGCGTGAATGTGCCGGGCGTACGTATCAATTTGCCTTCGTTGACTGAGAAAGACCGTAATAATATCCTTTGGGCGATCGATCATGATCTCGATTTTATCGCTCACTCATTTGTTCGCAACAAACAGGACGTATTGGATATCCAACGTATCTTGGACGAGCGTAACAGCCCTATCAAGATTATCGCTAAGATCGAGAATCAAGAGGGTGTAGACAATATCGAGGAGATTTTGGAAGTGGCTTATGGCGTTATGATCGCTCGTGGTGACTTGGGTATCGAGGTTCCGGCCGAGAAGATCCCGGGTATCCAGCGTATGCTGATCCGTAAATGCGTGGAGGTGAAGAAGCCGGTTATCGTGGCTACGCAAATGCTTCATTCCATGATTAATAATCCTCGTCCTACTCGTGCCGAGGTTACGGATATCGCCAACGCTATTTATTATCGTACGGATGCTTTGATGTTAAGCGGTGAGACGGCTTATGGAAAATATCCGATCGAGGCGGTACAGACCATGACGAAAGTGGCTCGTGAAGCCGAGAAGACCAAGCTTTCCGCGAATGATATCCGTGTGCCGATCGAGGGGAATGATTTAGACGTGACTTCTTTCTTGGCGAAACAAGCCGTTAAGTCTTCTTCTAAATTACATGTGAAGGCGATTATCACGGATAGTTATACGGGTCGTACGGCACGTTATCTGGCCGCTTTCCGCGGAACCTCTACTGTGTTCGCTATATGCTATAATCCTCGTGTGATGCGTATGTTGGGTCTTTCTTATGGGGTATGGGCGGTTCATCAGCCGTACAACGACAGTCGTAGGGGATATTTCTATGATGCGTTGAACCAGCTGATCCATAGCGGACGTATCACTCGCAACGATATGGTAGCGTATTTGAGCGGTAGCTTCGGCGAAGGTGGCGGTACCAGCTTTTTGGAGATTAACAACGTAGGAAAGGTGCTGGATGCCGGCACGCAATATCAGTTGCCTACTTTTAAAGAGTAAGAGGAATGTTTACGGGCGAGATTGATGCGTATATTCTTTCTCATATAGATGAAGAAGGGGATTTGCTGTCGGCGCTGAATCGCGACGCCAATGTGAACCTTCTCCGTCCGCGTATGCTATCCGGGCATTTGCAGGGTAGGATATTGAAGATGTTTTGCCGGATGATTCGTCCGAGAAGAGTCTTGGAGATCGGGACTTATACGTCTTATGCCACTTTGTGTATGGCGGAAGGCATGGAAGAGGGGGCGTTGATCCATACGATTGAGATCAATGACGAGATGGAGGATTTTATCATGAAATATCTTTCCCGCTCGCTACATAAGGACAAGATAAAAGTCCATTTTGGGGATGCGATGGAGATTATCCCCCGTTTGGATGAGACGTTCGATATGGTTTTTATCGATGCCGACAAACGCCTGTATTCCGAGTATTATGATTTGGTATTCCCGATGGTCCGTCCGGGCGGCTTGATTCTCGCGGATAATACGCTTTGGGACGGTAAAGTGGTAGAAGAAGTGCATCCTTCCGATAAACAAACGAAGGGAATACTGGTTTTTAATGAAAAGGTTAAGCAAGACGATCGGGTAGAGAAGGTGATCCTCCCTTTACGTGACGGCTTGACGATGATCTGGAAAAAGTAAATAATAAAGCGTATGGAAAGTACTAGATTACAAAAGATCGAACGCCTTCTTCAGAAGGAGTTGAGTGATATATTTCAGAAGCAGACGCAAGGAATGCATGGCGTATTGGTCTCTGTCAGCGTAGTTCGTGTAAGTCCGGATTTAAGTGTGGCGAGAGCTTATTTAAGCATTTTCCCGTCGGATAAATCGCAAGAGCTATTGGAGGCTATACGGAGCAATACGAAAGCGATCCGTTTTGATTTGGGGCAACGTATTCGTTTGCAGGTTCGTAAGATTCCTGAATTGAGCTTCTTTATAGACGATTCATTGGATTATATCGAGAATATCGACAATCTTTTGCATAAGTAATCAGAGGAGCCTTGAATCTTCCGTTCTATATAGCCCGGCGATATCTCTTTTCGAAGAAGTCGCACAATGCCATAAATATCATATCGATGGTATCGGTATGCGGGGTTGTTGTCGCCACGATCGCCTTAGTATGCGCCTTGTCGGTCTATAATGGTTTCAACGATTTGGTCTCTTCTCTGTTCAGCAATTTTGATCCGGAGTTGAAGATCATGCCTCGGAAAGGGAAGGTTTTCGACCCGACCTCGGAAGAGATACGTAAGGTGCGGGAATTGCCCGGCATTGTTTGTTTTAGTGAGGTATTGCAGGACAATGCCTTGGTCCGTTATCGAGATCGTCAGGGTGTAGCTACCTTGAAAGGTGTAGACGAGCAATATGAGAAACTGGCGCAGATCGATAGTATCTTGATCGATGGAAAGTTCCTTCTGAATGACGAGGTGGCGAATTACGCGAATATGGGGATCGGATTGGCTTTCTCGCTAGGAATAAACGCAGGCTTTGTCTCTCCGCTGGAGATCTACGCTCCGAAGCGGGAGGAGAAGGTGAACATGGCGAATCCGGCTTCTTCTTTCAATTTGGAATATGCTTATATCGGTGCTGTCTTTCGTACGGACCAACAGGTTTACGATGATTCATATATGATCGTGCCTTTGTCATTGGCCCGTTCTTTATTTAATTATGATAAAGAAGTGACAGCGGTGGAATTGAAGGTGAAAGATAGCGGGGATATCGCTCCGGTAAAGAAAGAGATTCAACGTATCCTAGGTGATCAATATATCGTGCAAGACCGTTTTGAGCAACAAGAGGCTTCTTTCAAGATGATGCAAGTCGAGAAATGGATGACCTTCTTGATCCTTACTTTTATATTGGCGATCGCCTTATTCAACGTGGTGGGTTCTTTATCCATGTTGATGATCGAGAAACAGGAGGATGTGAGCACACTGCGTAATATGGGGGCTGACGACAGTCTGATCCGTCGGATTTTCTTGTTTGAAGGCTGGATGATCTCCGGTTTTGGAGCTTTGATCGGAGTCTTGATCGGGGTTGTACTTTGCTTGCTACAACAAGAGTTTGGCTTTATAAAACTAGGGGAAGCTGCCGGAGCGTTTATTATAGAGGCTTATCCAGTACGTGTAGTCACGGTGGATATAATAACAGTCTTTGTAACGGTATTAACGATAGGCTTTTTGGCTGCGTGGTATCCTGTACGATATCTTGCTAAGAAGTTGAAAATTGAGAATTGAGAATGAATACCGCTTGCCGATAATTCTCAATTCTCAATTCTTAATTAGTTGTATTCTTTTCCGTATTTGATTTTAGCGTCGGCTACGAATTGTTTGATACGTTGTTCGTCATCCTTCTTACAAATCAATAATACGTTTCCGGACTCAGCCACGATGCAATCTTTTAGCCCTTGGATAACGGCTAGACGTTTCGGGTTATTTAATGCGATCACATTGCCGGAGCATTCGTATAGCATTGCCTCGTTATTTTTCAATACTGCGTTCTCATTTTCGTCTTTATTCGCTAGGTCGAACAAAGATCCCCAGCTACCGAGGTCGGCCCAACCGAAATCTACACATAGCATATATACGTTGTGTGCTTTCTCCATGATACCGTAGTCGATGGATATATTTAGGCAATAAGGGAAATTCTCTTGGATGAACGCTTTTTCTTCCGGGGTATTAAATTTATCCTTACCTAGATCGAAACGGCTGCTGATATCCGGGAGATATTTAGAGAACGCTTCCAAGATCGTATTCACGTTCCAGACGAACAAGCCAGAATTCCAGAAGAATTCTCCACTTTCCATAAATACCTTTGCCAACTCGAGGTTCGGTTTTTCAGTAAAGGTCTTCACCTTGGTGAAATCATCTACTACCGTATCACTGCTTTGGATATATCCGTATCCTGTTTCCGGGCGGCTAGGCTTGATGCCCAAGGTGACCAACGCACGGTTTCTCTTCACGAAATCCAACGCCTTTTGAACGTCCCTCAAGAAAACATCCTCTTTTAAGATCAGATGGTCGGAAGGGGCTACGACAATATTGGCTTCCGGATTGCATGCCTTAATATGATAAGCCGCATAAGCGATACAAGGAGCTGTATTGCGACGAGCCGGTTCCAAAAGGATTTGTTCTTCCGCTAATTCCGGCAACTGCTCCTTGATTAAGTCCGCATAAGATTCGTTGGTAACGATGTATATATTTTCAGTAGGGATGATTTTTGCGAAGCGATCAAATGTCATTTGCAGTAAAGACCGTCCGCTCCCAAAAAAATCAAGGAATTGCTTTGGGTAACTTTCTCTACTGAAAGGCCAGAAACGGCTACCGATTCCGCCTCCCATGATGACGCAATAATTATCTTTCATGATATTGGCTGTTATTATGATTATACGTTTACAAATGTAACGAAATAATCTTTCTATGCGAAACAATCCCGTACATATTCCCACTGTGAAAAAAATATTTGAAAATTTTCACCCAAACGCTTGCGGGTTTAAAAAAAAGCTGTACCTTTGCAACGCATTTGAGAAACAAACCTACTGCTAAAGCTTAATTAAAAATGCCCAGATGGCGGAATTGGTAGACGCGCTGGTCTCAAACACCAGTGGATTCACTTCCATGCCGGTTCGATCCCGGCTCTGGGTACTGAAGTTGAAAAGCTTGATTGAGTAATCAGTCAAGCTTTTTTTGTATGTAATTATTCGGCAGGACTATCCACGGCTAGACAATTTTTGTATTTTTGCTCAACTCATGAATTTATAAACAACAAGGTGAAATATCCCATTAAAACAGAAAGATTAATCATACGGCTTGCTGAACCGGAAGATGCAGAAAGCATTTTTTCTTACCGTTCTGACTTTGCGGAAAATAAGTATCAGGGATGGTTCCCTGATTCAGTTGAAGAAGTCCGTGATTATATTAGCAATATGCCGGCGACAATGGATATTGCCAATATATGTTTTCAGTTTACCATTATTCTTGCAGATGAAAACAGGTTAATTGGTGATATGGGAATCAGCTTTACCAATCACAACAATATGCAGGCTGAACTTGGATGTACGCTACATAAAGATTATCAGAAAAAAGGTTATGCTACAGAAGCATTGAAAGCAATGGTTGATTATCTTTTTGGAACGCTCGATAAACATCGGATTATAGCCTCAGTCGATCCGAGAAATACAGCTTCTATCCAGTTAATAGAGCGATTGGGGTTCAGAAAGGAAGCTCACTTTAAGGAGAGCTATTATTTGCGTGGGGATTGGGTAGATGATATAATTTATGCGCAGCTTAAGACCGAATGGGGTAATAATGATAAATATAGCAAAGAAGAGATAATGATAGACCCCCAAATTATTACCTTGCAATTTAATGAATGTATCAGTAGGGCTGACATTAACGCACTATCCAGTTTAATGACTGAAAATCATGTTTTTATCGATATGGCAAACAATCGAATTGTAGGAAAATCTGATAATATAGTTAAGGCATGGAAGCCGTTTTTTAGACTTTATCCGGGATATCGAAACATTTTCGAGAGCGTAACAGTAAATGGTTCTATGGTTATTATGCAGGGATATTCCATTTGTTCAGATCAGGTTCTAAATAATGTTCATGCTATTTGGGTTGCAGAAATAAAGGAAAATAAGGTTAATCTATGGCATATCCATCCGGACACGAAAGAGAATAGAAATAAGTTTGGTATATAAACATGAAACAATGAGTATTGGAGAATATAAATGAATATAGGTTACAAGGTTGGTGAGTTGATTTATGATGCAAATATATATGATGGATTAAATACCTTTCTATCTGATTTGCAATTCTACAAAAAGTGGCTACCGAAAAATAAGGAGGCTGAAATACTTGAACTGTGCTGTGGTACAGGCAGACTTACGATCCCCATTGCCAAAGATGGATACAGCATTTGCGGAGTAGATTACACACCCTCAATGCTCGAACAAGCAAAGATGAAGGCTATCGAAGCAGAATTAGTGATTGATTTCATAGAAGCAGATATTAGAATGCTCGACTTGCAAGAAAAATTCGACCTAATCTTTATTCCATTTAATTCAATCCACCATTTATACAGAAACGAAGATTTATTCAATGCGTTAGGATGCGTTAGAAATCATCTCAAAGCAGGAGGCTTATTTCTGTTAGATTGCTTTAATCCCAACATCCAGTATATTGTCGAGAGCGAAAAAGTGCAGGCAGTAATTGCCGAATATACAACGGATGATGGACGGGATGTGTTGATAAAACAAACAATGCGTTATGAGAGTACAACCCAAATCAATCGCATAGAATGGCACTATTTTATCAATGGCGAGTTTCATTCAATCCAGAATTTGGACATGAGGATGTTTTTCCCTCAAGAATTGGATTCATATCTGGAACGGGCTGGATTTGATATTATTCACAAGTTTGGAAGTTTTGAAGAAGAAGCATTTAACGATAATTCGGAAAAACAGATATATGTTTTAACCCTTAATGATAATAAGGTATTATACGAAAAGATACAAAACCAAAGATGAAAATGGACTTTAAAATCAGAATAGCGCAACAATCTGATAGTGCTGAACTGAGAGATTTATATAAGAATACCGTGCTTGTAGTAAACAGGCGTGATTATTCACAGGATGAAGTTGAAGATTGGGCATCATGCGGAGATGATCTTTCCAATATAGAGGAAATGATAAAGACTCACTATTTTATTGTGGCTGTTAATCAACTGTCTCAGATTGTAGGTTTTTCATCCATTACGCCGCAAGGCTATCTGCACTCTATGTTCATTCACGCAGACTTTCAAGGCAAAGGCATTGCAACTATGCTTTTGGAAGAAATAGAACGATATGCTATTACAGAAGGTATTATACAAATCACATCAGAAGTGAGTCTAACTGCTCGTCCATTCTTTGAGAAGCAAAAATACGTGGTGAAGAAGGAACAAAAACGACAGGCAAATAAATTGAATTTGACTAATTTTTGGATGGCAAAAACCTTATCTGTAATAAAACCATATCATGGTCGTATTCCTGCTTGTGGTGTGTTCTGTGGCGGTTGTCCAAGCTACACACGAGATGAAAAAATTTGTCAGGGAGCAGAGGAGAACAAAACCCGCTGTGAAAAATGTAGAACATTTTACCTGTGTTGCGTTGAGAAAGGAATAACACACTGCTACCTATGTCATCTATTTCCTTGTACTAAGTTCAAAGGTTTTACAAAACGTTGGTTAAAGTATGGACAAGACTTTATTGAAAATCAGAAATTTTTAAAGCAGGTGGGTGAAATGGAATTTTTGAGGTTTTATAATGAAAAGGTTACAGATTAAGTTTAGCCCATTTCTCTTGTATATCTAAAATGAACTAAACCTTTGTTTTTATTGAAAGTTGTTAGCCTATCTCCTTTGAAAGAAATCTCTTGATTTCTTCCTCACTGGGCAACTGGATTTTATACTTTTGTACAAAAATATTTGGGTCTAATCCTGCTGTGGCATAACGAACTAAAGTATCTCCTTTTTCAGTACAAAGCAAAATACCGATTGGTGGATTATCATCGGGCTGCATTACTTCTGCTTTGAAGTAGTTTAGATACATATTCAGTTGGGATGCATATTCATGGTGGAATTTGTCAATTTTTAAATCCACTATGACATGGCATTTCAATATGCGGTGATAGAAAACGAGGTCAGCAAAGAAGTAATCTTCATCTATCAGTATGCGTTTTTGGCGAGCTTCAAAGCAGAAGCCGTGTCCCATTTCCAGAAGGAACTTTTGTAAATTATCAAGGATGGCTTGCTCTAAATCATTCTCTGTAACTAATGCCCGTTCATTTAACCCTAAGAACTCTAAGGTCAAGGGAGTATTTATTACATTCGCAGGCTGTAGTTGAACTGCCTGTTGCTGTACTAATGCAGAAAGAGCTTCTTTGTTTTTAGATAATCCACTACGCTCGTAGTACAATGAATCAATCTGCCGTTCCAGTTCTTTTGCAGTCCAGCATCCCCTAATCGTTTCCATTTCATAAAAGGCACGTTTAATAGGATTGTCAATAGCAGATATTGCATTCAAATGCGTAGAAGATAATCTGTTAAATAGCTTTTCAGCAGCCAATTTCCAGTCATTATTTGCAATTTCTGAAACCATTTGCAATTTGGCGGTTACTGACCGCCGAATCTCTGTTTCTA
>NZ_FR885287.1:0-2766 GCF_000436315.1 Parabacteroides sp. CAG:2 | reverse complement strand
GTCGGCAACCGCCGAATTCCCGAACCCGACATAACATAGCCTAAAACCTCTTCTTTCAACTGTGGATAAACAAGATATAAACGTCTGAACTCCCGGAATCTACGTTTGTTAAGTCCTTTGGTATTTAGTTGTTTTTCCAACTTCTTCAAAAGCTGCTCACCATAGGCTGCACGGTCTTCTCCGTTTTGTTCAAATTCCACGATATAACAGCCCATAAGCCAGTTACGGGAAGTTAGTGCAAGGTTTACAGAGTGTGCTGCTTGTGCTTACAGCGTGTCTTGAATGGCACTTCTCCGTATGTTTCAGCCCGCTATGTCCGAGCAAACTGGCTACTGTTTTAATATTAGCACCATTGTTAAGGATATTCACTGCAAATGAGTGACGGGCACAATGCCAGCTTATGTGCTTGTCTATTCCGGATCTTTTCACCCAACGTTTTACTGATTTACAGCAGCTTTCATAGGATGGTAGATTAAATATAAGCACATCTTTGTTGCCATCCGCAAGAGGTTCACCAATAATAGAGACCAAACCGTCATTCAAAGGAATGACTACTCCACTAGCAGAAGAATGCCCTTTGGTCTTATTCTGTTCAAACTTCAATAGCTTGTTTGAGTAGTCTACATTCTTATATGTAAGGTCTTTCAGTATCACATCGTGTTCGATGGCATAGCGTATCACTTTCTTGAAACGCTGATAGATACTTTTTGCTCCCTCGCCAACGCTACGGGATTGCAAATAGTCCACAAACAGAACCATCATATCCTTAGTGATAAATTCGGGTTTGATGTTGCATTCATATAATGGGCACTGTTCTTTCAGAAAATCCTTAAAACGACTGAAGGCAATTTGCATCATACGCAGGTCTTTCTTAATATTTATGGCTAATCAGTTAAAGAAATCCCTTTCTTTGGAGATTGAACGGTTCAATGCTTCGCAGAAGAAAGGATTTAGCTTTATGTTTTGATGTAAAATGCTTTTTCATAGTTCCTCTATAATAGAAGCTCACGCTAGTAGCCAAGAGGTAGTGTGGCATGTTTAGAACATGTATTCCCAAAAAGAAGAAGGAATCTGCTCTTTTGTCGAAAAAAAGTCTTATGTTTACGCACGATATGAAAAACAGGGTTTATATAGGCCCTGATATCAGTAAATAACCAACCTTGACATGTGTACAAACAGAGATAAGGCTATCTCTTTTGGGCGGGACGGCGGAGATGTCTGCCGTTTCGTTTTTTGTCTATGAGCCAGTGACGTGGTTGCTGACGAATCGTTGCCTCAAGATATTTTTCTGCAGATTCATCGTTCATATATTTCCAATATTAATCAAGTAAACGCTCACCCGATATTTATTGGGGACAGACTTAATTCAAAGGGATAAGACAAGAATCGCGGATGTCAGCTTAATGCGATGAATGGTATCTTTTTGATTGAAATACCTTCTTTTTCACGACACGGCTCTCTGGCTATAAAAGCCAACGAGCGTAAGCGGGGAGCGCGAACAAGCTACCACAATCGCTTTTTAACACGATAAGCGTCGCTTTTTAACGAATATATATGTATCAACCTACACATATGGCTGTATCAACTCACACATATAGCAGTGTTAACCCACACATATAGTCGCGTCAAGCTACACATATAGTGGCGTAAGCCTACACATATATAGGTATCGGCCCTCACATGCGGTAGCGTTGGGCATTATTACCGCCTAACGACCGTAAAACATGAACTAGGGTGAATTATTTCGGCTGGAACGGAAGGCTGTTTTTCAGCAAACGGCTATCAAACAGAGAATTGCTGTTTTTTTCTCTCGAATTTGGAAGCGAGACGCACTTGGGTACGGAATAATCGATTCTCCGGGACTTCAGATTACAAGTTGTCAAAAAGACAAATGGGCCACTTGTATCTATAGCTCCTCTGCCATTTCCCGATAACCACCGGGGGAGAGACGGTTAATGTATAATTTAGCCTTGTCAGGTGAATAACTTACGGTTTGTCAAGTGAATAACTTACGGCTGGGGGTAGCCGTAAGCTTACGAGTCTGGAAGTGGTTAGTTATTCACTTGGGAAGCCTTTCTCAAGTGAGTTGGTCTGTTGATTAATAGTTTATAAGACAGCGATTTATATGGCAATAGTTATCTCATGATCTCATCTGTTGGCCGACTTATCTTAGGCTGCCGGCTGAAATATAGATGAGCCTGAAGATATCCCCAATGATTATCGGGTGAGCCTATAAAATACCTATAACTCGAAGCTAGCGGTACTATCAATACTTTTGTGTCAAAGAGGAAGCTTGATTCAGATCTTATGCTTTGATAGGTTTACATTATTTTAATGTACACCTGTACATTATATATAGTTAAAAACCTTGATGTTTGACAATCTTTTATGGGATAGAAACGACTAGTTTAAACGATCGATTCTTTTAGTCATTTGCAAAGGTACGCGTTTCTTCGATACTTGCAACTCTTCCGGGCTATTTTTTTATTACTTATCCTCTTTCTTATCAATAGGATAGGTTATCCTTTACGAAACAACCGATTCCTTCAACAAACCTCCTGTTCCGACACTAAAAAAACGCAAGATTTAGACGATCGTTTAGACTAGTCGTTTTCGGGTAAAACAAGGGTGCTAAACGACGGGATGGACTTTAATTAACACTATTATTAATATTAAATTTTGAATTTATGAACAAAAGGATTTTTACCTTGTTAACAGCTGGTTTACTGCTAGGTGGACCTGCTTTTAATGCTGCGTATGCCGCTG
>NZ_FR885286.1:45093-68918 GCF_000436315.1 Parabacteroides sp. CAG:2 | reverse complement strand
GAATTCTCCTCCTTCAAGTCCGGAGAGATCTGGATGATCGCCACGTCGCCCCCCACGGCGGTGATATGCAAATCCTCGTCGAACGCTTGAGGGGCCCGGAAACCGCTGGAGTACGACATACGCAGGTTGATATCCTTCGTCGGATTGAAGCGCACGTTCGCACGAGGGCTAAAGATCACATGATCCATCATGTTATGCTTATCCAAACGGCCACCGATCAAGAAACTCCAACGGTCATTCTTCCACTCGTTCTGGGCGAAGGCGCTACCGATATGCACGGTCTGGGCGATCGTACGGTGATAGCCAAGCATCTCGTCTTGCAGATCATCGTAGCTATATTCGGCGCCTCCCGTAAAGGTAGCGGGCATAAAAAGGCATTTATCCCATTCGTAGGAATATTGGGCGCCACCGATAAAGGTCATGTCCGTCGTGTTACCATAGGCGTTCGGATCTTTTCCGGCACCGTAATAACTCTGGCGTTTCGTATGCTGGGCGGAGGTATACACATTCAGCCGATGATGGTAGTCGCGAGAGAAAAGATCGAATTTCAGGCCTCCCCCGTTGATCTGGTGGTCGGTCTGCTCGGTGATATCCGTCTCGTGAGGCGGAAGATCCAATAAATTACCACCTCGCCGGAACTCGCTGATGTTATGGTACTCGAAAGTCAGCTTGGAATAATTGCTGGTCTTCAAGTAGGAACGGAATCCGAGGGTCTTCGCCTCCAGCTTACCCAGCTCCGAGTAGCCATCGCCATCATGGTCGTAAGAGGCACGGTGGCGGCCCTGCCCAAAGAGGTAGATACCCGCCTTATGATCGTCCGTCACCAACGAGGCGTTCACGGTCGTATTATTATCCGGACGGCTTCCCCCGATCATCGTCAACGAATGGGCAATCTGGGCAGAGTTGCGCATCGGTTCCTTCGTGATGATATTGATCGTACCGGCGATAGCGGACGAGCCGAACAAGGCCGAGCCTCCTCCGCGCATCACCTCTACCCGCTCGATCATATTTGCCGGGATCTGCTCCAAGCCATATACGCCGGTCAGGGCGCTGAAGATCGGCCGGCTATCCACCAAGATCTGGGTATAAGGGCCTTCCAGACCATTGATACGTACTTGTTGGAAACCGCAATTCTGGCAGTTATTCTCCACACGCACGCCGGGCTGGAAGTTCAGACCGTCGGCCAAGGAAGTGGCGTGCGTAGTCTCGAACACCTTGGAGTCGAGTACATTTACCAAAGAAGGAGCCAGACGGCGGGTCGTCTCGTTACGGTTTGCCGATACGACGACACCGTCCAAGGAGACAGCGTCTTCCTCGGCATTGAAATTGATCTCCAATGTCTTCCCTTTCTTAAGGGTCACCGTCTTCTCCTCGGTTTTATATCCGATAGACTTCATGACCAAGGTGTATTTTCCCTCGGGAAGATTCTTCATATAGTAATGACCGGTAGCGTCGGTGGTCGTACCGATCGTCGTACCGTGGAGGTAGACATTGATAAAAGAGAGATGCTCTCCTGTTTTCTTATCGAGGATATGGCCTACGATATTAGCGTCGGAAGGATTCAGGGAGGTATGATCGTCTCCCTCTGCCCACGCTGATGTAAAGACACAGCACAGGCATAGTATAAGTGTAATGAACTTATTCATTGCTTGATTAATAGTTGTTTGAATATTAATGATTACGAATTGCCGAGGAGACGGGCATGCCCCGTCTCTACAAACGGATATTGATTTCTGGATATGTAATCAAACAACTGGGGGAGCCCGCAGGTATCGCAGTCCCTCAACGGAAGTGACATGATCCGGATAGACCGGAGACTCAGAGAGATTAGATATTTTTAAAGAATAGAATTGTAAACGTAACAGGTGAATCGCCCCGTCCATCACGTGAATAGATGAGAGCATATGAAACAACTGTATCTCCGCCAAAGAGGTATGATGATGGCAAGTACCGTCCGCCGTCTTCTTGAAAGGGTGCGCATGCACGATGGTCGTACCATGCTCCACATGGACGTGCGTAAAAAGCGAGACACTGCTATAATACGCAATAAAAAGTACCGGCAGCAACCACTTTATATATTTAACCATCGTTTCCCTCACCCTGTATCATCGTTATTTCGTGGGCAAAGATACTACAATTTTTTTAATTGCTTTGTTTTATATATTTTTGCGCTTCTAAAGCAAAAAAGAAACTCTTATGAATTGGTTACTTGAGACGCTTACAGAACCCTCGATGATACAGGCCGTGGCCGTCATTTCTATCGTGGCGGCGGTTGGTGTGTATTTAGGGCGGCTAAAGATATTCGGCATTTCATTAGGCATCACTTTTGTATTCTTCGCCGGTATTATGGCAGGGCATCTGGGCATTACCGTAAATAAGGACATGCTGAACTTCGCTCAGAACTTCGGGCTTATCGTTTTCGTATATACCTTGGGATTGCAGGTAGGTCCCGGTTTCTTCTCTTCCCTAAAAAAAGGCGGGGTGGAAATGAATACGATGGGATTAGGGGTGATCGCTTTAGGACTGATTTTGACGTTGGTGTTTCATTGGATAACAGGAATTTCCGTCCCCGTTATGGTAGGGTTGCTATCCGGTGCCGTAACGAATACCCCGGCCCTAGGTGCCGCCCAGCAAGCGCTCTTACAAATGGATCCGGAAAATACGAGGAACGTAACGGATATGGCTCTGGCCTGTGCCGTAGCTTATCCATTAGGTGTCGTAGGCGTAATTCTCGCTATTATCATCTTGAGGTCCTTATTCGCAAAAAAGACACAGAGCACGCATAAGGAGCAAGACACGACAACAAACGTAGCGGAATTTCAGGTATTAAACCCCTCTATTTACAATAAGAGCATCCAGCAAGTCATGAAATTGACAGAGAAACATTTCGTGATCTCCCGCCTCTGGAGAAACGGAAAGGTGACGATCCCTACCTCTGAAACCATCTTAAAGGAAAAAGACCATTTGCTTATCATATCCGTAAAGGCGGATGTCGAATCCATCAAGGTACTTTTCGGAGAACAAGAGACTACGGACTGGAATAAGGAAGATATTGACTGGAACGCTATCGACAGCCAATTGATCTCCCGCCGTATCGTCGTAACCCGCAACCGGGTAAACGGGGTAAAGCTAGGCTCGCTCCGGCTCCGCAACCTATACGGGATCAACATCACCCGGGTAAACCGTGCGGGTATCGATCTGGTGGCCTCCCGTGACCTCCGTCTACAGATCGGGGATAAACTAACGATCGTAGGCGAGGCCAATTCCGTGAATAACGTGGGTAAGATCTTGGGAGACGAGCTGAAACGGCTGGATAACCCCAACCTGCTTGCCATATTCGTAGGACTTACGCTGGGCGTATTAATCGGGGCGATCCCAATCGCCATACCGGGAATGAGTACCCCCATCAAGCTGGGTATCGCCGGAGGACCGATCATCGTTGGAATCTTGATGGGTGCGTTCGGCCCCCGTTTCCACCTAACGACTTATACCACCCAGAGCGCAAACCTGATGATGCGGCAGTTCGGTATAGTGATCTATCTGGCGGGACTGGGAATCGACTCCGGAGCTCATTTCTTCGAGACCGTCTTCCGTGCCGAAGGATTGTTATGGATCGGTCTCGGTTTCCTATTGACGATCGTACCGGTCTTGATCGTCGGGTTCATCGCCTCGCAATTCTTCAAGCTAGATTACGCCCACAACATAGGTATGCTATGCGGAAGCATGGCCAATCCGATGGCCTTGAGTTATGCCAATACGACCGTCGAGGGTGACGAGCCTTCCGTATCTTACGCTACGGTTTACCCGTTATCCATGTTCATCCGGGTGATTTCTGCCCAATTATTGATCATGTTATTCACTTGACTGCTTAAAAAGTCTAACATTCGACCTGTTTTTTGTTTCACTTACCTTATCTTTGCAAGACATTTGAAACAATACTTTGATGAATGAATGAAACTATACTCAATGGGCTACTGAACTTGTTCGCTATATTTGCTTCGTTGGCAAAAATAGAAAGTGACCAAGCGCGTCAGGCCGTCAATTCTTACTTAACCAGTCACTTTGGTATCCGCTCCCATAAAGAATATATGGAGCTATTTGATGAGATACAAAGTGTTTACGATGATCCGGACTTCGATATCGATAGAGAGAGTGTTATTATCAACGTATGCAACCAGCTCAAGCCCAAATTGATTGCGGAAGACCAGCTATTGCTCCTTCTCCGTTTCATGGAGTTCGCCCATGGCAACAATGAAGGATTGAACGAGAACTTAGCCATTTTCCATAAGATCGCTACGATATTTAATATCGACACGGATACCTTCGACAATCTATACGCCTTTGTTGTCGGTAAAAAATCCCCCTCCATACTTACGATCAACGCTGATGATAGCGATAAAGACGTCAACCATATCTACAGAAGGGGGTTGGAGGGCGAGATACGGGTGTTAAGACTGACCCGGTTCGACCGAATGGTCTTTATCTACCAAGGCTGCGGACGGGTATTCATGAACGATATCCCGCTTACTTCCGGTATCTTCTATGGCTGGCAACGCAGCGGCGTAATCAAAAGCCCGCTATTCTTGCCGGTTTATTATAGTGATGTCCTCGATGTATTCAATCAGAATGAGCATAAGGAACGTATTTTATTAACCGGGAGGGATATCGAGTTCAGCTTCAAGAATAGCGAGAACGGTATGCACAATTTCTCTTTCAACCTTGAATCCGGCCAGTTGGTAGCCATCATGGGAGGAAGCGGCGTTGGTAAGTCTACCTTGTTAAGCATCTTAAATGGGAATATTATCCCCGGTGAGGGAAGTGTATGCTTGAACGGACATCCGCTGAGTGATCCGGAATGCAAGCAATTGATCGGTTTCGTGCCTCAGGATGACTTGCTGATCGAGGAACTGACCGTATTCCAAAATCTATGGTATACCGCCCGCCTTTGTTTCGCGAACCTGACCGAAAAGGAGATCGAGGATCGTGTCAATACGATACTGGAGGATTTGGATCTGAGCAAGATCCGGGATTTGGCCGTCGGGTCTCCAATCCGGAAAACGATCAGCGGAGGGCAGCGTAAACGTTTAAATATAGCACTGGAACTTATCCGTGAGCCGGCGATCCTTTATTTGGACGAGCCAACCTCCGGCCTCTCGTCCACCGACTCCGAGAAGGTCATCATGCTGTTAAAGGAACAAACGCACCGGGGACGGCTCGTGGTTGTCAATATCCATCAACCTTCGTCCGAGATCTATAAGTTGTCCCTCCGCCTGTGGTTATTAGATACCGGCGGTTACCCGATTTACGACGGTAACCCGATCGAGGCGATCACCTATTTCAAACGGATCGCCAATTATACAGATCAAGACATCAGTGTTTGCGGCACCTGTGGAAATATCAATCCGGAACTAATCCTAACTATTATCGACGCAAAAAAGATAGACGATAGCGGAAACCAGACAAACATCCGGAAGATAACTTCAAAAGAATGGCATGAGTTATATGTAGCTTCCCGCCCGAAGTTCCAAGAGGTTAAGCCTACCCCCCTGCCCCCGAATCATCAGCAGAAGCCCTCGATCTGGAAGCAATTCTGTATCTTCTTGGAAAGAAACATAAAAACCAAGCTGACTAATAAGCAGTATTTATGTATCGCCTTACTGGAGGCACCTTTATTGGCGGTGATCGTGGCCCTGCTCACCCGCTTCGTACCCGATGACGGGTATTCTTTGCTGGCGAACAAAAATCTGGTATCCTACATTTTCATGGCGGTGATTGTCGCTACTTTCACAGGATTAAGCATCAGTGCCGAAGAGATCATCAAGGACCGGACGCTCCTAAAGCGAGAACGATTCTTGCGATTGAGCCGAGGCAGTTATCTCTCGTCAAAGATGTTCTACCTGCTTTGTATCTCTGCGATCCAAAGTTTGCTATTCATAGTGGTAGGAAATTTATTGATAGGCATCGGAAGCGAGATGTTCCTTACTTGGTGGATCACGCTATGGGCAACCTCATTCCTCGCCAACCTGACAGGTTTGGTACTATCGCAATCCTTAAACTCGATCGTAGCGATCTATATAACGATACCGCTGCTTTTAATCCCGCAGATCTTACTTTGCGGCTTAGTTGTCAAGTTCGACGATTTGAGCAGGAGCGCATCCAGCCGGAACATAGTGCCTCTTATCGGTGAGGTTATCCCCTCACGTTGGGCATTCGAGGCGTTGGTTACGGAACAATTCCGGAACAACAGCTACAACCGCCTATTTTTCACGGTCGAAAAAGAAAAGTTCCTAGCGCAATATTACCGGAATGTCCATGCCGACGAGGTGCGCAGCCTCATAAACAGCCTCAACCTGATCCCGGAGAAACGGGAAGAGAACACCCGGACGATCCACAACGAACTGGCCGTACTATCCCGTGCCGCCCGTATCGCCCCCTATACGTCCAAAGAGAGTTACGAGAGCTATATGGATAAAGTGGAAAAAGCCCTGCATACCCGTAGCGATAATTTCACGGCGTTATTAGAGAAAAAACGGAAAGAGGTCATTCAAGAACATGGCTCCGAATGGTTGAACACCTTGAAAAAAGAGCACCATAACTCGGCCATTGAGGAACTGGTACTTAACTCAACCAGTACCCAATTCTATAAGGAGGCTCACAACCGGATCTATCCTAAAATCGGGCAGATTTATCTGGAACCGGACAATAATTGGGGACGTGCGCCTTTCTATAGTCATGAGAAAAAATTCGCCGGTTATACATTTTCTACTTTTACATTTAATTTATTAATGTTAGGAATCTTTGCTTTATTGGTAATTATATCTATCTTCGCAGAGTTTCCCGGCAAGTATTTAAACAAAGGGAGCGATTAATGACAAAATATATAATCTAAAAATAAAGAATAACATGAAAAAGAGTTTTGTTAGCCTGCTAACCATAGCAGCGATTACATTTGGAATGGTATCTTGCAACAGCAGTAAAAAACAAGACGCCGCTGAGCAAAAAGTAGAGGAAGAAGCAGCTATCGCGGGAGAAGTATCTAAAGGTCTGCTTACTGTCGAGTTGAAAGACGAGGTTACTCGTTTCTTGAAAGATATGCCGGATTCGGAGTTGCCTTACAAAGTATCTACCGGCGAGGTTACGATCTCTGTCGCTAATACTGATTTTATGTTGCCGGTCAGCAAGGTTTCCGAATTGAACACACAAGCCCAGAAAGCACGTGCTTGCGGTATCTACTTCGCAGACTTGAACGTATTGAAGGCTATGAAAAAGCCGACTACAGATATCGAGAACGTATTGGTTAAATTGACTACGGATTTGGACATTCCATTCGCTATCGACATCATGAAAGAGTCCGCTCCCGCTAACGCCAGCAAAGAGGAGTTAAGCAAATTCATGAAAAACCAAGAAAACAAATTGATCGACGCTATGATGGAAAATGATAAGGCTGACGTTGAGCTTGAGTTGTTAGGGGGCATGGCTGTAGAATATGCCATTGTATACGCAAACCCGGGCTTGGTTGTTAAAGGCGACGCTATTTCCGCCGGTTTGAGCGAGAATATGGAAAAACGTATCGGTATCATCCAGCAGATCACAGCCGACTTAGCTAAATATTATCCTGACTTGGAGCAATTAGGAACTACAATCGCTCCGTTAAGCGGAATGGTAGCAACCATAAATACGGCTCGTGAGTCAAAAGCTAAGATTGAGGAAATGCGTGCGAATCTATTGAAGTAATATAAACCTCATATCATAAAAAGTGTATGGTGATAACATCATACACTTTTTTTATATCCCTTCGGATATCACTGCAACAGGCCTTGCAATAGTACTGCAACCCTTATGCAGTAACACTGCAACGCCCATGCAGTATCCTATATCTTATGAGTTTTGATAAGTACCTTATCCCCATTTTCCAGAGTAGTAGCGAAAAGATAGATAGTTCCTCCATCCACAATTTTAGTTCGCTTACGTAACTCATCCACCGAGAGGGGGAAATTACGGACTGTGATATTCGCTTGGGGAATCTGCCTCGACAAGGTCTTACATTGTTTATTCGTAAAGGGGATCACTTCGTCTACCACAAAAGAACGTCCCGGAAAACTAGGGACAACCTCATCCGACGTATATAAATGACTGCTGACATGCAATTTATTCAATCCAAAACGAGTGGCGACCGCTTTAAACGCACCCGCCTTCAAGATGGAAGCGTTCGGTTCGTATAAATAACGCTTGACTTCTCCACGGATGGAAGCGACAGCTTCCCGTTCTTCCACCAATGAGAACACAAACAATTCCGGCTCTTCCTCCGAAGTGAAATTCACGCAACAGATTTGAGGACTCCCGCCTTTCGAGCCTCGCTCCAACACAAACAAAAGCTCCTTACATTCATTTTTCACCGAAAGCACCTGTATGGCTGTCACATCCGGAAGCAAATCCAACGTCATATGAATATCCGCCATCGGAGATAATTTAGCGATCACCTTAGAGGCATGACCAAACAAGACAGGAACCAACTTTGTCAAATCCGGCTCGCAATCTTGCAGCGCAAAAACCCGCTTATTCCCCTCTCCCCTACGAGCCGGATCGATATAAAACACATCTATTCCATCGATCTTATCTATCAACTCCGTAGAATCACCATTCAATACCGTTACGTTACCAACGTCTAGCACCTTGAAATTATGGATAGCCGCCTCGCAATAAGCGGAAAAGCGTTCGATATAGGTAACCTGCCGTACTTTCCGGGAGAAGAAATAGCTATCGATCCCCAATCCACCAGTCAAATCACATACATGTGCCTGTGGATCTACCAACCTCTGTTTGTACAAGGCAGTCTGTTCCGAGGAACATTGCTCCGCCGCTATCTTCGCCGGAAAAACCAGTCGATCGTTTTGATACCATGAAGGTAGTTTATCCTTGATCTGCCGCCGAGATTTTAATTGATCCACCACGAAAGGGATATCGATCCCCGGATAACGAGAGGCGGAAAGCAACAGACGATTCAAATCATCCGACGCATGTTCCTTGATAAATCGTGAAAGTTCCTCTATTTGTTCCATGCTTTGTCAACCTATACGTTCTTTAGGCAAAGTTAGCGTAAAACGGCTACCTTTACCATATTCCGACTTCAATTGTATCTCACCGCCGAAACGCTGCGCTATCACTTGGCAAATCGCCAGTCCGAGTCCGGTGCCTTGCGCAAACTCATCCAATTTGCAAAAACGATCAAAGACTTGCTTCTGTTTCTCCTCAGGGATGCCGATACCAGTGTCTTCTACATAGATATGAAGGCAGTCGCCTTTCGTACAGAAATAGTATCCAACTTCTATATAGCCCGAAGTCGTGAACTTGATGGCATTATTGATAAAATTAGACAATACTTGTTTCAGCCGATAAGGATCTACCGCCACAACCACCGGGATCTCGGGGACACGCATGCGTAGCTCTACCCCCTCGGGCATCATCAATTGGAAAGTACAATAGATTTCATTGATCAAGACATTCAAATCATGGCGATCGAAAACAAAACTCATCTTTCCAGATTCCATACGGGAAAGATCTAAAATATCATTGATCAGTTTCAATAGTAAGTCGGAGTTCGTATTAATCAACTTCACGAACTGCTCACGCTCTTCCGGCTCCAAGACCTCTTCCGAGTTCATTAAATTCGAGAAACCGACAATCGCATTCAGCGGCGTACGGATCTCATGGCTCATATTCGCCAAGAAAGCCGACTTCATCCGATCCGACTCCTCGGCTTTTTCCCTCGCAGAGATCAAGACCTCCTCCGTATCCTTGATATTTTGGATATTCAAACATAAGCCATTGATTACATACCCATCATTCGCATCCTCTAAGCTTCCGTAACGAAATTCCCACCATTGGTAACCTTTCCCGTTAAAATCGCAACGATATTGAAGGATATGATGAGAGATCGTACCCGTACAAATGAAATCAATCAAGGAGCGCAAACTCTGCCTATCGTCCGGATGAGTCATCTCGTACAGCTCATCCAAAGGAATTTCCCGGGGAGAAATATTCACATAGCTAAAGAACTCGTTGTCAAACCGGAAGGTACCAGACTGTAATTTCCAAGCGAATATATTCCCCCCTTCCAACGCTAAAGAAAGATGCTCCTTCTCTTGCTTTAAATTAGCGAGCACCGCTTTCCTTCGTCTTGCTTCCCGCCAATAGAGATAAAACAAATAACCGATCAATGCCAGCAATAAGATCACGCCCAAGGAAGAGGCGATAAAAACCCCAATCTTATACCGTTCAGAAATAGGCATATTGATGATGTGAACATTAGTAGGGACCTCCTCCTTTGAGATACCTAAACGTTGCATCTCCCCCCAATCATACAGATACTCTTTAGGACTCTCTACGATCGGAACGGAAGAGACAGGCGTACCGGAAAGAATTTTAGCCGCCAACCGAGCCTGTTCCGCCGCTTGTATGCGATTCGAGCAAAAATAGCCTCCCAGAACTTCCACGTTTATATTAAAGATTTCCCGCACCGCCGTAAATGAAGGAGTCACGAACATCTTAGACAAACCTGCGGATGTATAGTCATAACGGATATTGAAAAATACGCAATAAGGATAGGTACCATTAATATTACTCAATAAAAACTCCCCATTGGCTTTACGAAAAGGCATGAAATGAATTACATTTTTCGAAGGACGTATCGCCTTCATTCTCATCTCGGTTCTAAACGTCATGGAATCTACCTTAAAGTCCGGGTCATTTAATTGGAAAGCCAATTGATTATAATTCAATACATATCGGCTCGTATCGACCGCTTTTATCAACTCCCGGAAAGCCAACTGCCCTAAGGAGGTCTTATCATAATTGATATAAATGCGAGACTTTCCCATTTGCTGATCGATCAAACGAAGGTTTTCCTTATAATCAATCTTGTCCCAACTACCTGTTACGTTCGGATATTTTTCCAGCAAATCCCAATTAGGGAAATTGACGCCAGAGAAAACAACCGGAACTTTCTTTACAAAAGGATGGCCGCATTTCATCAACGTATAGGTAGCCTGATCATCATTCACCAATATGAGGTCGGGCTTCCAAAGACGTATCGTATCGATAAAGTTATACATCCGTTCCTCTTCCTCCTCAGCCATATAGCACTCACAGTCGAGATAAAACGTGCGGATGTCCGCATTCACCCGGTTTTTTCTCAGTTCTTTCCGGATATCCGAGTTTAATTCCAGATAGTTCTTGTCATCCCACCGAAAAGATTGGATCACAAGCACACGGCTCCGCTTCGCCTCGGGTTTGCACCCCAACGCCAATAAGAGCAGAATAAAAACACCCCCGGCATAATTTAAAAATCTCATGTCCAAACTTTAAACAGTAAATGTGACAAAAGTACGACTATTTTCAGTATTCACATTCATTAGCTGTATCTTTCTTTCCTTTCATCCCTTCTAAAATGAATAAATAAATCTTTTATAGGGATTGTCAAGGAAAAGCCGTATATTTGTCCATTGGTTGAAAACCTTGTAAACTGTATATTAACAAGATTAATTCTATTAGTAAATGGGAAGAGTATTAGTTATTGGTGCAGGGGGCGTAAGTACCGTTGCTGTTAAGAAAATAGCGATGAATGCGGATGTCTTCACGGATATCATGGTAGCTAGCCGTACGAAAAGTAAATGCGACAAGATCGCCGCCGATATCAAGAACGTAAAAGTGCAAACCGCACAGGTAGACGCAGATAACGTGCAAGAGCTTGTTGCCTTGTTTAACGCCTTCAAACCGGATTTGGTGGTAAATCTGGCCTTACCTTATCAAGACTTGCATATCATGGATGCTTGTCTGGAATACGGCGTTAGCTATTTAGATACGGCCAACTACGAACCGCTTGATGAAGCCAAATATCAATACAGCTGGCAATGGGCCTATAAAGATCGTTTCGAGAAAGCCGGTCTTACCGCTATCTTGGGATGTGGTTTCGATCCGGGGGTTACCGGCGTATATACAGCCTATGCGGCAAAGCATCATTTCGACGAGATACACTATCTGGATATCGTAGACTGCAACGCAGGAGATCACCATAAGGCATTCGCTACCAATTTCAATCCGGAAATCAATATCCGTGAGATTACTCAACGTGGCAAATATTTCGAGGATGGGGAATGGAAGGAGACCGATCCGTTAAGCGTACATAAAGCCTTGAATTATCCGAATGTAGGACCGAAAGAATCGTATTTGATGTATCACGAGGAATTGGAAAGTTTGACCAAAAACTTCCCGACCCTCAAACGGGCTCGTTTCTGGATGACTTTCGGACAGGAATACTTGACTCATCTACGTGTCATCCAAAATATCGGTATGGCTCGTATCGACCCGATCCTTTACAACGGGCAGGAAATCGTTCCGATCCAATTCTTAAAAGCCGTATTGCCGAACCCGGGTGATCTGGGAGAGAATTATACTGGCGAGACTTCCATCGGTTGCCGCATCCGTGGTATCAAGGACGGTAAGGAATTAACTTATTACGTATACAACAACTGTAGCCACCATGCCGCTTATCTAGAGACAGGAGCGCAAGGTGTTAGTTATACCACCGGTGTTCCCGCCATGATCGGCGCCAAATTATTTATGCAAGGCATTTGGAAGAAACCGGGAGTATGGAATGTAGAGGAATTCAATCCGGACCCATTCATGAAAGAGCTAAATGAGCAAGGTTTGCCTTGGCATGAATTGTTTAACATTGACTTAGAATTGTAATATGGCAGTACAAATAGGCGATAAGGTTCCCGAGTTTTTGGGAACCGATCAAGACGGTAAAGAGGTAAAGATGAGTGACTATAAAGGGAAAAAAGTAGCGCTCTATTTCTATCCGAAAGATAACACGAGCGGTTGCACGGCGGAAGCATGCAGCTTACGTGACGGCTATCAAGCCTTACAAGCGAAAGGCTTCGAGATCATCGGAGTAAGCAAAGATAGCGCCAAATCGCATCAAGGCTTTATACAAAAGCAAAACTTACCTTTCCGTTTAATAGCGGACACAGACACGACCTTACAAGAACAGTTTGGTGTGTGGGCTGAGAAAAAAATGTACGGACGTTCATACATGGGGACTCTCCGGACCACCTTTATCATTAACGAGGAAGGTATTGTTACTAATATCATCGGGCCGAAAGAGGTGAAGACAAAAGACCATGCAAATCAAATCCTTAATTTATAAGGGACACATATGGCAAAAGAAGAAAATTTGTTCGAAGAAAAAGCGAAAGAAGAAGGTGGTAAACCAGCCGCTAACACGGATAAGCTAAAGGCTTTACGTGCGGCAATGGATAAAATCGAGAAGAACTACGGAAAAGGTTCGATCATGAAACTAGGCGATGAAAACATCGAGGATATCGAGGTGATACCGACAGGCTCTATCGCTTTAAACGCAGCGCTGGGCGTAGGCGGATATCCGAAAGGACGTATCGTCGAGATCTATGGTCCGGAATCTTCCGGTAAGACAACCATAGCGATCCATGCGATCGCCGAGGCTCAGAAAAAAGGAGGTATCGCCGCATTTATCGATGCGGAGCATGCTTTTGACCGTTTCTATGCTGAAAAGTTAGGCGTTGATGTAGAGAACCTATGGATCTCCCAGCCGGATAACGGTGAGCAGGCCTTGGAAATAGCCGAGCAGTTGATCCGTTCATCCGCCGTAGATATCATTGTTATCGACTCCGTAGCCGCTTTGACTCCTAAAGCTGAGATTGAGGGCGATATGGGAGACAGCAAGATGGGTCTGCAAGCTCGCTTAATGTCGCAAGCCCTTCGTAAATTGACAGCTGCGATCAATAAGACGAATACGACCTGTATCTTCATCAACCAATTGCGTGATAAGATCGGCGTAATGTTCGGGAACCCGGAAACGACGACTGGTGGTAATGCGTTGAAGTTCTACGCCTCAGTCCGTTTGGATATCCGTAGTATTGGAAAGCTGAAAGATGGTGACGAGATCAAGGGTAACCAAGTGCGTGTGAAAGTCATAAAAAACAAGGTGGCTCCTCCATTCCGCAAGGCAGAGTTCGATATCATGTTCGGTCAAGGTATCTCCCGTTCCGGAGAGATCATCGATCTTGGCTCTGAACTGAATATCATCAAGAAGAGCGGTTCGTGGTACAGCTACAATGATACCAAATTGGGACAAGGTCGTGATGCGGCAAAACAATGTGTCGAGGACAATCCCGAATTGGCAGACGAATTATCCGAATTAATATTTGAGGCATTAAAAGCCAACAAGTAATTTGCGGGGGCGGGCACCCCCCGCCCCTATACGAAATTGTAATGAGTAATAAAGACAAATATCGTTTACTTTGCAATACTGAAAAAAATATACCGATCTTCTCACATGACTGGTGGTTGGATACGGTTTGCGGAGAAAAAAAATGGGATGTCTTGCTTATAGAACAAAAGGGAAAGATACAGGCAACCCTCCCCCTTTACGTCCCCCATTCCGATATTGTCTCAATGCCTTCTTACACCCAAACAATGGGCCCTTGGTTCACCGCAAGTTCCTCCGACACGAAATATACGACCGAGTTAGGACGACGTCAAGAACTATGCAAACAATTCACGGAAGAACTAAAACGCTATCCGCACTTCCTGCAAAATTTCAATTATGACATCACGGATTGGCTTCCGTTTTATTGGGCGGGATATAACCAAACGACACGTTATACCTATTTATTAAAAAATATCCGGGATCATCAAGCGGTATGGGAGAATATGAGCCCCAATATCCGGCGAAATATTACGAAAGCGCAGAATAAATACCATATATCCGTAAAAAAAGGGATTCCTTTGAATGAGTTCCTAGCTGTACAAGCCCAAACATTTGACCGCCAGCATGTACGAATCAAGGAAGACACGAATGTACTGAAAGACTTGATCGCCACTTGCCGACAAAGAGGACAAGGTGATTTATGGGGAGGTTATGACGAGCAAGGCCATTTACATGCGGCCGCTTTCATCGTATGGCAAGATCGATCGGCTTACTATCTCGCTGGAGGAGGAAATCCGGTCTATAGAGGTTCCGGAGCGCAAAGCTACGTCCTGTGGGAATGTCTTCATTTCGTTTCTCAATTTACGACGGTATTTGATTTCGAAGGGTCTATGCTACCCGGAGTAGAACGTTTCTTCCGCGAGTTCGGAGCTATCCAAACCCCATTTTTCACAATATCTAGGGGGAAATTGAGTTTATTAGACAGAGCACGCATTAAACTAAGCAAATGGGTATGAAAAATCGCACTTTACATTATATAATACGTTTTCTTGTAGGAGATGATGTCCCTAGCGAACTGGTGGAAACGATCGGGTACACGGCTGATCCCAATAAATTCGACCGATATAACGTCGTTATCATTCCATCCGGCTTCTTTGATGGACAAACATACGGGACTCCTGCTTCCTTACCGGAACTCCCTTTGCAAGAGGTTCAAGGTATCCCCTTGTTATTCGGCTCGCCGAAAGAGGAATGGGTAAGAGATACATGGGTGGTTCATGCCGATATCATCGCAAGTACTTATTTTCTCATTTCCAGATACGAGGAGATGGTACGGCGTGGACTTCGGGATGAGCATGGAAGATTTCCCGGTAAAGAGTCCTTGCCCTACCGGGCCGGTTTCCTGCATCGTCCGATCGTGGATGAATATCGCATGCTGCTTCATCGTTGGCTACGCCAATCCCGGTTACGTGTACCCGAGGTAAAAAAGCAAATCCGGAAGATCTACCTCACGCACGACGTAGATTCTCCGACTCTATATCGTTCGTGGAAAGGTTTGATACGGTCTATTAGAGATAGAAGAGGTTTATATAAATCCTTTCAAGGTAAATTCGGTACCCTTGAGAAAGACCCGTTTTATACCTTCCCTTGGTTTTTCCGCCAGAATAGTATCCTTCAGGATTTGATCGGGAAGGAACAATGTCACCCTATCCTATTTATCCGGAACGGGGGGAAAGCCAAGCACGACAAACCTCATTACGATTTGAGGAATAAAGATATTCGTAAATTGATAAAAAGTGCTCTAGAGCATAATGTAACTATTGGTTTGCATAGTAGCTACCAAGCGGGTACGACTCCCAGCCTTATCCGGAAAGAGAAAACCGGTCTGGAAGATCATATCGGTAAAAATGTTCGGTTCAACCGTCATCATTTCTTGGCTATCCGGGAACCGGAAGATATGGACCAAATAGAGGCTGCTGGGGTTACGGACGATTTCACCATGGGGTATGCCGATGTCTCCGGATTCCGGTTAGGGACTTGCTACCCGGTTCGTTGGATCAATCCGATCACCCGCCGGCTATCTCCTCTCCGACTACATCCGCTTATTATAATGGATTGTACCCTAGAGGAGGAAAAATATATGGGACTGGATTTTGACAGGGCTTTAACCTATTGCCGGAATTTAGTGGAACAAGTAAATAATGTAGGAGGTGAATTGGTTTTACTATGGCATAATGACTCCGTACAAGAAGGGTCCGGAAGTTATTTACGTAAATTATACGCCCAGCTATTAAAAGAATTAGCGAAGCAGTGAAAACAACAAAATCCCTGTATTCAAATAAATCAGAAAGAATGATTACTAATTGTAAAAATATTTTAGTCCTCGCCCCTCATACGGATGATGGGGAACTTGGGTTGGGGGGAACTATCTCACGCCTGATAGAAGATGGTAAAAAAGTGACCTATGTGGCTTTCTCCACCGCACAGCAATCGGTTCCCGAAGGTTTTCCGAAAGATATCTTGAAGACAGAGGTCAAGCAAGCGACCCAGACCTTAGGTATAGAACCGGGAAACCTAATCATATACAATTACGAAGTAAGAAAACTGGGATACGCAAGACAAGAGATATTAGAGGAGTTAATACGCCTGAAAAAAGTATCCGATTTTGACCTAGTCTTCATCCCTAGCTTGCACGACATCCACCAAGATCATACGACGATCGCCCAAGAGGGTCTACGAGCGTTCAAAAACACGAATATATTAGGTTATGAGTTAATCTGGAACAACCTGACATTCAATACACAATGTTTTGTAAGGCTGGAAGAGCGCCATATCGACGCAAAGGTAGAATCATTGAAAGCCTATAAATCGCAAGGAGCGAGAGATTATCTATCCAAGGACTTTATCTATTCATTAGCAAGAGCACGGGGCGTCCAAGCAGGATGTACCTATGCGGAAGCGTTTGAAGTCATTCGTCTATTCTTATAACCCTGATTGAATCCATGAATAAACTCCTTATCATATGTGATATGTTCCCACCCGCTTTCGCCCCCAGAATGGGATATCTATGCAAATATTTGACACGCATGGGATGGGAAGTTACCGTAGTGACAGAATACATAGAAGACAATACATTCGAATTCCTTACGGGGTATGCGGACGTGTATTGCGTCCGCTACTACAAAGCATCAGGAAAGATCTCAAAGCATATCGAATGGATGTGGGTCATGTTTCTAGACATCTTGTTTGGTTATAAAGACATGAAAATAATCAACGCATGTATTCCCTTAATAAAGACCAACCAGTACAAAGGAATATTGTGTAGCACATACCGTACCTTTCCTTTAACCGCCGCCAAGACGTTAGCGATCCATACCAACCTCCCTTTCGTCGTGGATTTACGAGATATTATCGAGCAATACGCCTCCAACGAATATATATCGCATAAATTCCATACATTTTCATGGCTAGACGCATTCATCACAAAGCGATTTCGCAAACGGTTACTTAGAAAGCGGAATAACGCTTTGGAGGTAGCGGATTGTGTCACGACCGTATCGCCTTGGCACGTGGAGGTACTTAAACAATATAATCCCAATGTAAAACTGATTTATAACGGATTCGATCCCGAGTTGTTCTATCCGCAACAAATCAAGACCTCCCGGTTTATCATTACCTATACCGGACGGTTGTTAAGTTTAGCGATCCGAAATCCGGAGTTATTATTTGCGGCCATCGCCCGTCTTACGGAGGACAAGGTCATTATCCCCGAAACTTTTCGAGTTGTATGGTATACCGATCAAGAGTCCCGCTCCATCATCCGCCAAGAGGCCGAACAACATGGGGTGCAATCTTTCATGGATTACCATGAGTATGTACCGGCATCCGATATTCCCCTCATCTTGAACAAAAGCTCGGTGCTGCTTTCCTTGACGAATAAGTTTGACACGTCTGGTCCAAAAGGCTTCATGACAACTAAGTTCTTTGAATCGCTTGCGGTAGAAAAACCCATCTTATGCGTACAGAGTGACGAGGCTTACCTCGCCGAAGCCATCAAGGAGACCCATTCTGGACTGGCCGCAACCCGGGTAGACGAGGTGTACGATTTCTTGAAACATTACTATGAGGAATGGCAGGAAAAAGGATATACGACCTCGCCCGTCAATCGGGATAAGCTATCGAATTATTCCCGGAAAGAGCAAGCTAGCCAATTTGCGCGTATATTTGAGGAGATTTAAGCAGATGGATAAATACCTCAACATAGTATCGTTCAATATACCTTATCCCGCCAATTACGGAGGGGTCATTGATGTGTATTATAAACTGGAGGCCTTGCATGCATGCGGCGTGAAACTCATATTACATTGTTTCGAATATGAACGTCCGCACGCACCGGAATTAGAAAGCATTTGCGACAAGGTTTTCTATTATAAACGCCGTACCGGGGTAATCGCTAATTTAACATGGCTCCCTTACAATGTATATAGCCGTAAAGATCATCGCTTGATCGAGAATCTTTTACAAAATGATTACCCGATCTTATTTGAGGGCCTCCACTCCTGCTATTATATGGACGATCCCCGTTTAAGAAACCGGATGAAGATATTCCGGGAGTGCAATATCGAGCACGATTATTATCGCCACTTGGCAAAGTCTGGCAAAGGATTGGTTCGCAATGCCTTTTTCAAGATCGAGGCCATGCGCTTCCAAGCCTATCAGAAAGTAGCACAGTACGCAAATCTGATAATCGCCGTATCCACGACAGACGCAGACTATTTACGAAAACAATTTCCCAATCAAAGGATCGAGTTCGTTCCTTGTTTCCACGAGAATAATCGGATTACGGCCAAACCGGGAAAATCCGATTATATTTTATATCATGGCAAGTTATCCGTTATCGAGAATGAGCGAGCCGTGTTATTTCTCACCAAGCATGTTTTCAGCCAATTAAAACATACCTGCATAATAGCGGGCATGAACCCGACCCGTTTGATACGAGAGGCAGCCGCTCCTTACCCACATATAAAAGTAGAAGCAAATCCCAGTAAGGAACGTATGGACGCATTGATCCACAACGCACAAATTCATATGCTAATCACATTTCAAGATACCGGCCTAAAACTAAAGCTTTTGAACAGCTTATTCGCCGGAAGGCATACGATTGTCAATCATCTCATGCTAGCGGGTAGCGGATTAGATCCTTTATGCCATATCGCCGATACGCCGGATGAGATGATACGGGCTTGCGAACAATTAATGGCCCTACCTATAGATAAAGAGGCGATAGATAAACGAAAACAATTATTGTTCCCTGCTTTTTCTAATGAAGATCAGGGGATACGTTTATACAAGATGATATATGATGAAAGAGAATAGAAGTGATTTATTACATACATTAACCGAACGTTTGAAAGCGATCGACTATAATAAATTACCTATCAGCGATTATAATAAGCGATACATCGGCAACTTAAAGCCGGCGTTAAGCTATTTCATGCATATATACGCAGATTGCCTACAAAGAGGACTTCAAGCGATACAAACCCCTATCTCCGATGTCACGCTAATCGATTATGGAGGAGGAACCGGCTTCCTTAGTATTCTGGCGAAATCCATAGGAATAGGACAAGTTATTTATATTGATCTTAACCCATCTTCCGTGGAGACGATCCAGCTATTGAAACAAATAATAGGAATAGGCCCCGATACCATACTCCATGGAGATTCAGATGTTCTTGCGGACTGGTGCGCAAGGAACAAAGTCTCCCCCCAACTTTTAATCGCTACGGACCTGATAGAACATGTCTATGATTTATCTTTGTTCTTCAAGGATTTAATCCATATAAACGATTCCATGTATCTACTATTCACGACAGCCTCTACACCATTCAACCCGTATGTCCAACAACGGTTACATAAGATGATGATCGGATGCGAAAGTGGATCTTTGGAATCCCCCAACTATTATACATTACGAGAGCAATTCATAACGAAACTTTGCCCGGCTTTCTCCCCAAAAGAAGTAGAGACATGGGCCCGGCAGACTAGAGGCTTGACCTATCCCGATATCCAAAAAGCGATCGAGAAAAAGAGTTTACCAAGCCCGGAAGACCCATACAATACTTGCGATCCGGCTACAGGTAATTGGGCCGAACGAATCCTTCCCATACAGACTTATGAGGACTTATTGGCACCCTACCAGTTCAAGCTTAAAGTAGAGAAAGGATTTTATAACGCAGACCGAAGCAACCCAGTTCTTTCCTTGATATGCAAAGGTATCAACGCATTGATCCGCAACAGCGGCTCCTTTGGTTTTCTATTGGCACCATTCATCATTCTCTCCTGCGGCAAGGAGCGAGCAGATGCCATCTAGAACATATTCACGGGTCAAGTCCTCAGCTTTCAAGATTTGGTCGTTCCACTGCAATAAATCAATATCTATTGGCACACGCCCACAAGATTTATCTTCCGGCTTACGTCCGATGCAGCATTCTATATCTTTCAAGACATCCTTTATTTGCGCCGGACTCTCCTCGCTATACAAAACAGCCACTCGATTCAAAAATGTAGTTGATAATGGACAATCGATCGGTTCCGTATAAACTGGCTGGGAAAACTGTATAAAAACAAAATGAGCACGCAGCATCTCCGCCGCGCGCTCCATATTTTTCTCTTTATCCCAATTAGAGCCTAAGCACAATAGAACCCGGTTTCGTTTATTCTCCATCTCCGGCTAAAAGCGTTTAGTCATTCTTATGATTATTCAAGAATGTATTGATGAAACCGATCAACTTCACGAAAGAAGCGGAAAATTGTCCGGTATCGCTATTACGGATAGAGATAAATTTCTCCTTACCTTCCGTGGTAAATGAAACCTGATACATGATATCCCCTAAATCCCGGTTCGTCTCCTCCTCAAAGCCATAAGAGTCTTTCATCTTAAAGAAATTACATTTTTGCAGAATCGGTTTTAAAGAAGCAAACTCCTCGTCAGTCAATGTCCCCTCCATAATTTTAGGATCTCGTTTCTTGGCGAAATTATCCATATAATAATTATACTCCTCGATACGGAATGTCTTGTCACTATCAAACAGAACCATTAGTTTGTAGTTATCTACACTTTCCATACTATAACTAAAAGAGAAATCCTTCAATTCTTTTTTACAGCCTGTAAAACAAGCAGACAGAAGAACCAATAAGGTGGCGAACAAAGTAATTCGTAGTTTCATTTGTCTAAAGTTGAAATTTGTGGCACAAACATACATAAAATACTCGAAAAACAACCCATGGAATTAAAAAAATACCTATTAGTTGGTATTGGTGGTACGAAGTTTTCAAGCTACCTTCGCGTAACATTTAATAGGACATGAGATTATCAGAACTTCGCACAGGCGATAAAGGTGTTATAGTAAAGGTAATGGGTCGCGGAGCTTTCCGCAAACGCATTATCGAGATGGGATTTATCAGAGGGAAAGAAGTGATCGTTATACAAAACGCTCCGCTCAAAGACCCTATTCACTATCGTGTAATGGGATATGATGTCTCATTGCGACGCTCGGACGCCGCATTGATCGAAGTCGTTAGCGCAGCGGATTTCGAGAAGGAACAAGCTACCTCGGTACAAGAGACGAACAGGAGCGCAGACTCTTTTATCCTGCCTTCCGACAATGAATTGCAAGCCATCGCATTACATAAAGGAAAAACAATTAACATAGCCTTGGTCGGTAATCCGAACTGCGGAAAGACCTCTCTCTTCAATTTCGCGTCCGGAGCACATGAGCATGTGGGTAACTATAGCGGCGTGACCGTAGATGCCAAGGAAGGAACCTTCCAACAGAATGGCTATACATTCCGCATCGTAGATTTACCGGGTACTTACTCCCTATCCGCTTACACGCCGGAAGAATTATACGTGCGCAAGCATTTGAATGAAGAGCAACCGGACGTGGTGATCAATGTTATCGACGCATCCAATCTGGAGCGAAACCTATATTTGACCGCCCAACTGATCGATATGGACGTTCGCATGGTAATCGCCTTAAACATGTATGATGAGCTGGAACGCCATGGTAATAAATTCGATCATGAGTCCTTAGCGAAAATGATCGGGGCACCGATTATCCCGACCGTAAGTAAAACGGGCTTTGGCATAGAGGATTTGTTTAACCGTGTAATCAAGGTATACGAAGAAGAAGATCCTGTCATCCGTCATATCCATATTAATTACGGAGAGTCTTTAGAGAAAGGGATCAGCAATGTTAGGAAGACCTTGAAAAATAGCGTGGATATACCCAAAAGCTTGTCAAAGCGGTATCTATCTATCAAGCTATTAGAGGGAGACCGGGAGATAGAGACATTTATAAAAACGCTGCCCGGTGCCGAAACGATCTTCCAAGAAAGAGACCGTAATACAGCCCTAATAGAAAAGTTATTGCAAGAGGATTGTGAGACCGCATTCACGAACGCACGCTATGGCTTTATTTCCGGAGCGTTGCGTGAGACTTACGAGCAAAATACGATCAAAGAGGCAACGAGTACGCAGATCATCGATCTATTCGTCACGCATAAAGTCTTAGGCTTCCCTATCTTTATCCTATTCATGTGGATCATGTTCGAGGCCACTTTCCGTTTGGGAGGCTATCCGATGGAATGGATAGAGGCATTGGTCGAGGTGATCGGTAATTTCGTGCGCAACCATATGTCGGAAGGACCTTTGAAGGATCTTCTCGTGGATGGTATCATCGGTGGCGTGGGAGGTGTTATCGTGTTCCTGCCGAATATCTTGATTCTGTATATGTTCATATCGTTCATGGAAGACTCCGGATATATGGCACGTGCGGCTTTTATCATGGATAAGATCATGCATAAGATGGGACTGCATGGAAAGTCGTTCATCCCTTTAGTGATGGGATTCGGTTGTAACGTACCTGCTATCATGGCCTCCCGTACGATAGAGAGCCGTAATAGCCGGATGATAACGATGTTGGTAAATCCGTTGATGAGCTGTAGCGCCCGCCTGCCGGTTTATGTCTTGCTGACCGGGGCGTTTTTCCCGAAGAACGCCAGCTTTGTGTTATTAGCTTTATATGTATCCGGAATCTTGCTGGCAGTTATCATGGCCCGTCTTTTCAAACGCTTCCTGTTTAACGAGGAGGATGTTCCTTTCGTAATGGAACTCCCCCCCTACCGGATGCCTACCGGCAAATCCATCATGATCCATATGTGGGAGAAAGCGAAACAATACTTGCACAAGATGGGAGGTATCATCTTGGTCGCTTCTATCGTCATCTGGTTCCTTGGGTATTTCCCCAGACATTCGGAGAGCGGAGATCAGTTTGATCGCCAGATAGCGGAGATCGAAAATACGGAGTTGGATTCTCAAGAAAAAACAGATACGATAGAGGAGTTAGAACGCTTGAAGGCAATCGACCACCAACAAAATTCGTATATCGGGCGTATCGGCCAGACGATTCAACCGGTCTTGGCTCCTTTAGGATTCGATTGGAAAATGAGTGTAAGCTTACTTACCGGTATGGCGGCGAAAGAAGTTGTTGTCAGCACGTTAAGCGTATTATAC
>NZ_FR885286.1:6371-45079 GCF_000436315.1 Parabacteroides sp. CAG:2 | reverse complement strand
GTTAAGCGTATTAGACACGGGGAATGCAGATGATGACAGCCAAGCCCTGTCGGAGCGTTTGAAGCAAGACCGTAACGCAGAAGGTAATTTGGTATTCACACCGCTCATAGCGATTAGCTTAATGCTTTTCGTCTTGATTTATTTTCCGTGCATAGCAACTATATCGGCTATTGTCAACGAGTCTGGCTCATGGAAATGGGGTATATTCGTTATCATTTATACTTGTGTCCTAGCATGGATCGTTTCTTTCATTGTTTATCAAACGGGAAATTTCTTTGTGGGTTTATTTTGCTAAGAACTTTCCTATGTTTTATTTAGTTATATATAGGAGGTAAATTTATAGGTATGTGGCAAGATATAGCAGTTTACGTTATTGGTATCTCGATTATCGGATATATCGCATATAAGGTTTATCGAATGTTCGCCGCCCCCAAATCCAAAGACCCTTGTTGCGGATGTAGTGAGTGTTCGTTAAAGAAAGAATTGATGAAATAGACAATGGGGTTGAGTCAAGCAAAGAATTGCAACACAGCCCCATAACTTATTTCCAACCAAAAGGTCTTTACCGACCTATGCAATGATAAATAAAACCGGCCTCCTCCAATTCTGCCTTATCATAGATATTACGTCCATCCAAGATTAAAGGCGTAGCCATTAATTTCTTAATAACAGACCAAGAAGGCATACGGAATTCTTTCCATTCAGTAACCAACAATAGTGCATCCGCATCTATCACAGCCTCATATATATCTTTAACATAAGAAATCACATCTTCAGGCAAACGTCTTTGAGCCTCAGGTATAGCCACTGGATCATAAGCCGAAACCAGACATCCGGCGTTTCTTAACTTTTCGATCAAAACCAATGAAGGAGCCTCTCGCATATCATCTGTCTCCGGCTTAAACGCCAACCCCCATAAAGCGATACGCTTGCCTTTAATATCCCCGTTAAAATGCTTCACCAACTTACGAAACAATATTGACTTCTGCTCTTCATTTACAGCCTCTACCGCTTCCAATATACGCATCTGATAACCACTATCGGCAGCGGTCTTCATAAGCGCCTTGACATCTTTCGGGAAACAAGAACCTCCATATCCGCAACCCGCATACAGAAAACGACTACCGATACGAGCATCCGTTCCAATCCCTTTACGCACCATATTTACGTCAGCACCGACAATCTCACACAAATTAGCGATATCATTCATAAAACTGATACGAGTCGCCAACATTGCGTTTGCCGCATATTTAGTCATTTCAGCGGAAGGAACATCCATAAAAATCACCCGGAAATTATTCAGTAAAAACGGACGATATAACTTTGACATCAATTTCTCGGCACGCTCGGATTCCACTCCTACAACTACACGGTCCGGACTCATAAAATCCTTTACCGCAGCCCCTTCCTTCAAGAACTCAGGGTTAGAAGCAATATCGAACTCTATATTTACATTCCGTTTAATTTGCTCATTTTTAATAGCTTGCTTTACCTTTTGGGCAGTACCAACAGGAACCGTGCTTTTAGTAACGACCAAAATATATTTATTCATATATCTTCCCACGGTCCGAGCAACCTCCAGCACATATTTCAAGTCCGCACTTCCATCCTCATCTGGAGGCGTCCCCACTGCGGAAAACAAGACTTCCACCTCATCCAGACATTCTTTTAACTCGGTAGTAAAATGCAAACGTCCCGCCTGCATATTACGAGCCACCAATTCATCCAAACCCGGCTCATAAATGGGAACGATGCCTTTCTTCAGATTATCGATCTTATTTTTATCCACATCTACACAAAACACCTCTGTACCCATTTCCGCAAAACACGTACCTGTTACCAAGCCTACATAGCCTGTTCCAACTATTGCTATTTTCATAATTCCCTTTGTTTCTCAAAATATCTTAAAAACGTATGCAAATGTACAATAATTCAGAGAAATCCGCTATCATAAATATACAAATTGAAAAAAATCATATGTTCGTCTGTTTTTAAAGAAATAACTGTTAACTTTGTATTCGATTTCCCTTTAATAGAGGGAAATCTTACATTGTTAAACAAACGGAGAAATCAACAATAATAGATTCACTCGTCCGTTATTATTGCAGGTACAGTTTGACAGTAAAGAAAAATAAGGAAGAGAGCATGACTAAAGTTTGTTTCTTGGTATCATCATTATGCAACGAAGGCCCGGTTAATGTTATGTATAACATTATCCAATATATGGACTTCTCCAAGTTCAAGGTATCTATCATTACTTTCATACCAGAGAAAAAAACTACCCGAATTAAGGATTTCCAGAAGTATCCGCTTTCGATTCATCAATTGGCACCAGAAACGCCTCTTAATCCATTCGCTTTATTCACGGCACTAAAACAAGAGGTAAAATTGATTAATCCGGATATGCTTCATGCGCATTGTCCGCGTTCATTATATTTAATGTGCTTTTTACCTCGAAAGTATAAACGAATCTATACGATTCATATCTATCCGGGACTACAGCAGCAGATATTATATGGAAAATTTAAAGGAGATATCGTCAATCAACTAAACCATTTCTTCACCCGAAAAGTAGATCTCCCCATAGGTTGCTCTGAAAGTGTAGGAAAACTCTATAAAGAAAATAAAGGTTGGGACATCTCTTGCATACCCAATGGATCTTCGTTACCCATCTGGAATTGCGATCCGATTTATCGGCAAAAGCTAAGAAAAGATTTAGGACTAAAAGACGATATCCGATATTTTATTTTTATCGGGCGCTTCTCAGGAGAGAAGAATCCTGAACTATTAATACGTGCCTTTAAACAAATAGGGGCCAAGCAAGTGGGATTGATCATGCTCGGTGAGGGACCCTTATGGGAAGATTTAAAAAAAGAAGGTGATGACCGGATTCTTTTACCCGGTTTTAAAACGAATGTTTATGATTACTTAATCGCTTCCGATTATTATATTTCAGCCTCAGATGTCGAAGGATTGGCAAACACGCTGTTGGAGAGTATGACAGTAGGATTACCTATGTTACTTTCTGATATACCTTCACACCAAGAGGTGCTATCGAAGATGAGCGTCACGACAGGATATATTTTCAACAATAAAGACAGTAATAGTTTATTCGACAAAATAGAAAAAGTGCTCCTGTTAGATCGTACAGAAGTCGCACGAGAAGTACAAGACATATTCCAAAAGCATTATACAGCGAAGAAAATGTCTTTGTCTTATCAAAACGCATATACTAGTTTATGACACCTTATGTATCTATTATAACCATAACAAGGAATCATTTCAAATATATCATGGAGATACTAAATTCGTTGTTCACGACAGGAAGACCATCAGTCCCGCTCGAAGTCATCATCGTAGATAATTGCTCATCTGATGGTACGATTTACTTTTTAAAGAAGAATCGGTTTAAGGTAATAACCCGACCAACAAACTTAATAATGTTATAATAGGTGAAAAATACAATCTATCATCAACAAATAGAACATAAATTGCATCTATAAAATTAAAAACATAATAGGACAAAATGATAATGAAACCAGAAATATCGATTATAACAGTTGGCATGAATCACCTTTCATACGTGAAAGAGATGCTTGCGTCTTTGTATTCAGTAGGAAGTCCATCCGTTTCATTCGAGGTTATTTTTGTTGATAATTGTTCTACTGACGGAACCGCCGATTATATCCGGAACAATTATCCTACCATAAAACTCATTGAGAATCAAAAGAAATATGGTTTTGCCCGAAATAATAATATTGGAGCAAAACATGCTATAGGGAATTATATACTTATATTAAACCCAGACATCATATTAACGCAAGGAGCGATCGACAAATTATACAACTATGCGATAAAACATCCTTCATGTGGAATTGTCGCACCCAAGTTACAAAACCGGGACTGCTCATTGCAATATTCTGCACGTAGATTTCCTTCAATTAAGATTTTGCTAAATCGGGCTCTTACCAAAGGAAATGATAAGTCCGGCAATAAAAATGTTCAAACCTATTTACTGAAGAACCTTCCTATGGACACTCCTACAGAGGTCGATTGGTGTATGGGAGCAGCGTTTTTGATCTCTCACACATTCTACAATGAACTAAAAGGATTTGACGAGAAATTCTTCTTGTATGTAGAAGATATGGATATTTGCTATCGTTGTTGGAAAAAGAATAAGAAGGTAGTCTATTACCCTTTATCCAAAATGACGCATGTTCACCAAAGAAGTAGTCAGCGTCTTAATAAGAAAACGTTAATTCATTTGAAAAGTTTCTTTTATTTCTTTAGGAAAAACAGATTTAAGATCAAATCTGAGGCTCAGCACCTCACAAGTGCACCTCAAAGAGAAAAAGAAACATTTCAGTTACAACCAAAGGTCGTTCCTAGCAAATAAAAAAGATGATACAAGAATTCATAAACAAGCAATTTTATAACTTATTTATTTTCACGTTCATATTTGGATTGGTCCTTTATGGAACGATCGGATTTGATAGTATAGATGAGATATGTGCTTGCATCTTGCTTATCTTATTTATTTTCGCAACATTCAAGACACCGGATTGGGCTATAAATAAGTCATTTCTAGCGGTAAGCTCTGTTTTCATATTTTATACGATTTATTCGTTTTATATACATAGTAACTCTGCGAAAGGAATCATCTCAGACATGATTATCCAATTTAAACCCTATTTAGCTTTTTTCGCAGTTTATTATCTCTGTCCTGTATTTAGTTCGAAACAGAAAGATTTGATAAAGAAAATCATTCTTATTATATCCTTTTTCATGTTTCTTATAGGATGTGCGTCTCTAGTCTATCCACTCGCCTTCAGAGTAACTGTTGGGCATGTCGCTTATTTCGCCGCTATCATAACCGCATCCTCCCTGCTTTATTATTATTGTAGCGAAGGTGCTAAAATTGATAAGATGATCTTTATCCTTATTTTAGCGATTGGATTATTCTCGGCTCGTTCAAAGTTCTATGGATTTTTTATCATATCTCTGGTCACCGTGATATTCTTCGGGAACATAAGTCGTCTGAAGCTCAATTTCAAGACAATAGCGATAGCCGTATTAAGTCTTGCCGCAATGGTTTTAGCTAGCTGGAAAAAAATGGTCATGTACTTTGGTGTGGGTAAATCCTTGGACAGTGTTCCCGAGGAATTCATGGCCCGTGCCATGCTATACGTCACATCTTTCGAGATTTTCAAGGACTTTTTCCCATTTGGGTCGGGCTTCGCTAGTTTTGCCTCCCACTCCTCTGGCGTTTATTATTCGCCTCTATACGCAAAATACGGTATCGAGAATGTAAAAGGGATCAGTAAAAACAATTATAGTTATATAGCGGACACCTATTATCCCTGTTTAGCTCAATTTGGGATAATAGGCGTATTCTTATATATACTATTTTTCGCCTATATCATACGGAAAGCCTACAAACTATTTCTCTCTACGCAAAAGGAGAAATATTTTATTATACCTTTTCTTATCATCGGGTATCTATTGATTGAGAATATCGCAGATGCCACGTTTACCGGACATCGGGGTTTCTTTATAATGATGTTGTTAGGGCTTGTAATGTCTGAGCAAAAGCACCAATTGTTGGCTAATAAATCAACCTCTCAAAAACAACCCGAATAATACATGGCAAGCAAAACAGTAAACGGTCTTTTTTGGAGTAGCATGGAAAGGCTTTCGGTACAGGGAGCTCAATTCGTGTTAAGTCTTTTCATCGCTCGTATCTTGTCGCCTTCCGACTATGGACTTGTCGCCATGCTTGGTATTTTCATGGCGGTAGCTCAAACGTTCGTTGATAGTGGCTTCTCGAACGCTCTTATCCAGAAACAGGGAAGAACAGATGTAGACTATTCGACGGTATTCTTTTTCAATATATTTATCGGGATAGCCATGTACCTTCTCCTTTTCTCCACCGCTCCATTCATAGCCTCATTCTACAGCCAGCCTCAACTAGAAACCATCATAAAATTCGTAGGATTAAACTTAATCTTGACCTCATTCTGCGCCGTACAACGAGCACAACTGACCATTTCCCTCGATTTCAAAAAGCAAGCTATCATCTCATTCAGCACAGTAGCTATAAGTGGAGGAATAGGTATATGGCTGGCTTATCATGGTTATGCTGTATGGACACTGGTCATCCAAAGTTTACTCACGAATTTATTAGCTTTGATATTACTTTGGGGAAGTACCCGGTGGATTCCTCGCCTATGTTTCTCCAAAGAGTCTTTCAAGGAATTGTTCGGATTCGGATCTAAATTACTTGCCGGAGGATTGCTTCATACGATATATCTGAATCTATACTCATTGGTAATTGGTAAATATTTTTCATCCGCTGATCTGGGAAACTTCAACAGGGCTACTTCTCTTGCCCAATACGTTTCCGTTAATATAACAAGCATCATCACACGGGTCACTTATCCGATAGAATGCCAAATACAGCATGATAACGAGGAACTGCAACGAAAGTTCTTCATGTTCATCCGTATGACAGCCTTCATCATATTCCCGTTGATGATCGGCTTATGTGTACTGGCTGATCCATTAATTCGTGTTATCTTGACAGATAAGTGGGTACATACCATACCATATTTACAAATATTAAGTATCGCTTATATGTGGGACCCGATCTCACGCCTGAACTGGGATCTGCTCAACGTAAAACGGAGAAGTGATTATTCCCTGCGATCCGAGATCATAAAAAAGCTCATTGCGGTTACTATCTTAGTCATTACCATTCCATTTGGGATCACCATCATGTGCGCCGGTATCGCTGCTTATGCCTTATGTGACATCTATGTATTGACAAGATTCACTAAAAGACTTTTACCCGATGTTTACCTGCGAAAAGAGCTTAAGGCTTTATGTCCTATACTCTTGTTATCCATATCGATGGGACTAATCATATACATTTGCGTAAGTTTTATCCCTATCTTATTATTTAAACTCATTGTCGGTATAATTATAGGTATCTGCTATTATCTAACTCTATCCTATTTGCTTAAATGGGAAGAGATAGATTTCATTCTCTCGTTGATCCTAAAAAAACATAGACAGTAGAAACACAGTAATAACTTGAATAAAAAACACATCCTATGGATATTGTATGTTGCACAGACAATAATTATGTCATACCCTGTGGTGTATTAGTAACCTCTATTTGTGTGAATAACCCGAAAGAGGAGATTACGGTACATATCTTGACAGAGGAAATATCCCCTGAAAACCAAGAGGTATTGAAAAAGGTCGTAGCCAAATATGGCCAGCAAATCCAGTTCTATACTGTAGATAAAAAGGTTTTCGCCAACTGCCCGATAAGTAGACATATCACGTTAGCGACCTATTTTAGACTTATCATGACGGATATACTTCCCAAAAGCGTTGAGAAGGTCCTTTATCTCGACTGTGATGTTGTCGTCCGCCACTCACTACGCTCATTATGGGATACGGATATAAAAAGCTATGCCGCCGGAGTAATCCCTGACATGTCAATAGATGACATACGTATTTACAACCGGCTCCAATATTCCCCATCTCTTGGCTATTTCAACGCTGGGGTATTATTGGTCAACCTAAGATATTGGCGAGAAAATAATCTTTCAGAAAGCTTTTTCGAGATAATCAACAAATACCCTGAGAGACTTAGATACCATGATCAAGATGTATTGAATATAGTATTAAAAGAGATCAAGCTAACCCTGCCCATGAAGTACAATGTACAGCACGGATATTTTTTCAAGGACCCGTTGATTAGCCGAACTTACCGGGATGAAAGAGAGCAAGCTATCACTGACCCCGTTATCTTGCATTACAGCGGCAGCAAACCTTGGTTTATCGAATTTGAGCCTCCTTTCAAAAAAGATTTCGCTTTCTATTTAGACACATCCGGTTTGGACAAAAGCTTTATTAGGCATATCCCCATGAAGGCACGCATTAAGGCAAGATTCCGTTCGTTACTAGAAAAATTGGGGCTTATCGCTCCCAAGGATAGCCTATTCTAACTTACTTTTATCCACGCGTTCCACGTTTGTAATAATCTGTTCATGTCCAAATTATTACAAACGTGGATTATAATAGAAAAGAAAAAAATGAACATACATTTAAAAATCATCAATACGAGCTCATCCGATATTTAATGGTGATACGTATAAACCCAATCTATCAAGCCTCATTAAAGTGAACAACTTACGACTTGTCTAACCGTAGGCTTACGGCTATACCTAGTGCTACGCTTACGGCTTGTATAGTAAATAACTTACGGTTTGAATAATAGATAACGAATCGCTAAAGCTCTCATCTGAACAGCACCAGACTCCTAGCCAATATATAAAATTGGCAGGATCAACAAGCACATTTTACCTCAATATAGGTAATGTCCTCCCCCTTTCATACGACGAAGATGAGACTAAATTGGTGAAGCCTGTTTCATCAACAAAGTTAACTAGCTGGAATGCCTAAGTAAGTTAACTTACTTTGCCGATGAAGCCAACTTACTTTGTAACTACGGATATCCAAAAGAAAAAAGCCCTAAAACCACACATTCAATACGGATTATTTCATATGATCAAATTGGTCAACTTCACACAAAATATTTCTCCGGACATGATCATCCCACACGCTCAAACTTTCAACAACTATGCAGAATGACATATTCCACGGCAAACTGCCGCTTACTAGTTATCTAGCAAGCAGGAAAAATCCAAAACACTGATTTTGCCTAGTACCGCTTTATCTAGTAAGAGAAGGATTTTATGAGAAATGAAGTTTAATAAACAAGTTTCATAAAAATACCTACTATAATTTAAACCATATTTTTTCCGTATGATGAAATTGTGAATAAAATGTGAATAACCATATAAGTTCATATTTTCTACTTTTTTCTATATTTGTAACAATATTAATATTGGAGACCCTATCAATAGTTAAGAGACTATCGACTTTCAAATATCAACCTTAGTTGATTATATCGCAAAAAAGATGTTTAACCTATTAAATCCATAATTTCCCAAAGAATTAACACAAAAAGAATCATGCACAATTCATGTATTTCCATGCACTTGTTCATTTATAGTGGTGTAAAAACCACAAAGAAGCTCATTTAAATTGATTATATATCAATTTAGCAAGAAAAAAATCAATTATTTAATTCACAATATCATGAAAAAAACATTATCCATATTTCTATTGCTATCAATAAAAATAGCAGTATTTTCCCAAACTAGCATCCTAGAAGACAACCTAATGAAAGATGCTGAAGTTGCTTTTCTACAAATAAATCCAACTATCGGTGGGGATGTCACTATTGAGTCAACAAAAACAGAATTAAAAGGAGAGAATATCTACAAGACATTTACAATAAATAGTTCTAAAAATGGAGACTACTACTTAAACGCTTGGATTATGGTACCTTTAACTCCAGAAGGATATCCTGAATATAAAGTAGAGGTTAATAGTATTGTTGTAAATTCAACATTAAAACCATCTAAAAACAATTGGCAATCAGTGGGACTCACAGATAAAAAAGGAAAAGCTTCTACGCTAACACTTGAAAAAGGAGTCAATACAATCTCTATAATCGCAAAAAATCCAGAGATACCAAGTGTAGAATTTGTGCGTTTATCAACAAATCCGATAAAAGCAGAAATATCAGACAATAATTACCAAGATTATGTCGCACAAATAAAATCTCAACCTGCAATAGTTGCGAGTTCACAAGATTTGCTCAACATAGCAGATAGCTCTTATATACAGACAAGGGGTACAGGAGGACAAGAGTATACTTATGGACTAAATATGCCTCTGCAATACACTACTTTTAAATCTTTTAATTTACAAGCTGGGCAATATTATACATTTTCTGCAACCGCATCCAATATCAATTATGAATTTGTTATTGAAGTATTTAATGCTCAAACGCCCAACGCATACTCATGGTCTCTATACGGCAAAGGAAATGCTACGATCCAAGTGCAAACACCCGTATCTGGTATATATTATGTCAGAATCCGTGCATATAACCAACTAACTACAGGTTCTGTAACTCTTAAGGCAGTCAACAATCAGTATACTTACACTAATTGCCCTGTCGGAGGTAATGCTCTAACCGTAAACGGAAGCATATCCGGCCCTAGGAATTTTTTTACTTGTAATGTAACTGCGGGTACTATTGCATGTATTTGGGTGGAAGAAGGTACAGCTGTTCCCGGCAAAATTACAGGCTATAACATGGGCTATACGGCTCCTTCTGATTACAACTGGGCTGGAGGTTCTAAATGTTATCTTAATGGAAGCGCATTCCGCGCAGGTCTGATATCCTCTTATAGTTCATTTAGTGGCAATGCAAAATGCGATGTATATATAAATCTTCCACAGAGTGATGTAACTTCAGTCTTTCCATATTTAAAGACTGGTGATGCTATACGTACAGCACCAGCAACTCAAGTTTATAATTGTATTGCTTGGACCATTGATAGAACTGATGATTGGATATGGCCCATAAGTGTCTATTCATCATACTATAAAGCAGGGGATCCTCTTGCTTCCTTTGATGCTTTATATGCACAATATAATTACACTCGCCAAGGCTCCTCTGTAGAAAAGGGAGTAGTTGCATTATGGGGTACAAGCTCAACTAATTTTACTCATGGATCAATTAAAAATAATGCTAATTCAATTTATCCTCATGGTTATGATTGGGAAAGTAAACCGGGAGCATTAATGCGAACTTTCCATCCTAAGCTCTCAATCAGAGGAGAGGATTATGGAGCCATTCAACATTATTATATACCAATTCCAAACAAAAGTAGAAACACGGTTATAAAGAATAAAATGGAAAAAGCAACTTTGTCCATAATAGAACAGAATAATATTTCTTTATTAAAAGCATCTATGCCAGCACAAATCCAACAAAAATTTAACGATTTATACAATAATTGGGAATTAACATGGAGTAATCCAATCATTGCTACACACAGTGATCCTAGGAAATATGCAGAATCTCAAGAATACTCAACCTTATTAGATCTATGTAAACAAATAGGAGAATCATCAATACTTCTAATTACAGAAAAACTATCTAATGGTGACCTCTTTGCTATAAATTTATTAGAAGACTTAACTTTATCTGAAGAGCAGAACAAATCTCTTTTAATTAAAGTCAAAGAATCAGCTAACAAATTTGCAAAAACAAACAATTATTATCCTAGCAGCATATATTCTAACGCATTAAATTACGCTAAGGAGCTTTTAAAAAGAGATGATCAAAAAATAAAATCCTCTATAAATAGCATCAAAAGCAAAGAATTAAACATTTCATCTAATTTGGATATTTCTATAAAAAACAATACTCTTATCATTACATCAAAAACAATAAAACCATCAAAAATAGATATTAATATTGTTGATATAAATGGCATAGAATTGCTAAAGGATAGCAGAAATAATATATCTTTTGATCAAAAGATAATCATCAATTTATCTTTCCTAAAAGACGGATTATATTTTATCAACACAAAGCAAGAGAATAATTATATTTCTAAAAAAATTCAGATCAATAAGAATTAAAGTTATCGATTAATTTTACATTTACAAACAATGGCTATAGTTACATATACAATCTATAGCCATTGTATATAGAAAATTTGCTCAACAAATTCATTTTTATATCCAAGTATTTATCAGCCTTTTTACACACATCATACAGCATCTTTGCAAAAAGACATCAGAGCATAATTGGGTATTAATTAACACAGCTACGCAAAAGAACAAATATACAAGCAACATGACTTATACTCTTAAAAATTTAAATTTTGTATTTTAATACAAAGATCAAAGCAGCATCCTAACACACCATAACTGAATTAAATTCAAAACCAACCCTCAAAACACAGTTAATATTACTCAACTTAAAATCATTAGTTCAAACTAAATAGATTTTTATACTCTTTATATTAAAATATTTCATTTTGAAAAGAAAAAAAGTAATAAAAGAAATTACCACCTTTTTGACAACAACAAATAAAGTCCCTTTACTATTTTATTTATAATTGAAAACATCATATTTCAGTTCATAACAACGGATAGAGCCCGGTTGATAACAGCAAACCAAGAAACTATTTGGTAAAGTAAGAACATCTCCGTAGCCGACATCAAAATTATCGCTTTCAAAAAGACTAGCAGGATTACTAGCCAACTTCCCATCTTTAAGAAGTACCGTATCAAAACTATATTTACCACGATTGGAGTCCTTAACATTCCGGTAAGTTAGTATAAAAGCATCCTTATAAGGAGTTAAAGAAGGAGCATGCCCTTCTATCGGTAAAAAACTCCATGTCCAAGTCACCCCCAAATCCTCACTAACTCCAATCTCAAGACGATTGTCTCCATTCTCTGACTGTTGACGACCCACGACGTACATTTTCCCATCATAATACCCCAGCGAGGCCTCATTAATACGTCCACATTCTATTTGATTTGTCCACAGACGCTCATCTAACCAAGATACAACCTCCCAACTCCTCCCAAAGTCTTCCGATTTTTCCAACCATGTAACAGCCCAACGATTATAACATACCGCATAAATTACATCATCTATTATAACCATATTCCCACGGGCTGCCGCAAATGTCTCGTCTTTTGGAAAAGGAAATAAAACAGGCGATCCATAGAAAATACCCCAATTCTCCGAACAAATGCTTTTCACAATGGATTCCGTCTTCGATTCTCTTTCAAAGAAACGGCAAAGTATACCGTTATTAGGTAATACTAAAAGCTGAGGATCCCTCACGTCATGCCCTTTAACTGGAGCAAATATAACCTTCCTGTTAACCCATGTTTTTCCTTTATCGAAACTCTCCATCTGTATTAACTTACTATCAAAACTAACGTGGCTCGAACCTTCTCTATAAACCACGATAATCTTACTTCGATCCTTATTCCCCGCAATGGCAGGAAAAGCCAAATGTAGGCTACTATCGTCAATAGACGTACTACGAAGCAAATTTGGGTTATATATTTCCTTTAGCTCATCATCACCACAAGCCATAAAAGGAAATAAAAATACCATAATAAATAAAAGTAGATGGTGTTTCATAAAGCATATATTTTAACTTTAGTTAATCATCTGATAAATACTCCCGCTTGAAAGGTTCTCCTTTTTTTATATCACATTTCACCTTTTTGCCCAATATATCCGGTAAATACTTAGGCGATAGACCATCAGAGGGTCTAACAGAACGAACATTTTCTTCTGTTACTGTATCACCAGCATACATATCTTGAGCGACAAATAAGGAACGGGCAAATTTCCTGTTATTCCTCACCTTTTCAGTTAACTCATAGGTTGGCTTTCCCAATGCCATCTCGACTTCTCTTACACATCGAACCATTTCGGAGAACTCCTCCTTATTCATAGAAAAAGCCGCATCCGGTCCACCTATACCCCGATCCAAAATAAAATGCTTCTCGAGAATTCGAGCACCCAACGCAACCGAGGCTACCGCCACCGAACTAGACATCGTATGATCTGAAAGCCCTACAGGAAGTTTGAAACGCTTTCTCATATCAGGAATCGTCCTCAAGTTCGCAAGCGCCACAGGAGCCGGATAAGAAGATGTACATTTCAATAAGGCAATCTGATCATTACCGACTCTTTTGCAAGCGGCTATCGCCCCCTCAATATCCTCATAAGTAGCTATTCCCGTTGATATTATGACTGGTTTCATCTTTGAGGCCACATACTCGATCAAAGGAATATCCGTAATCTCAAAGCTAGCGATCTTATATGCCGGAACATCCATAGCCTCCAAGAAATCCACAGATGTTTTGTCAAATGGAGATGAGAAACAAATCAGACCTTCCTCTTCCGCAATACGTTTTAATTCAGGTTGCCATTTCCAAGGAGTAAAGGCGTTCTGATATAATTTATACAATGTGGTTCCATCCCATAAAGTATCTTGCTTTATTTGAAAATAAGCATTATCACAATCTAATGTAAGAGTATCCGCCGTATAGGTTTGCAATTTGATGGCATCCGCACCAGCAGCCTTGGCTGCTTTCACGGTCTCTACGGCGATGTTGAAATCATGATTATGATTCGCAGACATTTCCGCTATAATAAATACCCGATCGGAATCTTCCCGATCAAGACCAAAATATTCGAATAAATTAGTTTCCATACACATAACAATACTTCAACGCATGTTTATTATCACTAACACAATCCTTAAAACCAGCACGAATAAACGCATATCTTGAAGCCATATTCTCGGTTTTCACATATGCGTAAATCTTACTTATTTGCCTTTCACGCTCATGGAAATGCCTCAAAGCCTTTTCCAATAAGCAAAGAGCAAGTCCAAATCCTCTGTAGTTAGCTCCGATACTTATACTAATCACCGCACTGTTATTTTCCTCAATATCGAAACGGACTTGTCCAATTAATTTCTCTTTCTCGTAAAAGACAAATAGTCTTCTTGCTCTATTCTTTAAGGTCGCATAAAACCAATTTCTATGTTCATCCAATGATATAGCATGGGTCGAAAAAGAATTTTGCCGTACCATCCGATCATTCGTAAGCTCGAACAGAGGTAGTAAGTCTTCTTCTTTAGCCAATCTCATATCCATATTCATCTCATAAAACATCCGGGTTACAGCTTTCATAATCCGATGAGCCCCTTTTCCATCGATTTGACTTATCCCCCGACAAAAAATCTCCCGCCGATATTCGGAGTTCTCAAATTTTAACATAATCTTATCCAGATCATCTATATGCCAATCTTTTGTGGCATCAATAAATTCATCGACAAAGCCAATATTCTTCCACCCCGCAATATTGTTACCTTGGTTTTCAGCCACCTTAAAGATAACGGATGGCAGACCTGTTATCGCCAATTCGTTTATCGTCTGTCCAGCCGCAGAGATCGCAAGATCCGCAGCTAACATCAAATCTCTCATCACTTCAGCCTCTACATTACGGTATATAACCGTATTATCATCCGCCATCCTCTCTATTTCTGCCTTATGAGAAAATGCAGGCCCTAAGATAACGATTTTCCTCAAATTAGCATAGCAATTCGTCAACTTCTCCAAAATTTTTGGCGTTAGATTTAAAGGATCACTACCTCCGAAAGTAATTAGGACAGTCTTTATTTTCTCCCGGATTTCTCTATGACCACATAAGTTTTTAAATGCCTCACGTAAAATCACATAATCCTTTCCTAACAAATAACGTTGTCCAAGATTCCGTTTATAGGGAATCAATTCCGCACCGACTGTCCCATTTATGATGATTCCCTCCGGATATTCCAAACGATTAAAATCATCTAAATAAGCAGCAACCTTTACCCGCTGTCTTATTTCGGTATAAAGTCCTTTTCCTGCCAAATAGGAATCAATAACTATTATGTCATCTTGAGATAGATACTCAAGCAAACGTTCCGTGTTCTCCAACCAATTAAAGACAAACAGAGGATAAGATTGTACTAAATTTTTTACACTCTCATCCCCATTCACAATAAAGGTTACATTTGCGTTTCTCTCCCGAAATACTTGGGCAATAGCCGTACAACGGGAAATATGCCCATAGCCTGTGTGCGAATATCCCTCAGTTAAAATCAGAACTCTCATATCAACTCATATGAAGTAGTTTATATTTCATCTCCGCTAAAGCCCAATCTGTATCCGTATCAATATCTTGTACACGAAACTCATCCAGAACAATCGCCGTGCCATTCTCACTTAGCAATTTTTTATCTTTTAATAGAGAAGAGGTCTTTATCCAATAAAACGTACCACTATCATGATAGGCGGGGCGCAAATCTTGACTCCGGCTAAATCTATACTCTGGCCAATTCATGTTTAAATTTCCTTTTTCATCTATCGATAAAGAACGCAGTATCGGATATGAGAAAGCGACCACCGGACAGATAGAATCAAAGGTAGACATAACTAACTGATCATAAGCAGAACGAACATCCTCGGAAGAAATCAATGGGGCTGTTGGAAGCAAACAACAGATCAAGTCAAACTCATACCCTCTCCCTTTATAGGCATTGACAACCTCGACCAATACATCCGCCAATGTAGCATAGTCATTAGCATTTTCCGTAGAACGCAGAAAAGGGACAGAAGCCCCTTCTTGACGGGCTATCTCGGCGATTTCCACATCATCCGTCGAAACCATCACCTCCTCAAACAGTCCGGAACCAAGAGCGGCCTCTATTGAATATGCTATTATCGGTCTGCCCAAAAAAGGTTTTATATTTTTATGAGGAATCCGTTTACTACCTCCTCGTGCTGGTATTATTGCCAAACATTTCATTTTTTCGTTATTTTTATGATCTTAATTTAACCAAAATCTGATACAAGCTTATGCCCAAATCAGTCTGAAAATAAATAGCACGAAGCAATATACGAAGTTTCAATGGAACTTTTGTCTTGTAATAACTATTCTTCATGAAACAAGGAAATATCTCTTCCATCTCCCGCTTGATTTGATTCACATACTTTTTCTCAGGAGGATCAAACTGTGATATGGCGCCTAGAATTGAGTTTACATAAAAAAGCTCAGTAAATCGAAACTCTACTTCTTCCGGATATATCTCATAGATACCTAATCTACGCATATTATCCAAAAACATTTTAGAAGTCTTCAAACGGTCAAAAAAGCGATAGTTATTAATACTCCGAGTCGTAGAAATATTATTACAACGATAATAATAATAAGGATGGGTATCCTTCACGATCTTTCTCGCGCTCAAATATAGAGCAGTTACAATCGCATTATCTTCATAGAATAGCTCCTCAGGAAATTCTATTTTATTTCTGATAAAGACTTCTTTTTTGATTATATTAGTCCAAATCCGACATTCACCTTCAATAAAACGCTTATTTCTTTCATGTTCAGGCAATGAAAACCATTCAGGTTTACAGTTAATCCGTAAACGAATATCTTGTTCACTATAATACTGAAAATAGTCACCACATACCATTTCCGCATCATGCGTAACCGCTAATGTATAGAGATTTTCATACATGTCAAGAGAAACCCAATCATCGCTATCAACAAAACCAAGGAAAGGAGCCCTCGCTTTTTTTATCCCGACATTACGGGCTCCCCCTTGTTTTATATTGCGAGGTAAATCAATAACAACAATACGATTATCCTTTGCCTCATAATCCCGAAGTATATCTAATGATTTATCTGTAGAGCAATCGTTCACACAGATAATCTCAATATTATGCAATGTCTGGGAAATCAACGAATCCAAACATTTCCCAATGTATTTTTCCACATTAAATACTGGGATAACAATGCTAACCGCAGGAATATTTTGGTCCATCTCTCTATTTGTTTTTTAAGAAAGGAATTCTTTAATCTTCGCTATTACATATTCCTGCTCTTCATCAGTCAGTGTCGGATACATTGGCAGACTCAAACAATGCTTATAATATTCCTCCATCACAGGTTGATCTCCTTCTTTATTTCCTAACTGCCTATAATAAGGGGTCAGATGCAAAGGGACATAATGAACTTGCGCATAAATATTATTCTTATGCAAATAATCATATAATCCTAATCTGTCCTCCACTTGGATTATAAATAAATGATAGGCATGAAAGACCTGATCCGATACAAAAGGGAGTGAAACCCCCTTCAGATCGGAAAGACCTTCCCTATATCGCCGGGCAATCTCTTGCCGCCGTGCCAATCCCATATCGGCTCTTTTCAATTGTGATATTCCTAAAGCTGCCTGAAAATCAGTAATCCGATAATTATATCCAAGCTCTTGCATCTCATAATACCAGCCACCATGGTTCTCGCACAAAAGTGCCGGATCCTTGGTAATGCCGTGTGTACGGTATAGACAAAGTTTTTCATATAATTTCTTACTATTTGTCGTAGCCATCCCCCCCTCGCCAGTCGCAATATGTTTTACCGGATGAAACGAAAAAACACTAATATCCGCAAAGTTCCCATTGCCACATAGCTGCTTTTCACCTTTACTATCAATAAAATATCCACCCGGAGCATGACAAGCATCTTCTATAATCCATAAGCCGTACTCATCCGCCAATTGACGAAAGGCCTCCAAATTGGCTGGATAACCCGCAAAATCAACCAAAACAATTCCCTTATAAGTGCCTTTGGGAGATTGTGACAATAAACGGCTTAATTTCTTTATATCCATCAAATAGGTATCTTCCTCTACATCACAGAACACAACCTCACCTCCCCGAAAGCGAATACAATTAGCGCTAGCCGCAAAAGTCAAAGGAGTCACAATCACTTTATCACCCAGATTCACATCAAGTGCCGTAGCCGCTAAATGAAGACCCGCCGTAGCATTATTAACTGCTATAGCATATTTACAGCCGACATAAGAGGCAAAAGCCTCCTCAAATTCTTTTATTTTTGGCCCTTGAGTTAAATAATCCGACTTTAAGGCATCTATTACACATTGAATATCCTCATCCGTAATATGCTGACGTCCATAAGGAATAGGTTTAGTAATCATTTTATCTCAAAATTAGGATCTACATATTTCTTTATTTTTTCCCGCATAGACTCTACAGTCTCCCATTCCGTATTCGTATCAGAACTATAATGGAATCCCTCTGGAACCTTAACCGCATTATGATGATTTACATAGTCTTCATATTTATGATTAAACGCAACAGAGGGCAAGATCGCATAATAAGGACCTAGATCTATAGTATTCATGGCATCCGTGACCGTAATCATTTCCTCATGCAATTTTTCCCCGGGGCGTATACCGACCTCCACCAATGGAAGGTTAGGCGCAATAGCCTTCGCAACATCCACTATTCGATAAGATGGAATCTTAGGAATAAAAATCTCACCTCCTAAATGATGACCGATAGCGAACATGACCAAAGCAACTCCCGCTTCTAACGAAATATTGAAACGAGTCATCTTCATATTCGTAATAGGTAACTCTACCGCACCTGAATCTCTCCTGTTAATGAAAAAAGGAATAACAGAGCCCCTTGATCCCATAACATTGCCATAACGGACCACTGAAAACTTGATATCCCGCGGACCACTAATATTATTTGCGGCAACAAACAACTTATCAGAAGTCAGCTTTGTAGCCCCATATAAATTAATCGGAGCACAAGCCTTATCCGTAGATAAAGCCACAACATGCTTTACTTTTGTACGCAAGGCTGCATTAATCACATTTTGAGCTCCATGTACATTTGTCTTTATGCATTCATCCGGATTATATTCGGCCGTATCCACTTGCTTAATAGCCGCAGCATGAATAATTACATCTATGCCTTCGCAAGCACGTTCCAAACGTTCTCCATCCCGGACGTCTCCAATAAAGAAACGTAATTGAGGATACTTTGACGCAGGGTATTTTTGCTTCAGCTCAAACTGTTTCAACTCGTCACGTGAATAAATAACAATTCTTTTCACTTGAGGATAATCACGAAGGATTGTCTCCACGAATTTTTTACCAAAAGAACCTGTTCCTCCAGTAATTAAAACAGACTTTTCATTTAACATATTACTTCTATTTATATCTATTCTATAACTCCTTCGATTGTATATAAGAAGCTACAATATCATACTCTTCAAATGGTTGTCCCATATTTTTATTAATAATACGATCCTGAAACCAAATCACTGATGTACTATTTTCATGAAAAACAGAAAGTTTATTTCCATTATCCAACAAGATTAGAATTAAAAACTCAACCATTATGTTTGATTGTACTATTTTTAATCCATATTGATACAAATCCTCTGTTTTTTTTATATGAGGATGCAATTTCACATAAACATAATCAAAATCATTTTTCTCTTTATCCAGAGCTTTCAATATGTTTACATTAATTTGATGATTAGTTAAATAAATTCCAACCGATTTATTTTTCACAGATAAAAATTCTTCATATCCCGTAGAAAAATTCAAAAACAATGGTAATTCTTCCCTTAACCTCTTAACAAAGGGCTTCTGGAATGATTTCAAAGATTTTGAATATCCTGGGAACTGAGACCTATACAAATCCGGCAAATAAAGAAACTGCCCCGTAAGAAACTTTGAAAAACCAATATGGTCACCAACACCCGTAAGCTTATTTATTATATTCTTCAAGCCTTTTGAATTATCAAAACGATCTCTTCTGTAGCTTCCGAATCCTTCTTCAAACATATACATTCGTTTAAATCGGGATAGCTTAAAAAATATTCCATAAACAAAAGAAGCATCTACCTCTACGAACAACGTATTTACTGGGTGAAAAAACAAATATAAATCCAAATGAAACAAATCTTTGAAATATAATATATCATTCCATGTATCATCAAATGTCTTAACTTGATGAAAGAACAATTCCGCATCCCTAAAATGTCCTAAAATAATTAGAACCTTTTTTGAAGATGCATTTCCATATCCAATATTTCTTACATTAAAATATTGCAATGGCTTAGAACATATATATATATCAGTATCCATTATATCACGCCAGCTTGTTTCCTTGTTTTATCGTATTCTCTTTTTAGTTCTATAAGTTGCTCTTTACAGAATAAATATACGACAGGAACCACAATTGTCAATAAAAACACGGCGAGAGCAGCATATAGTTTACGAGGGGCCACGGGTGTACTCTTCACAAATGCCTCATCAACAATCAATGCCCTATTCATACTTTTATTTAATTTCAATAATGCCTCTTCTCGTTTTTGTAATAATATCAAATAAACACCTTGAGCAATCTCTTGATCACGCTTATAATTCATGAATTCTCGTTCTTGAGTTGGAACGTTACCCATTTTATCCAAAATAGCCTTCTCCTTAGACTTGAGATCTTTCAATGTCAAATTCAGGCTTTCTTGCGCATTCTTGATCGTAAGGGCAACACTCTTACGCATTTGATCTAATTGCTTATCCATCACAGTAAATAAAGGGTTGTCCTCTTTCGAGTTTTGCAACATTCGCTGACGATTTACCAACAACTCATTATAAGTAGTTATGGAACCGCCTTTCTCTCCTTCTTGGACATTCATCAATACGGGTACCAAATTATACTTATTAGCAGGATTTTGCACGAAGTCTTCCATAAATCTAATAGCATGCCCTTGAGCCTCCATCTCAACAATTTTCGTTTGGATCTCTTTCATTTGATCCACATAAAATTGCACATCGGCTGTCAAGTCAGTCATTTGGTTATTTTTCTTATAGATCTCTATAGATCGTTCAGCATTAGCTAAATCCGATATTACCTTATTGATTCGCTCATCCAAAAACTGTATTGTAGCACGAGCTTCTTTATTATTTATTGAATCGGCACGATTATTATATTCAAACATTAATGCGTTTAAAACGTCAATACCTCGTTTTTTCTCATATTCCCTCAAAGTACATTCTATAACATTTGAATTATCTGAGTAAGTCTCAATTTCTATATCCTGCGCAAAATCATCTCCAACAAAACCAGCCGGCCTCATGGTTATATAAAGTTTCATGCTTTCTCCCAATTTATGGTTGGCTCCATAACTTAGGATAAACCGATTATTACCGAATTCAACGATCGCAGGTAATGAAGAAAACTCATAAGACCGCTTCTGACTTTTTGTCTTCCCTTCGATCTTTATTTTTCCCTCACGATCTTCCCGGACATAAAACTCTATTGTTTCCTCTTGAGATTTCAATGTGCTAGAATCTGCAACCATCAGAAAAGGGGTATTCACATACTGTTTATATTTCCAAGTTAACGGTTCAACATACTCTGCATTTAAGCCCAATTTTGAAACAACCTCATACCATAAAGTATGAGACTTTAACACCGCTAATTCATCATCAATAACAATACCCGCACTACCTCCTCCATTCAAACCAAAAGATTTCATCAAACCTGCCGCATCTCCCAAAGACATATTTCCTGAGGACATGGAAGTATCATCTTGAACTTTAAAACGAGCCATTACTTCGTAAGTTGTCGGATAATAAATCAAATATAATACAGCTGGTATTAGAGATATAACAAAAGTGCCTAGAAATAATCTCCAGTGCCTTAGATACCCTATTAGAATAGACTTTAAACTTATAGTCTCATTTCCTATATTTGTTGAATCCATAGCTAAACAATTACTTCTTAATATTAATAATCGTGATCACCATCGAAGAAATAACAGAAATCGCACTAATTATCGAGGAGAATACAGTTATATTATACTGTTTGCTTTGACTAAATCGAGAATTACGCTGCTTTGCCAAATTGGGCTCAACATAAATAACGTCATTTTGCCTTAAATAAAAATAGGGAGATGTAAATAGCGAAGGATCAGTTATATCCATACGAACAAATTCTTTTTGCCCATCATTATCTCTTATCAGCAAAATATTCTTCCTATTGGCTGTAATCGCCAAATCTCCAACATACCCAAACGCATCTAAAATAGAGATTCGATCATTCTTTATAGTAAAAGTACCGGGACGATTTACCTCTCCCATTACCGTAATTCTATAATTTGTAATCTGCACGTTAACCAATGGGTTTTCTATGTATTTTGACAATTTACTTTGTAACTCATCACACAGTTCTTGTTTTGATAAACCTGCGACATGAATCTTCCCTAATACAGGGAAATTTATATTACCATCCGAATCAACAAGGTAAGTATACATTGATTGAGAGGCAGCGATAGGTTGGTCACCTTGCTGCGCATACGCAAAAACAGGGGGATTAAATGGCGTCGTCACGGACGGATCCGGAGCTGTAACAGATATCGCCAGTAAATCATCTTTACTGATACGAGACGTATAAGCTTGATTCATCTTACTCACCTGTTCGGGGGTCAAGGCATCCACTCCTTGGAAATAAACCACATCTTTAGGAACAGAACAAGCCCCTAACAATAAGACAAACAATGCCACTACTGATACTAATTTCACTCTCATAATCTTTGTTTTCTTCAAATAAGGTGCAAATATACGTTTTTTAGTTTGAACATGAGGTCTCAAAAGGACCACAAGTATAAAGATACTTCTATAACGATGCAATTGTCTAGATATTGCTGCATGCTAAATCAAAATTATAGTTGTTTTTACCGCTTTTTCATGATTATTGCGTAAGTTTGTGACAAAACAAAAACATATGGTTGAGATAGGAAAATACAACACGCTGAAAATAGTGAAAGACCTTGACTTCGGGGTTTATCTGGATGGAGGTAACGGGGTGGAGATCTTGTTGCCGACTCGTTACGTACCTAAAAACGTGAAACCCGGGGATGAGGTCGAGGTGTTTATTTATCATGATAATGAAGGGAGGTTGATCGCTACTACCGCACGTCCTCTGGCAACGGTCGGGGAGTTCCAGTTCATGGAGGTAAAAGACGTGAATAATGCTGGCGCATTTTTGGAATGGGGAATCATGAAAGATTTGCTCGTTCCTTTCAAGGAGCAGAAAATGCCGATGAGAGAGGGGAAATGGTACTTGGTCTACGTCCGGCTGGATCATGTGACAGGACGTATCATGGCATCCGCACGTATCGAGAAGTTCTTGAACAATACCCCTATCGATTACGAGCAGAATCAAGAGGTTCAGTTATTGGTAGCCGACGAGACGGATCTTGGCTATAAGGTGATCATCAATAACCAGCATTGGGGATTGATCTATTATAATGAGGTATTCCAGCGTCTTGAGAAAGGTGAGCATCTGAAAGGCTATATAAAAGAGGTGCGTGAGGATGATAAGATAGACGTAAGCCTAACACCGCAAGGCTACCAAAAGGTAGAGGGGATCGCCGGCGTCATTCTGGAAGCGATGAAAACACAAGGGGGATACATCCCGGTACACGACAAGAGCGATCCGGACGTGATCTATTCCTTATTCCGCTGTAGCAAGAAAGCTTTCAAACAAGCGATCGGGGCACTCTATAAGCAACATCTTATCACGCTGGAAGATGGCGGGATACGGCTCGTGAACGAGAAGTGACCCATTTATATAAAAAAAGTCAATGGAATCCGTTACAGAATCCATTGACTTTTCTTTATAAATCCATTGAGTTAGCGAACGGATTCCATTGACTTTCTAATCCAGCTTCAATACGGCCAAGAACGCTTTTTGCGGAACTTCTACCGTACCGATCTGCTTCATTCGTTTCTTTCCCTCTTTCTGTTTTTCCAGCAATTTACGCTTACGGGAGATATCGCCTCCATAACATTTCGCCGTCACGTCTTTACGGACAGCCTTAATTGTCTCACGAGCGATAATCTTAGCGCCTATCGCCGCTTGGATAGCGATATCGAATTGCTGGCGGGGGATCAACTCTTTCAGTTTCTCGCACATACGACGTCCGAAAGTAACGCTATTATCCACGTGCGTCAATGTAGACAAAGCGTCTACCGGCTCACCGTTCAACAGGATATCTAATTTAGCCAACTTACTGGGACGGAAATCATGTAAATGGTAATCGAAAGAAGCGTACCCTTTTGAAATACTCTTCAACTTATCATAAAAGTCGATTACGATCTCGCCCAACGGCAAGTCATAATGAATCTCGACACGATCACCTGAAATATATTCTTGCTTAAGCAGGATGCCACGCTTACCCAGACAGAGTGTCATGATCGGGCCGATATAGGTAGTGTTCGTGATCACGGAAGCACGGATAAACGGCTCGTCGATATGATCAATCAAAGTCGGGTCCGGCAAGCCTCCCGGATTATGTACCTCGATCACCTCCCCTTTCTTTGTATGAACGATATAAGAAACGTTCGGTACAGTGGTTATCACATCCATATTAAACTCACGATCCAAACGCTCCTGAACAATCTCCATATGCAACAAGCCCAAGAAACCGCAACGGAACCCAAAACCCAACGCGGCGGAACTCTCCGGCTGGAAAGTCAAGGAAGCGTCGTTCAACTGCAATTTCTCCAATGACGCACGAAGGTTCTCGAAATCCTCGCTATCGATTGGATAGACACCGGCGAAGACCATCGGCTTCACCTCCTCAAAACCGGCGATCGCATCTTTAGCCGGGCGAGACACATGAGTGATCGTATCACCGACACGCACCTCCCGGGACGTCTTGATACCGGAAATGATATATCCTACGTCTCCCGTCCGGATCTCCTCACGGGGGCACATATCTAATTTCAATATACCTACCTCGTCGGCGTCATACTCTTTTCCTGTAGCGATAAACTTCACATGGTCACCTTTACGGATCACGCCGTTTACCACCTTGAAGTAAGCGATAATACCACGGAACGGATTAAAAACGGAGTCAAAAATCAGACACTGCAACGGAGCCTCCGGGTCACCTTTCGGAGCCGGGACCTTCTCCACGATCGTATTCAAGATCTCAGTCACTCCCTCGCCTGTCTTTCCGCTCGCCCGTAAGATATCCTCACGAGGGCAGCCCAACAGTTCCACGATCTGGTCCTCTACCTCCTCCGGCATGGCGCTAGGCAGGTCGATCTTGTTCATCACCGGAATAATCTCCAAGTCATTCTCTATCGCCATATACAGGTTAGAGATGGTTTGCGCCTGAATACCTTGGGCCGCGTCCACGATCAGCAACGCACCCTCGCAGGCGGCGATAGAACGGGAAACCTCATACGAGAAGTCCACGTGTCCCGGAGTATCGATCAGGTTCAGTATATATTCTTCACCCTTATAATTATACTTCATCTGGATCGCATGGCTCTTGATCGTAATACCACGCTCACGCTCTAAATCCATGTCGTCAAGGACTTGAGCTTGCATGTCTTTACCTTCTACTGTCTTGGTATACTCAAGCAAACGGTCTGCCAAGGTACTTTTCCCATGGTCAATATGAGCAATAATACAGAAATTGCGGATATTCTTCATCTGCTAAATTTATTTTTAGGTACGCGAAGATAGGAAATTTAGCCTAAATACTATACTTTTGGCATACCATTTGTTGTTAATAGTATATGACAATACAAGAAATAAATAAAGCATACAACCGAATTATCGGTTCATTAGACGAAAAGGAGCTAAAGAATGCGTTCGATTTTCTCCAAGGTTTAATAGCGGGAATACGTGAGTACTCATTCCAAGACAGGTTGAACGAGCTACAAGATACTTATAAATATATGTTGCGATACCGGATCGAGGGGGCTAAAGATCCGATGCAAGACCAGATATACAACAACTTGATCGCATCCAGCTATGAGTTCGCGGATATAGTGAAGCACAAGGCCTTATCGGTAGATTCGCCTCTCTCCTATTATAGCCGTAGGCGAATGATGCAAAAGGAGCTTACCAACTATGACCAGCTCCATAAGGTCTTGAGAAACGCCTCTTTGGTGAAGATAGAGACTCCGACCGGAACCATTACGGAGCTGCAGCAAATCGAATCCGCCACGATCCTATTATTCAATAAGATCTGGACCTCGAATCCTCTCAATAAGGAAGAAATAGCCTCCATCAGGAACCTATTGAATGACCAGGAGTTGCCTTTTATCATCGGTAGCCAAATCGTATCGGCATTAATGTTGGGATTGCAAGCCGCTTTCGATAAGGAGAAACTGCTATTATTATTCGATGCGGCCAATCTCCAAGAAGATGAGATTCGTTACCGCGCGTTGATCGGGATTCTCCTGACACTCTATACCTATAGAAAACGTACGGCGTTATATCCGCAGATAGCGGATCGGCTAGCGGCTTTATCCGAGGGATTCCCTAATTTCACGAAAGCGATCCGAACGATTACCCTTCGTTTTATCCTAGCCCGTGAGACAGAGAAGATCACCCGTAAGCTACAAGACGAGATCATTCCGGAGATGATCAAGCTAGGCCCTAAAATCAGTCAAAAGATAAACTTAAAGGATATTAATCCGGAACTTCTCGGAAACGAGATGAATCCGGAGTGGCAGAATATGTTATCGAACAGCTCCTTAGGGAAGAAAATGGAGGAGTTCAGCGAACTACAACAAGAAGGCGCGGACGTAATGCACTCTACTTTCGTGCACCTAAAGCATTTCCCCTTTTTCCGGGAACTGGGTAACTGGTTCATGCCATTCACGACCGAGCATTCCGCTTTTGGCAATCAGTTGAGCAAGAATCAAACGGAAAAGGACATGCTAGATTCCATGACTCTTGCGGCATTCATGTGTAATTCCGATAAATACTCCTTATATTTCAGTATGATGCAATTGCCGGATCAAGCCCGTCAAATGATGATGGGACAGTTTGGTAGTCAAGCCTCCGAGATGATTCAGCAAACAAAGGAGGAATTGATCAGTAAACGGGGAAAACTGGAAATCATATCCGGACAGTACATACAGGACTTGTATCGTTTCTTCAAACTTTATCCGGGACATCTGGATTTTGATGACATATTTACATCTGCGCTAGACTTTCATAACCTGCCAATTTTGCAGCCTTACGTCAGTGATGAGGAAAGTTTGACAACTATAGCGGAGTATTATCTCCGGAAGAATTACTTCCTTGACGCGCTCACGATCTACAATCGCTTATCCGATGCAAATCAAGAAAGTGATATCTTATTCCAGAAAATCGGTTACTGCAAACAAATGAATGGCGATATACAAGGCGCCTTGGAGGCTTATTTACATGCGGATCTTATCAATCCGGACAGTAAATGGGTTATTCGCCGGATCGCCGGTTGTTACCGTACCTTAAAGCAACCGGAAGAAGCGTTGAAATACTATCATCGTTACGAGGCTTTCAATCCGGATGATTTATCGATCCAAATATGTATCGGCCACTGCCATCTTGAACTCAAGAATTATAATGAAGCGCTGAAATATTATTTCAAGGTAGATTATCTGGACAATAAAAGCACGAAGGCTTGGCGTCCGATCGCTTGGTGTTCTTTCTTGACCGGTAAATACGATCAGGCCCGTAATTATTACAAAAAGATCATGGATAATCAACCCAACACCCAAGATTTCTTGAATGCGGGACATACGGAATGGGCATTACAGAATATAAAGGGAGCGCTTGCTTTTTATAAAAAAGCCGTGGAGAAAGAGTCCGGTGATTTCTCGAAGTTCCAAGAGCAGTTCAATCAAGATATCCCCGATCTTCTTGTAGCGGGAATCGAGGAGGCGGAAGTGCCGTTGATGATGGATCAACTCCGGTATTCCTTGAGCGATATATTCTAACTAGTCATCCAACAATTTGAGAAGACAAGAAAAAATATCGTATGAAAGAGATGATACTAAAGACAAAGCGACTCCTATTAAGGGAATTAAAACAAGATGATTTTGATGATATCTGTAAGCTTTTACAAGATCCGATTGTAATGTACGCTTACGAAGGAGCGTTCAGTAAAAAAGAGGTACAAGAATGGCTTGATAAGCAATTAAGGAGGTATCAAAACGATGGCTTTGGCTTATGGGGGATGATAGAGAAAGGCAGCGGAGAGCTTATCGGTCAGTGTGGTCTCACCTATCAAGAATTCAACGGTCAACAGGTTCCGGAGATCGGTTATTTGCTTAGGGCGGAATACTGGCATAAAGGTTATGCTACCGAGGCCGCCATAGCTTGTAAGGAATACGCCTTCAATATCCTTAACTTCGACAAAGTATACTCCATCATACGGGACACAAATATCCCCTCTCAAAAAGTAGCACTAAGAAACGATATGAGGGAAATCGCAAATTTCATAAAACATTATCGCAATATCGATATGCTTCATTTAGTATTCTGCGTGGATAAGTCATAGTTATCAAGCGGAAAGACTGGGATTCGAACCCAGGGAGCGGTTACCCGCTCACCGCATTTCGAGTGCGGCCCGTTCGACCACTCCGGCATCTTTCCTTGTGGTTGACGTGTACAAAAGTACATAAAATATAGTATCGTTATTCTCTTGAAAGGCTAAAATTACTTTATCAAATACAAAAAAGGGCATTCTTCACAGAACGCCCCTCTTTAAAACATATAACTAATACCTCTAAATTACTTGAAATAACGATTATATAAACCTTCAAATCCTTTGCCATGACGTGCCTCGTCTTTGCACATCTCATGTACGGTATCATGGATTGCGTCCAAATTCTGTTGTTTAGCCAATGTAGCGATACGTTTCTTGTCCTCGCATGCGCCAGCCTCAGCTTCCATACGCTTTTTCAAGTTAGTCTTCGTATCCCAAACTACGTCGCCAAGAAGCTCTGCGAACTTAGCAGCGTGCTCAGCCTCTTCCCAAGCGTAACGCTTGAATGCCTCAGCTACCTCAGGATAACCCTCACGGTCTGCTTGACGGCTCATGGCCAAATACATACCAACTTCGGTACATTCTCCCATAAAGTGAGCGTTCAGACCTTCCAAAATCACTGGGTCTACACCTTTAGCAACACCTAGTACATGTTCGTCAACGAACTGCAACGCACCTTCTGTCTCTACTAATTCCTTAAATTTGCTTTTCGGTTGTTTACATTGAGGGCAGAACTCAGGAGCCTCATCACCTTCGTGTACATAACCACATACTGTGCAAATCCATTTCTTTTTCATATATCGCAAAATTTTTATTGGTTGTATGGCACAAAATTAACTAAACTATCCGATACTACCATAATTCATCGATAGATTAATTCTATGTGTTAATCGATAAAAACTATGGAACTTATTTTTGACAGCGATTGTTTACTAAGTAAATATTTATTTATATGGATACATCAAAGATTATTAGTTTATTAGGAGACAAAAGTGATTATTATTTAAATCACGTATGTAAGACTATTGATAAATCGCTGCTTCATCTTCCATCACCCACTTGCGTGGACGATGTGTGGGGCAATTCAGATAGAAACATACAGACTCTCAATAGTCTGCAAACCTTGTTGGGGCACGGAAGATTAGCTAACACCGGATATGTTTCTATCCTCCCGGTAGATCAAGATATCGAGCATACCGCAGGGTCTTCCTTCGCTCCAAACCCCATTTATTTCGATCCGGAGAATATCGTAAAATTAGCGATCGAGGGTGGTTGCAACGCAGTCGCTTCTACGTTCGGCATACTAGGGTCAGTCGCACGAAAATATGCTCATAAGATTCCATTCTTGGTAAAACTAAATCATAATGAGCTTCTTACTTATCCGAATTCTTACAATCAAATCGTATTCGGTACGGTGAAGGAAGCATGGAATATGGGCGCCGTAGCTGTAGGGGCCACGATCTATTTCGGATCAGAGCAAAGCCGACGTCAGCTAGTCGAGATTGCCGACGCATTCGAGTATGCCCATGAACTAGGTATGGCGACCGTATTATGGTGCTATTTACGAAACAGCTCTTTTAAAAAGGATGGCATCGACTATTCCGCGGCAGCCGATTTGACCGGACAGGCTAATCACCTTGGTGTCACGATCAAGGCCGATATCATCAAGCAGAAGCTACCGGAGAACAACGGAGGTTTCACCGCTATCAATTTCGGGAAGATCGATCAAAAGATGTACACAGAGTTAACGACAGAACATCCGATCGACCTCTGCCGTTACCAAGTAGCCAATAATTATATGGGACGTGTCGGGCTTATCAACTCCGGCGGGGAATCTCATGGCGCCTCAGATCTTAAAGACGCTGTCGTCACTGCTGTCATAAACAAACGTGCGGGTGGCATGGGGCTGATTAGCGGAAGAAAGGCGTTCCAACGTCCGATGAAAGACGGCGTGGAGTTACTTCATTCAATTCAAGATATTTATTTGGATAAGGATATTACTATCGCTTAGTTTGTTATTGCGTTGAGAAAAGAAGGCCGTCCATCAAAGCTATATACTTTGGGGACGGCCTTCAAATTTTATTTCTTCAACCACATATCCAACCACTCAAAGAATGTGCGTTGCCATAGAACGCCATTCTGGGGCTTCAATACCCAATGGTTCTCATCCGGATAAATCAGCAACTCGGCCGGTACACCCCGAAGAACCGCGGCGTTAAACGCTGCCATTCCTTGATTAGCCAAGATCCGGTAATCCTTCTCTCCATGGATACAAAGGATAGGCGTATCCCATTTGTCCACGAACTTATGCGGGGAGTTCGCGAATGTACGCTGAGCCGTAGCGTTTTGCTTTTCCCAGTACGCTCCACCCATATCCCAATTGGCGAACCACATCTCTTCCGTTTCCAGATACTGCATTTCCATATTAAAGATACCATCGTGGGCGATAAACGCCTTGAAACGTTTATCATGATGACCTGCCAACCAATATACGGAGAATCCACCGAAGCTGGCGCCTACACACCCCAAGCGATCCTTATTTACATACGGTTCCTTGGCTACCTCGTCAATAGCGGTGAAATAGTCTTTCATGCATTGTCCGCCATAATCGCCACTGACAGCCTCATTCCATTCCAAGCCAAATCCGGGAAGCCCCCGACGGTTCGGTGCCACGATAATATAATCATTAGCCGCCATGATCTGGAAATTCCAGCGGTAAGACCAGAACTGGCTAACAGGGCTTTGCGGGCCACCCTCACAGAACAACAAGGTAGGATACTTCTTATTCGGATCGAACTGAGGCGGATAGATAACCCACGTTAGCATCTGCTTGCCATCTGTCGTCTTCATCCAACGCTCCTCCACCTTACCCATCGTAAGCTGGTCGTAAATATGCTTGTTCTCGAACGTAAGTTGAGTTACCGTATGATCCCCTGTCAAATCGATCGAATAGATCTCGTCTCCCATGCTCATGGAATGACGTTGAGCGATCAGCTTATCGCCCAGAAGAGCGACAGAGGCGTAATCGTACATACCTTCGGTCAGCGGGGTAATCTTATTGCCATTCGCCAAGTCTATCTGATAAACCTGCGACTCGCCATGCCAAACGCCCGTGAAATAGATACGCTCGCAATCAGCGCTCCAGCAATAAGAGTCCACGTTGGAGTCAAAATCCTTGCTTACGAATGTTTTCTCACCCGTCTCCAGATTCATTACCATCAAGCGATTTTGATCCGCCTCGTAACCATCCCGTTCCATACTTAACCAAGCGATGCTCTTTCCGTCCGGAGAATAGGTGGGATTCGTATCATATCCCTTGTTCTCTTCCGTTATATTGGTCGTTTGCTTCGTATTCAGATCATATACATAAATATCCGAATTCGTGGAGATCGCATATTCTTTACCCGTCTTTTTGCGGCTGGTATAGGCAATCTTGTCCGAGGTAGTGTTCCAAGCCAATTGCTCGATACCGCCAAACGGCTTCATCGGGCTCTCAAACAACTCGCCCTCCATCACATCCACAGGATTGCTGATCGATTCGCCATCGAAATCGGCGACAAAAGGATGCGGAACGGTAGTCACCCACTCATCCCAATGCTTGTACATTAAATCCGTAATGATAACACCTGTCGCCTTATCCAAATCCGGATATTTATCAGCGGTACTGTTCACGGTTTTCACTTGCGAGATAAACAAGACCTTTTTCTCATCGGGAGAGAAAGCGAAACCCTCGATATCCTTATCATAATCGGAAAGTCGCTTACGGTCCGTCCCATCCGGATTCATTTCCCAAAGCTGGCTGCTACCGCTCTCGTTACATAAGAAAGCGATCTTGGTTCCTCCTTTGATCCATACGGCCTCGTTCTCAGCGAATCCGGTTTTCGTGATTTGCTTATTATCCGATCCGTCCGCGTTCATCACGAAGACCTCACGGTTGCTCTTGTTTTCCGGTACACTATAGTACGCCACCGTATACACCACTCTTTTCCCGTCCGGAGATACGTTCATACCGCCGATACGTCCCATGGCCCACAAAGCCTCCGGGGTCATGCGGCCGTCTTTGATCCGGATGTCCGACTTCCCGATAAGGTTCTTATCGCCGGTCTCCTTCACGTTCACATCCGTAGCCGGATTGCAAGCACCTAACAGTAGGGATGTTGCCATAATCATTGTTCCGATAGATTTATTCATGCCGTTATAATATATTACAATTTGAGTGCGAAAGTACTAAATATAATTTATATCTTCGCGTTACTAATTATAAGAACTGAACAGTATGAATAAGATTTGGTTATTTGGAGCCGCTGTATGTATGGTATTAGCACTCGGCTCATGTAAACCTAAACAGAGCGCGTACAAGGCTGCTTACGAACAGGCCAAAGAAAAAGAGTCGACAGCTCCTGTTGAGGTTGTAGAACAAGAGGAAGAAGTTGTTGAGGTCGCTCCTGTCTCAAAACCCAGAACCTCTACGGCTACCACTCGTACGGAAAAAATCAACGCCGCTCAAGGTGAGGACGCCAGCCGTCTGAAACGTTATAGCGTCGTTGTCGGTAGTTTCAAGAACAAGACAAACGCTTACGCATTAAAAGAACGTATGCAGAATGATGGTTACAACGCAGTGTTGGGCGAGAACGAGCAAGGGATGTTGCGTGTGATCGTCGCTAGCTTCGACAATAAAGCGGACGCCGCCGATAGCCGTGACGCCATCAAGGCGAAATACGCTCCTAACTTCCAAGATGCTTGGTTATTGGAGAGAGCTTATTAATTGTAAGCTATCAGAAAAGATAAAAGCGGAAGGTCTCGTTAGCCTGTAAGAAGAATCTTGCAGGTTATCGAGACCATTCTATTTGAAGGAAACATAAGGACATAAAAATAGCCCGACTTCAACAGCCGAGCCACTTTTCACCAATCTAATCTAACTTAACCTAAAACAAAAACCATCTTTTTCTTTTTGCCTTTCTCTTCTTATATCCTAACAACCTTTTTACCTTAAAAACGTAATACCTATTCGAAATTGTATAAACTCAAAACATCTAAACACATATGATATAAACGAATTACTCTTCATAAACCGGCCACGCACCTTCTTTCGTACAAACGAAAGCCGCTGTCTTTACAGCGAAATGATGGGCCTCGCTTAAGGACTTCCCCTTTAAGAGCGAAATGATTAGAGCCCCCGAAAAAGCATCCCCCGCCCCGACCGTATCCGCCACCATGACCTCCGGTGTTGGCAAAGTAGAGATCTCCTCTCTCGTATAAATCGTACTATGGGAACTCCCCGCAGTCAAGACAAACATCCGAAGGCCGTATTTCTCAATAAACCATAAAGCCACTTCCCTCTCAGTTCCATTCAAGCCGAATAAGTCCCGAAGAACGTTAAACTCTTCATCATTCATCTTCAACACATTCGCTAAGTACAAAGACTCCTCGATCAACTCCTTATCATAGTATCGCTGGCGAAGATTGATATCCAGCAAACGATAAGCGTCTTTCGGCGCAAACGATGAGATCGCTTGTATCGTCTCCCGAGACTGACGGGAACGCTGGGCCAATGTACCGAAACAAATAGCGTCCGCTTTCTCCGCCAAATCAATCGCATCGGATGTAGGCGATATATGATCCCAAGCCACTCGCTCATGAATCGTATAAGTAGGGATACCTTCTCGTAACTCTACCTGAACGGTTCCCGTCGGGTAAGGCACTTTCTCGATCAAATGCTGGATATGATTCTTATCCAACTCATCAACGATCTCTTTACCCAACTCATCATCTCCGACAGCGCTGATAGCATATCCCTCAGCACCTAGGCAAGACGCATGATAGACAAAATTAATCGGGGCCCCCCCAGCCTTTTTCCCGGAAGGAAGCATATCCCATAATAATTCTCCAATCCCAACGACAATTGGTTTACGTCTTGATTCAGTCACCTGTTCCATGGTCTTTCTATTAAAAACAACTTTCGTACTTATCGACACCGCAAAAGTATATCATCGTTATAAATACAACGATAACTATAGCTACAAGATAAATCACACAAGTTACATAAAAGATTTATTTTCAAGGGACAATAACAGACGTTACCCGTATGTAACATCTGTACAAGCAGCATCCTTACAAAGACTCTATAAACTCGGTTGGCGTTATATTATAAACCGCTTTAAAGCATTTGGAGAAATAGGCCGGCGAGCCGAATCCCGTGGCATAAGCAACCTCGCTAATCGTTCCGGATCGCTGCTTCAATAGGGCGGATGCCTTTTTCAAACGATAGTTACGCAAAAAGTCCGTAGGGGTAATCCCGGACAACTCCTTCACCTTTCGATATAAATGCACACGAGACAGGCCCAGTTTCTCACTGCCTTTCTCTATACTGAAATCGGGATCGCTATAATTCTCCTCTATCAAAGCGATAAACTTACGCATAAACAAATCATCCAGACTCTCTACCTTCCCTTTTGTCTCGATGGAAAGTCCCGCAGGCGATTGAGACTCTTTCAAGAAAACCTCTCGCAAACGATTACGTTCTTCCAACAATTTAATGATACGTAATTTCACGATCTCGATATTGAACGGTTTCTGGATATATTCATCCGCTCCCCCCTCAAATCCATACAAGCGTTGACTGTCATCCGAAAGAGCCGTAAGCAAGATTACCGGGATATGACTGAGGGCCATATCCGACTTAACCCGGCGGCAAAGCTCGAAGCCATTCATCTCCGGCATCATCACGTCACTGACGACCAGTGATACATTTTCCTTCAATAGAATATCCAAGGCCTTGGCACCATTCTCCGCTACAAGTACATTAAAATTCCCGGACAACTCATGCTGTAAATAAGCGCGAATATCCCAATCATCCTCAACGATCAAGATCATATAATCATATTTCTTATTCAACGTTTCTTGAACTTGGGATATATCCAAATGCGCTACACCAGAGGACGATTCTGTCGCATTCGACAGAAAGACACAAGATTCATCAAAATGAGATTTACCTTTCGGGATCTGAACGGTAAACACTGTCCGTTCGCCTTGCTCGCTTTCCACGTGGATCGAGCCTTTATGCATAAGGACAAATTCCCGTGTCAGATGCAGTCCGATACCCGTTCCCGGAGCATAGCTTTGCCCGCTTGTAAAAAAGCGCTCGAATACGGAGGCTAGGTTTTCCGGGGGAATACCCTCTCCATTATCTTCCACCGATAAGACAACCTCCGTCTCCTCCTCCCGCAAACGAATCGTAATCTTCCCCTGCTCCGGGGTAAACTTAAAAGCGTTCGAAAGCAAGTTCGTTAATATCTTCTCCATTTTGTCCGTATCCACCCAAACAAAAAGAGAATCCATTTCATGCAGGAAGGTATAATCAATTCGCTTACTCTGGGCCAGAGTATTAAAATAAGATTTCACCTCTTGGATTAAAAAGACCAAATCCATCTTAGTAACCCGCAATCCCATCTTATTATTCTCTATCTTCCGGAAATCCAGCAATTGGTCGATCACACGTTTCAAGCGTTCCGCATTCTTCTTAACGATGCGGATATCATCCGCGAAAGCGCCTGCCGGGGCATCTTGCGCCATCTTGTTCAGAGGCCCTAGAATCAAGGTCAAAGGAGTCTTTATCTCGTGAGATACATTCGTAAAGAACTGCAATTTCTGTGTCGTGACTTGCTCGATACGCTGGTTCGCTACCGAGAGTTCCTCTTTCTGTTGTTGTACCAAACGATTTCTCTCATTCAACAAATGATTCTTCTGGCGCACTTTACGATTAATATAAACCGTGTAAATAGCGGAACCACCCAACAAAAGCGCCAATATCAAGATAATAATCAAGGAACTATAAAGAAAGTTATATTTCGAGAGCAATTGCGACAAATTCGCACGCTGTTTCTCGATCTGGCGTTGATATTCTGCCAACCGGTCTGATTGTAAATAAAGGGTACCGGCGTTGGTCTTATCGATCATAGCGGTGCTTAACGCATACTTTTTCGTATAAGCTTGTCCGCTTAAGATCTGCCAAGCTACCTTAATAGCCACCCCACCACCTGTCGGATAATAAAAAGAGGCATCCAACTTACCCTGCGCGACCGCCTCCACGCCCAAGCCTCCTCCCAAGAGTCCATCCACGCCTATAAATTCCACGTGTCCCACCAGCGACGAATCTCGCTCCTCAATCGCCTCACGGGCCCCTAAGGCCATCATATCATTATGAGCGAAAACGATATCGACATCCTCTATGGAATCCAGCTTCAAGACTTCCTCATAGGCATTCTTCCTGTACCAATACCCATCCAACTCCCGGATCTTCACATTCGGATCAATAGACATCGCATCGACAAAACCTTGATGTCTTTCTGTAGCGGAGGAAGAGCCTCTCCGTCCCCATATCTCTAAAATCGTTGTCTCCTTCTTGATCAAGGAGCTGACGTACATTCCGATCGAGCGACCGATCTCGTAATTATCCGCTCCAATATACGTCGTATATTCATCGCTATTAATTTTCCGGTCCAATATGATAGTGGGAATACCAGCCCTGTACGCCTCAACAGCGACAGGCGTAACAGGCTCGGTCTCATTCGACGATATAATCAGCAAATCCACCTTTTTCTTGATAAAACCTTTTATCTGGCTGATCTGAGTATCATTATCTTGAATGGCATCCATCACGACCAGCTCGATCTCCGGATGATTTAAAGCCTCCACTTCCATATCACGTATCATGGATTGACGCCAAATATCCGTCATCGAGCATTGAGATACACCGATGACATATTTCTTTTCTTTTTTACCGGGCGAACAGGCAAAGCAAAGAATAAGGAATAGCCAAAACAGGATATAAAGCGGGTTTCCTTTCATGTGGTATATTTAATTCGATCGTTTATTCTACAAATATACGAAAACTATTCCGAAATTACCCCCAAACAAGTCAAGGTATCGTTTAACAACGGGGTAAATCTATGGATACCGATTTCATTCAAATGATCAGTGTCCCTATAGCAAGAATCAGGTAACGGTACAGCCGTATAATTCAAATAAAAGACCGTTTTATCATCCACGTATTCCCGAGCCAAAGAATCCGTCAATTCTCGATAACTCGAAGGAACCCGTTCCATATATTCCGTGGAAACAGGGGCATTGTACAAAATAAGAGACAGATCCCGCTTCTTACATTCCTCTACGATTCGCCCCAACATCTCTTGTTGAAATGAGGATGGCAATAAATAAGCACCCTTATCATCATAGTAATGACGATCGATAATAACGTCTAGTGTTCCCCCGGTCGCCCCCGTGAAAATACGCTCGATCACATTCCTTTTAATCTCAGCTACGCAATTCTTGAACGGAACGCCAAACTCATACGAATACATGACCTCCTTACGGGTTACCGGCGAAACAGCCTCCTGTACCAAAAGTCGCAAATCCTCCCGCTCCTTTAGATGGGGATAAATAGACATATAGGCAGGAAACTCATCTTGATAGGAATCATCGGCCACGGTAAACGTGTGGTAACCAAACCCCAATATCACGGTTTTCAAATGGGGAAGGTAAGGCGCTTTCAAGCATAAATCGATATAGGTATTGAAATAATTCTCACTGGATTTAGCGTCATTCCTCGATTTCCCCAGCATATCGGCGGATATCGAATGTAAAGGATGGGAATCGCCCAAAATCAATACCTCCACTTCCGGATCACTTTTGAGGCTGGGTACGCTTATATGAAAATAAGAGCGGATCAGCAGGCAACTAAGCAACCCTAAACATCCTACCACCCCTAAATACCAGAATATAGCAATAAAGAACCTTCTCATACTTATCAGAATTGAAAATAAATGAAACCTTGTGGATTACTGGCGTCGAAACCATAGATGATAATCAGCAATACCGTATAGATAACATACCGAACCGGAAGGCTCAGGTCCTCTATCATCAACCCATGCGCCTGTTTTCGGCCGATCCATTCCACGACGAACATAAGAGCCGTGAAAAAGAAACATTTCTTCAGCAGGAGTTG
>NZ_FR885286.1:3028-6353 GCF_000436315.1 Parabacteroides sp. CAG:2 | reverse complement strand
CAGCAGGAGTTGCCCGAATCCCAAGCCCACAAGTTGAGGAGCCGAGAATAATGAGGCATTGAACATCCGCTCGAGGTACACAGCCGCTTGAGATATATCTTCCGACCGGAACAGAATCCATCCCAATAAGACCAGTAGAAACGTAACTCCCATCTGTGTCAATTCCTTCACAGAGGGAAAGAAACTGTTTTCCGCCACGGAATCTCTATACCTCCTATTTTGACCCAACAATAGCAATGGCAGAAACAACAACGCATGATACGCTCCCCATGCCACAAACGTCCAGTTAGCCCCATGCCAGAATCCACTTACCAAGAAAATAACAAGGGTATTCCGGAAGCTCTTCCATTTTCCGGCCCGGCTCCCCCCTAGCGGTATATAGATATAATCCCGGAACCAAGTCGTCAACGATATATGCCAACGCCGCCAAAACTCCGCTATATCCCGAGAGAAATAAGGATACTTAAAGTTCTGCATAAGGTCTATGCCAAATAACCGGGCACAGCCGATCGCTATATCCGAGTATCCGGAAAAATCACCGTAAATCTGTATCGTAAAGAAGAAAGCCCCCAGAAACAAGGTACTCCCATCCAACGTCTGGTAATTCTCAAACACACCGTTCACGAACAAAGCGCAGTTATCGGCAACCACCACTTTCTTGAAAAATCCCCAAAGCATCTGGCGTATACCATCCAACGCCAGATCACAATCGAAATTACGAGGCCGGAGAAACTGAGGCAACAAATGGGTAGCCCGTTCTATCGGGCCCGCCACTAATTGGGGGAAGAAACTGATATAAGCGAAGAATGCCACGATATCATGAGTCGCCTTGATTTTACCTTGGTAAACATCAATCGTATAGCTCAAAGCCTGAAACGTATAAAAGCTGATCCCGACAGGGAGCAAGATATTCAACGTCACGTAATCGGCATCCCAGCCCAATAGGTGAAGGACATTTACCAAATTCTCGGTAAAAAAATCAAAGTACTTAAATACACCCAAGATCGAAAGGTTCAGTAAAATATTACCGGCACTTATCCACTTTTGGACCGACCGGTTGCCAGCGCATTTCTCCAAATAGACTCCACTCAAGTAACTGCATAACGACGTAAACAGGATCAGCAGCAAAAAGCGCCAGTCCCACCATCCGTAGAACAGGTAACTAACAGCTACCACAAATAGATTTTGCCACCGCAAAGACTTGAAAACAAACCAGTAACCAAAGAAAACCAATGGCAGGAATATAAGGAACTCTATGGAATTAAATAACATAAATATTTAATTTTCAGACTCAAGAATATGTATCATCAAGGCGCAAAGATAAGGAATATCAAGCATTGACCAATAAATATTTCGTATATTCGTGGCTCAGAAATACAATAAGATACAGAGATGAAGATAATCAACGAACAATTACTCGACGAGACCCAGGCCAAAGCCTTGCAGTCTCCCCGCCTGCGAATGAACTATAATTTCCATGAGAGATTGGATGATCCGATCAATCGGTTACTGAATGCCATGGAGCCCGGTACGTATTTGCGTCCGCACCGGCATTTAAATCCGGCGAAAGACGAGATCTTCTTGTTGCTACGTGGGAAGGTAGCGGTATTCTTGTTTGACGAGGAAGGGAATATCACGGAGAAAACGATACTGAATCCAAAGGAAGGCGCTTATGGAGCGGAGATCAAGGCAGGGACATGGCACGGGCTTCTGGTACTGGAATCCGGATCGGTTATTTATGAGATAAAGCAAGGGCCGTTCGCGCCGCTAGCACCGGAGAACCTAGCGCCTTGGAGCCCCGAGGCGGAAGATACGGAGGGAGTAAAGAAGTATCTGGAATGGCTCGAGAGCCAAATATGATTGATGATACTTTTAGTATAACAAGCTAGCGATCAGCCTCGTATAACAAGAGCTATCCGAGGGTTTTAACAATGCCCATTCTAAAGTGTTTACGATGCCCATTATAAGGAGCTTACAATGGGCATCGTTACCTCCTTATAATAGGCATTGTTATTATTTCTGGAAAACCTTCGTCGATTTAATCATCACGTCGTGTAAAGGACGATCGTTCTTATCCGTCTTTACCACGGAGATCTTCTCTACGATATCGAAGCCTTCCACTACCTCGCCAAAGATCGTTACCGAGCCATCCAGATGCGGAACGCCACCGATCGTCTTATAAATCTCACGCCGTTCGGCCGGGATCACTACCGGGCCTAATACCGCCAACGTATCTTCTACCAAGATGGACGCACGGGCATGTAACTCATTCTCCAAGGAATCGGCGGCCAAAGAAGGATCTTGCTTTTTCAGCTCATCCCGGAATTTATAGTACAACCAGTTCCGTCGGATCTCATTGATACGAGCCTCTTTCTCCGCAAGCTCCTTGTCGTCCAAGACTTTCCCTTGCACAAAACAGAACTGCGTACCGGCGGAGGCACGCTCCGGATTCACGGCATCGATCTCTTTCGCGTCGATCAAAGCGCCTTTCTTATTAAAATGATTGGGTAATATCTCGGCGGGAACGGTATAACCACCATCGCCATCCCCATACAAGGCACCCGGCTCATGTGCTTTACTCTCCGGATCACCACCTTGCACGACAAACTCCTTGATAACACGGTGGAAAAGCATGCCCTCATACTCGTTCGACTGGCAGAGCTTTATGAAGTTATCCCGGTGAAGAGGCGTGTCGTCGTATAGCAGGACGGTGACGTCTCCCATCGTCGTCTTGATTTTCACATATACGGGTTTATTCGGGTCCAAAGGCTTATCCCCACAAGCTACCAACGTGAGCAAGAGCAGGAACAGCGAGAAAATTTGTCGTTTCATACCTGTTTTATTTATCGGATTAAGTAGTTACAAAGCCGGTTATTCCTCCGCATAGATCAACATCTGGCAATTCTTGCAGTCGAAGCGCAAACGCAAGAGCGTTTCCTTATAGCGCAGGAAGTAAGGCTCCTTATAGGGAGACTTCTGCTTCTGGTAGGTAGGGCACCATCCCATACTGTACCGCAGGCAATGTTTCGTGAACATCAAAGGGACATCCTTCCGGGGAGACAACTCGAAAGCGTCTTCCACGGCAGTCACGCCATGCGCCTTATAAAAGGCACCAGCCTTGCTATTGGAGACATTCCCTAAATAGGTCAGACATTTCTCTGGGAAAGGGATTTCCAGAGTCTCGCCTACACACGGCTTTACCGGACGAGCCTCTTCCCTGCGGTAACGAATCCGCCGGGTAGAGATAAGCCTCTCCACCCCTTGCCTACGCATCTCGGCCAATAAAGAAGAAGGAACAAACCAGTTATCGGACATCGCCACGGCG
>NZ_FR885286.1:178-2977 GCF_000436315.1 Parabacteroides sp. CAG:2 | reverse complement strand
AAAGGCGTATTTCCCAGCTTAGAGAGCTGGGTACGGATATTCTCCGCCTGCTCCCGCCGGGCCGGTTCTTTCTCGAACGGCTGGGTAAGCATGATACGGGCTCCTGTCTCGTCTGTCATACTTAACGTGAAGCCAAAGGCGTTATCTTGAAATTCCATCCGGACAGAGAGCTTCCGCTCGGCGGATGGCTTGGATAGCAGTTTATCAAACTCTTGATCGAAATTCCGGTACAAAGGCATCTTCGGACGGATCGCCGGGCGATCCAGCGTAAAGATCCGGTTCGCCTCCACACGGTTTACCCGGAAGCCCTCCAACTCCCCTTTCTCATTGAAGAAGGTAAGCCCGTCTCCGTTATTCAATTGTTTCAGTCCGGCGATCGTGAAAGAGTTTCCTTTCAGTTCTTTCACCGTACCCACCGGCTCCCCCAAGGACTTAGGCGTATCAAAGCTGGTGATATCCTTCGTGCGCTCCTTCCATAAGAAAGGCGTGAAACCCCGGTTGAAGCTTTTCTCCGCCACAGGTTCGAACGTGTAAGCGCTATGCCCGGCCGAGGCACGACGGTATTCCGGCCGACGGGCCAAGATAGCGTCCAGTTTCTTCCGGTACCAAGCCGTTACGTTTTTCACGTAAGATACATCCTTCAAACGACCCTCGATCTTCAAGGAAGAGACACCGGCATCCAACAGCTCCTCCAAGTATTCTCCCCGGTTCATATCCTTCAAGGATAAGAGATGCTTACCCGATACGATCTCCTTCCCGTCCGCATCGATCAAGCTATAAGGCAGGCGGCAATACTGAGCGCATTCCCCCCGGTTGGCGCTTCGTCCGCTCAAGGCGGCACTCAGGTAACACTGGCCGCTATAGCTTACGCACAGCGCCCCGTGTACGAAGACCTCCAGAGGCACGGTCGTTCGCTCGGCGATCTCCCGTATCTGGTTCAGCGATAGCTCCCTCGCCAATACGACTTGCGTGAAACCTACCTCTTGCAGGAATCTCACCTTCTCCGGCGTACGGTTATCCGTTTGCGTACTGGCGTGCAAGGGGATGGGCGGAAGGTTCAACTGGGTGATACCCATGTCTTGAACGATCAAGGCATCCGCCCCGGCCTCGTAAAGCTGCCAGATCATTTGCTCGGCCTCTGCCAGCTCCTCTTCTTTCAAGATAGTGTTCAAGGCCACGTAAATACGAGCCGAATAGAGATGGGCGTAATCGCAAAGCTGCCGTATATCGTCCAGCGTATTACCGGCGGCGGCACGGGCTCCGAACTTCGGGGCACCGATATACACGGCATCGGCGCCATGGTTTATCGCCTCCCTGCCGCAAATCAGATCCTTAGCGGGAGATAACAGTTCTATCGAACGGAGTTCTTTTCTCATTTACAAGCTTCCTAGTTTTTTAATATCTTCCCGGCGGAACGGGGTCTCTTGGTATACGTAATAGTTCAGCCAATTGGTGAATAGCAGGTTCGCGTGCCCCCGCCAACGTACCACCGGGCCTTGCGCCGGATCGTTATTCCGGTAATAATTACGAGGCTTGTTGATGGGCAATCCCTTCCCCAAATCACGCATATACTCATCATTCAGCGTATAGGGCGAATACTCGGAATGGCCGGTGATGAAGAATTCCCGTCCGCCACGAGCCATCGCCATATAGACGCCGGATTCCTCGCTCTCGGACAACAGGGTCAGCTCGGATACTTTCATGATATCCTCCCGGCGAATCTCGGTATGACGGCTATGAGGCACGAAGAACTCGTCATCGAACCCCCGGAAGATCGGAACAAACGGTTCCCGGAGCGAATGACGGAAGACTCCGAACATCTTGGCCGGCAAATCATATTTAGGCACCCCATAGAAATGGTATAGCCCCGCTTGCGCCGCCCAGCAGATATAGAGCGTGGAGGTAACATGCGTACGGGCCCAATCGAATATCTGCGTGATCTCCTCCCAATAACTAACTTCCTCGAAAGGCATCTGCTCCACGGGAGCGCCCGTCACGATCATCCCGTCGTAGAAATCATCCGCCATCTCATCGAAATCCTTATAAAATTCCTGCATATGCTCGATGGGCGTATTCTTCGGCGTATGTCCCTTGATCTTCATGAAATCAAGTTCCACTTGCAGGGGTGTATTACTGAGGAGGCGAACCAAGTCCGTCTCGGTCGTTATCTTAAGGGGCATCAAATTCAATACGACTACCCGAAGGGGGCGGATATCCTGCTCCGACGCGCGCAAGGAATCCATCACGAAGATGTGTTCCTTCTTCAGCAGCTCGATAGCCGGTAAGTTCTTTTGTAAATTTAATGGCATTTTCTATCTCTGATTTTATATGAGCGCAAAGATAATGAGAATTTTCTCATTATCGCTTATACTTCGCCACCATGATCACGGGGTTATCCTCCTCGTGCATACCCGCGGCGATCTCCTTTAACTTGCCTTTGAGGTGTCCTTCTTGATAGGCCTCGACAAGTTCGGGGGTATTTATCCGCCACGTGAAGGCGATCTCGTCGTTATTGAAGACCGTGAGGTCGAAAATCTCGTCCACGAGGTTGGCGATCGGTACTTCTTTCGTGAAATCATCGTTATACAGGACATACTCAGATACTTCCTTTGTCTCCCTATCGTACACCAAATCGGTTCTCATCAACCGATAGTAGGTATCCATCATCGCCAAGTTCAACTCTTTCTTTACGGTCTGCATAAAACAATAGCGATCCGTAACCACACCCGGGAAAAGAAAGATCTCCGGGCTCATGGATTGAATAGAGGGAGTCCTTACGATAAAGGGCTTTAATCCATC
>NZ_FR885286.1:0-136 GCF_000436315.1 Parabacteroides sp. CAG:2 | reverse complement strand
GAATAGGTGTAGACCGTGTCGCAAGATGGCTCCGTAAGTAGCCAACGATCCCCGTAAGGGACGATACAAGGGTTATTAACCATACCTATGCCCTTTTCGTCGAACAATACTTGCGACACCTTTTTCTCAAAAGGAA
>NZ_FR885285.1:791-5656 GCF_000436315.1 Parabacteroides sp. CAG:2 | reverse complement strand
GGACCCAAAAGCATTTCCCCCAAAATCCCCTACTCGAATCCTCGCTCTATGGAAAACAGATACTCCGGCGACATTTACTAACATTGAGATTTCTCCATGCTTCTGCGCTTCGTCTATCAAGCTCAGAATAGACGAGCGTGAGGACAAGTCCATTTCCATCGGCAGTACGTCAAATCCGGCATTGTTCATTGTCTGGGCAATAATCGCTGCATTATTCATACTGTTTTTTTCCCTAAAAAGGTTACCTTCGCGGAAACAAGATATCGCTTTGGAAGTACAAGAATTATTGAAACTATATGCCGCTCACCCGCAAGTGACGGCGCTGGACACCTTACTGAAAAACGATACGTCCCGCAATATATTCCTAAAGGGACTGAATGGCTCGGGTCCGGCAATGACGATCGCCTCTCTTTTTACGAAAGGAAGGGGGAGTTATGTGTGCGTGTTGAACGACCAAGAGGAAGCCGGCTATTTCTATCACGACTTGATGCAACTTACCGCCAGCAATGAGGTATACTTCTTCCCATCCGCTTACCGGAGGGCCATCAAGTACGGGCATGTCGATCCGGCGAACGAGATCCTGCGCACCGAGGTACTCAGCCGGTTGCAAGACCCGGACGCCTCTTTCGTGATCGTCACGTATCCGGACGCCTTGGCGGAACGAGTCGTGGCCCGGGAGGTATTGAAGGAGAATACCTTAAAGATCAGCGTGGGCGAGAAGCTGGATAATATGTTTGTCTCCGACGTGCTGGACGAGTATGGCTTCGAGCAGGTCGACTATGTATATGAGCCGGGGCAGTACGCCCTCCGTGGCAGTATCCTCGACGTTTTCTCTTTCTCCAACGAGTTTCCCTACCGTATCGACTTTTTCGGCGACGAGGTGGAGACCATCCGTACGTTCGACGTGGAGACGCAGCTCAGCAAGGAGAAACTGGACAGCATCTATATCGTACCGGAGATGAGCAAGAACGCCAAGGATAGTACTTCCTTGCTAGGCTCCCTTCCCCGGAACACCTGCATAGCGGCGAGAGATCTCGCATGGTGCAAGGAGCGCATCGGAAGCGTATGGAACGACGATCCGGTGGTAGCCGACGAGGAATCCTTCGCCGATATCGACCAGATGCGGAAGAAATTAGTCCGGGGCGAGGACTTCCTACGGGAGGTCTTGGATTTCCGTCGCATCCATTTCGGGGCACGGCCGATGGGAACGGCGGACGCTACCATCCATTTCTCTACGCAAACGCAGCCGATCTATCATAAGAATTTCGACCGGGTGAGCGAGTCGTTCCATAAATACCTCGACGAGGGCTATACATTATATATATTGAGCGATCAAGAGAAACAAGCCAACCGTATCCGGATGATTTTCGAGGATAGGGGCGACAATATCCCTTTCACCGCCGTAAACCGCACGATACACGAGGGATTCGCCGACGATACGCTACGCATCTGCTTTTTCACCGACCATCAATTGTTCGACCGCTTCCACAAGTTCAACTTGAAGAGCGATAAGGCACGAAGCGGAAAGATCACCCTTTCGCTCAAGGAGCTGAACCAGTTCTCGCAGGGGGATTATATCGTACATATCGACCATGGCGTAGGACAGTTCGGGGGATTGGTACGCACCGAGGTGAACGGTAAGATGCAAGAGGCCATCAAATTGATTTATCAGAATAACGATATTATATTCGTCAGCATCCATTCCCTGCATAAATTATCGAAATACAAGGGGAAAGAGAGCGGCGAGCCGCCTAAGTTGAGCAAGCTCGGCACAGGCGCATGGGAAAAGATGAAGGAACGTACCAAGGCGAAGGTGAAGGATATCGCCCGGGACTTGATCCTCCTCTATTCCAAACGCAAGCAAGAGACGGGTTTCGCCTACACGCCGGACAGCTTCATGCAGCATGAGCTGGAAGCCAGCTTCATCTATGAGGACACGCCGGACCAGATGAAGGCTACCGCCGAGGTCAAGGCGGATATGGAAAGTACCCGTCCGATGGACCGGTTGATTTGTGGAGACGTTGGTTTCGGAAAGACCGAGGTGGCTATCCGCGCGGCATTCAAGGCGGTATCGGACAATAAGCAGGTGGCCGTGTTGGTACCCACCACCGTACTGGCTTTCCAGCATTACCAGACGTTTTGTGAGCGCTTGAAGGATTTCCCTTGCAAGATCGATTATATCAGCCGGGCCCGTACGGCCGCGCAAATCAAGGCTACCTTGAAAGAGCTGAAAGAGGGCGAGGTGAATATCTTGATCGGCACCCACCGGATCGTCGGCAAGGATGTACGTTTCAAGGATCTGGGCTTGCTTATCATCGACGAGGAGCAGAAGTTCGGGGTATCCGTCAAGGAGAAGCTTCGGCAGCTGAAGGTGAACGTGGACACCTTGACAATGACGGCCACCCCGATCCCCCGTACCCTACAGTTCTCCTTGATGGGGGCCCGGGACCTTTCCAGCATCACCACGCCACCGCCCAACCGTTATCCCGTGCAGACGGAGGTGGAGCGTTTCAATCCCGATATCATCCGGGAAGCGATCAATTTCGAGATGAGCCGGAACGGGCAGGTATTCTTCATCAACAACCGTATCCAGAACATTTACGAGATGGAAGCCTTGGTACGGCGGGAAGTCCCCGACGCACGGGTAGCCGTGGGGCACGGGCAGATGGAGCCGGAGAAGCTGGAAAAGATCATCCTCGATTTCGTGAATTATGAGTATGACATATTGATAGCCACCAGTATCGTGGAGAGCGGCATCGACGTACCCAACGCCAATACGATCATCATCAACAACGCCCAGCAATTCGGGCTTAGCGACCTCCATCAGCTACGCGGACGTGTAGGACGAAGCAACCGGAAAGCCTTCTGCTACCTCCTTTCCCCGCCACTCACCTCGCTGACGCAGGAGGCACGGCGCAGGTTGCAAGCGATCGAGAACTTCTCCGAGCTGGGTAGCGGTATCCATATCGCCATGCAAGACCTCGATATCCGGGGGGCCGGCAATATGTTGGGGGCCGAGCAAAGCGGTTTCATTGCGGATCTGGGTTACGAGACGTACCAGAAGATCTTGGAGGAGGCGGTAGACGAGTTGAAAAGCGAGGAATTCGCCGATCTTTACGCCGATAACACCGAAGGGCACCGGGATACGGGCAGCGAGTACGTCCGGGAGACCTATATCGAGAGCGACCTGGAATTGATGTTCCCTCCCACCTACATCCCCAACGACTCGGAGCGTATCTCCCTATACCGGGAGTTGGATAATATGGAGGAGGAACGTGATATCCTCGCCTTTACGGAGCGCCTGAAAGACCGCTTCGGCAAGATACCGAAGGAGGGCAAGGAGTTGATCCGGATCGTGCGCCTCCGCCGCATGGCCAAGAAACTGGGCATGGAGAAAGTGATCCTGAAGAAAGGGCAGATGAGCCTCTTCTTGGTGAATAACCCGGATAGCCCGTATTACCAAAGCGAGGCGTTCGGCAAGCTGCTGGGCTTCATCCAAAAGCATCCCCGTGAGTGTAACCTCCGGGAGCAGAACGGCAAGCGAAGTATCGTGATCAAGAACGTCCCTACGGTGGAAGCGGCATGCGGCTACCTGCAAGAGATGGAAAAAATAAACTCAACCAACTTTTGACACATCCTCTTACAAACACGAAAAGATATGGAAAAGAAAACGATTATAGACCTTTTTGAGAGTTCAGCCAAGCGATTCCCGAGTAATCCTTTTTTATGGGAGAAGACGGGCAAGCGATTCGAGCCAACCACTTACGCCGAGGTTCGCGACCTCGTCTATGAGGAAGGCGCCGGCCTCATATCGCTGGGTGTGCGAAAGGGGGATAATATGGCTTTACTGAGCGAAGGGCGCAACGCGTGGATCATCGGCGAGCTGGCCATGTTCTACGCCGGGGCGACGAACGTGCCCCTATCAATCAAGCTGGAGGAGGCGAACGACCTCCTGTTCCGTCTCGTCCACGCCGACGTGAAATATATCATGGTATCGGGCCAGCAACTCAAGAAAATCCGGGCGATCAAGGATAAGCTCCCCGCCGTACGGAAGATCATCGTACTCGACGAGCAAGCGGAATACCAAGACCGTGAGATGTCGCTGTCCGAGATACGCCGGATGGGGAAGGTCTATCTGGGTATTCATCCGCTAGAGGAGTTCTTGGCGATCGGGCAATCGCTGGGCAACGATGATTACGCCACCATCACCTATACCTCCGGCACGACCGCCGATCCGAAAGGCGTGATCCTCACCCACCGTAACTATACGGCGAACGTGGAGCAAGCGCTCACTTGCGTGGATATAGACGATACGTGGCGTACGTTGGTGATACTCCCGCTGGACCATTGCTTCGCCCACGTGGTAGGATTCTACATCTTCATGTCGAAGGGAGCCTCGGTAGCTACCGTGCAGGTAGGGCGTACCGGTATGGAGACCTTGAAGAATATCCCTATCAATATAAAGGAGTTCAAGCCGTACCTGATACTGAGCGTCCCCGCCTTGGCGAAGAACTTCAAGAAGAATATCGAGCAAGGTATCCGAGCGCAAGGCAAGAACGCCGTCCGCCTTTTCAACCTAGCCTTACGGATCGGTTATATCTATAATGGGGATAGCGACGAGGAGGAAGGAAAAGGTTTCCGCGTCCTCTTGAAGCCACTGGTCCGTTTGTTCGACAAGCTATTGTTCGCGAAAGTCCGTGAGAACTTCGGGGGCGAGCTGAAGTTCTTTATCGGAGGGGGCGCCTTGCTGGATAAGGACTTGCAGAAGTTCTATTACGCCTTGGGAATCCCGATGTACCAAGGATACGGGCTGAGCGAGGCGACACCGATCATCTCGACCAACGGCCCTCGCCCACCCACCCTCT
>NZ_FR885285.1:0-786 GCF_000436315.1 Parabacteroides sp. CAG:2 | reverse complement strand
CCACGGGCCCTCGCCGCCATACCTTCGGCAGTAGCGGCGTATTGGTGCGGCCCCTCGACCTAAAGATCTGCGACATGGACGGCAACGTACTTCCTCCGGGGGAGAAAGGCGAGATCGTCATCCGGGGAGAGAACGTGATGGCCGGCTACTGGAAGAACCCGGCATCGACGGCCGATACCGTAAAGGAGGGTTGGCTGTACACCGGGGATATGGGATATATGCGTGACGGGCTTCTTTATGTGTTGGGGCGTTTCAAGAGCCTGCTGATCGGAAGCGACGGGGAGAAATACAGTCCGGAGGGTATAGAGGAGGCCTTGGTAGAGCATTCCTCTTGCATCGACCAGCTGATCCTGTACAATAACCAGAGTCCGTACACGACCGCCCTGTTGGTCCCTAATAAAGAACGGTTGAGGAAGCATCTGGCCCACCAGAATCTGGACCTCACGAGCGATCAAGGCCGGGAAGAGGCCATCCGTATCATCCAGCGCCAGATCGACCGTTTCCGCAAGGGAGGCGACCTGTCTAGTATGTTCCCTGATCGTTGGTTGCCGACCACCTTCGCCATCCTCCCCGAGCCTTTCACCGAGCAAAACGGCATGGTAAACAGCACCATGAAGATCGTCCGGGGCAAGGTAGAGAAAGCCTACGCCGCCCGTATCGCCCAGCTCTATACCCCCGAGGGGAAGAATCCGCTGAACAAGTGGAACAAGGAGGCGTTGTAGAGACGCGGCGTGCTAGCCTATTCCATGCATCCCGGGGAAGGCTCCTTATTTATCGCGAGGCCCG
>NZ_FR885284.1:95860-159753 GCF_000436315.1 Parabacteroides sp. CAG:2 | reverse complement strand
CTTTTTTTGTTATATACACCAGCCGTTGTAGAGACGTGGCACGCTACGTCTTTACAAAGAGGGAACGTGGATAGATTAGTCGTTTATTTCTTTAGCTAGAGATTCCCGTAGTTTCCGTACTGCCGTGGCGATGTGGGCTTCTAATGTCTTTACTGATATTTCTAGGATATTTGCCGCATCCTTATATTTCATCTTATCTTCACGGATCAGTTTAAAAGCCATCTTGCATTTATCCGGGAGCGTATTGATCGCCTCATTTAAATGATCGATGCATTCTTTGGAAATAAGTTCTTCCTCGGGCGTAGTATCGGTATGTGCGAATAAATCGATCGTATTCTCATCGATCTGGACTTTCTCCATATGCTGTGTCCGGTATAGGCTGATGGCTTTGTGGCGGGCTATGCCATAGATATAAGAATCGAAGTTAGAGATGTCCGGTAATGACTTTCTATTATTCCAAAGACTTAGAAATGTATCAGAGACAATTTCCTCAGCTTCTACAGAGGAAGGCACATAAAGGGATGTAAACCGCATTAGCCTCTGAAAATAGGCTAAATAAAGCGATTTAAAAGCAGTTTGAGAATCGGATAGCGCGATTTCACAGACCCATTGCATTATTTCTTTGGAGTGTTTTTCCAAGTAACTAGAATCTTGTTAACTTATTTCCCTTCTAAATATATAGTCGCAAATGTATATAAAAACCCTTAGTGGATCTCTCTCTTAAAAGAGAAATACTTGATGTTAATTTCAACCTAATTTCATATCTGGTTGTTTTTGAATCTAATCCGCAGGTTGTAACATCATTGTAATATGTATGTAACGGATGCGAAATAATTGTTTCAGAACTTTGCGCAAGAATTATAACAATCAGTATGGAAACATTTTATTTGTTCTTGGTCATATTTTTGTTTGTATTGGCCATCGTAGATTTATCGGTCGGTGTTAGTAATGACGCCGTGAATTTCTTGAATTCAGCTATCGGCGCAAGAGCCGCATCCTTTAAAGTTATTATCGCTATCGCTGCCGTGGGAGTCTTTGTTGGTGCGGCGTTATCCAATGGTATGATGGATATTGCCCGGCATGGTATTTATCAACCCCAGCATTTTTATTTCTCGGAGATCATGTGTATCCTTGCGGCCGTTATGCTTACGGATGTGGTGTTACTGGATATTTTTAACTCGTTAGGTATGCCGACCTCGACAACGGTTTCCATGGTGTTTGAGTTGGTGGGTGGAACGGTAGCGATTGCCTTGGTAAAGATCGCTAGTTCTTCAGGCGCTTTGCAATTGGGGGATCTGCTGAATACAGAGAAGGCTTTTACCGTGATTCTGGGTATCTTTCTTTCTGTGGCGATCGCTTTTTTCTTTGGTGTGATCGTGCAGTATCTGTCCCGGATCTTGTTCTCATTTAATTATAAGAAAAGTTCTAAATATTTTATTGGTCTGTTCGGAGGTTTAGCGGCCACTTCCATCATTTACTTTATGCTGATAAAGGGACTGAAGACAAGTTCTTTTATGACGGGTGAGTTCAAGGATATGGTGTATGCCAATACGGGGATGATCGTTTTGGGATGTATGGTATTTTTTACGATCTTGATGCAGGTATTGCATTGGTTGAAGGTGAATGTATTCAAGGTGGTCATTTTGATGGGTACGTTTGCCTTGGCGTTGGCTTTTGCCGGGAATGACTTGGTGAACTTTATCGGAGTCCCCTTGGCTGGCTATTCCTCTTATATGGACTTGATGGCGCAGGGAGGGACCACTACCACGGATACATTTTTGATGACCTCCTTGTTGGGACCGGCCCAGACACCTTGGTATTTCTTGGTGGGGTCCGGGATCGTGATGGTAATCGCCTTGGCTACCTCCAAAAAGGCTCAGAACGTGGTGAAGACTTCCTTGGATCTGTCTCGTCAATCGGATGGAGAGGAGTCTTTCGGTACATCGCCTGTCGCACGGGTATTGGTACGGAATTGCAGTAATATATCCGCTACGATATTAAGTATCGTGCCCACTCCGGTTAAGAACTGGATTGATAGCCGTTTCGACCAAAGCGAGATGATCATGGATGACAAGGCTAGCTTCGACTTGGTACGTGCCTCGGTTAACGTGGTTTTGTCCGGCTTGCTGATCGCTTTGGGAACCTCCTTGAAATTGCCTTTATCTACGACGTATGTGGCTTTCATGGTCGCTATGGGTACTTCGTTGGCAGACCGTGCTTGGGGGCGTGAGAGCGCTGTATATCGCATCACAGGCGTATTGTCCGTGATAGGTGGTTGGTTCATTACGGCAGGGGCTGCTTTTACGATCTGTTTCATCGTCGCTCTTTTGATTTATTGGGGAGGTATTCCAGCTTTGGTCGCTATGATTGGTTTGGCGATCTATTCGTTGGTTCGTAGCCACTTCGCTTATAAGGCTAAATTGCGGAAAGAGGCATTGAAGGAGGAGGTGAATTCTACGGTGTCTAAACTTCGTAAGGCTACGGATACCCGTGAGGCTTTGGCCCTGTTCCGCGAGCATAGCCGTGAGGAATTACAATCCGATCTGGATTTTACGGCGGAAGTATTCGGCAAGGCGGTAAATGGATTCATGAATGAGAACCTCCGTGAGTTGCGCAAGGTCTTGACTGCCGTGGAGGAGAAGAAGATTCACTTGAAACAAGTGAAACGTGTCGGTACGCTTGGCGTTACCCAATTGGATCACGATATCGCCGTGGAGAAGGGGCTTTATTATTATCAAGGAAATGACTTCGCCAGCGAGATCATATTCAGTATCCGTCGCTTGGCAGAACCGATGAAAGATCATATCGATAATAATTTCAGCCCGTTGAGTCCGGTACAGAAAGATGATTTTGGTAAGGTATCTGAACAAATCATCTCCTTCTTGAGAAATTGCGCTACTATGATCCGTAAAAACGATTATATTGGCTTTGAGGAGCTGATCGCTGAGTCGATTACCTTGATGAACCAACTTACCGCCTTGAAGAAAGGGGAGTTGAAGCGTATCCAAGGGCAGTCCGGCAGCACGAAGGTAAGCATGGTTTATTTGAACATGGTACAAGAGGCCCAGAACGTGGTTTCTTTTACGGCGAACCTTTTGAAGGTGAGCAGGAAGTTCCAGAAGGAATAATCAGTCTCTATTATATTGGGATGATGGGAGACGGGGCATGCCCCGTCTCTACTGGTTTATAGGGTTAGCATCTTCTTTTCTTTGACTAAATCACTCTCGTCCATCCGCAGGGATGGGACTGTACACATCTTGATAAAATCTCCTGTCTGGCAAGTATAATCATAGTAGACCTGTTGTTCCGGGGTAAAATCTTCTTTATCGATCAGTCCGCTTTTCCGGCTCATGAATTCATCGATCTCCGTGCTTTCTGATTCCTTGATAAGAAGGATTCGGCGGGCGATCGGGTTACGATTATAATCTTGCCCGATGTATAATCCTCGTAATTGGCGAGGATTCTTGAAAAATGGTATTTGCAGGTATATCGTTACCATCGTGAATTGGGGCGCTTGGTTCTCGTTCAGCATGCAATGGAAATTCTGAGGATCGGGCATGATCCCGAATCCCCATTGAGCCTCTCCATAAGCGCTGATCCGCCCTACACGGACTTGATTATCCGAGGGGGAGAGTAGGAAGGGTTCCATCTTGAGGCAGTCCGAGGAGGAAGAAAGGCTGTAACTGGTATAGATTCCTTTGAAAGCCTCTATTTTAGAGGCGGAGAGCCGTGTCTCCTCCATCAATTGCTTGGCGAAAGGATTATCTTTTAGGCTATCCGGTTCGGCGAACTCCATCTGGTCTAGGCGAAGGATCATCTCCTCTATATGGGAAAGCAAACGTTTTTTCGACACGTTATTCACTAGGGCGAGCGCCGAGTCCAGTGCTTCTTCCGGCGGGTAACTCTTGATGCCCTCGAAATAATTCGGCAATACGGTCGTATATAGGGAGGACAATATGCTGGGAGCCATATCGATCCAGTCGGCTATCTCTTTCATCTTAACCCCATTGCTTCGTAGATATTCGATCTTTCGGTAGAATTCTTGAAGATTGTTCATGTGTTTATATTCTTGATTTACCTTACAAAATAAGAGGACATATGTTGCGTTTCCGTTTCATGAATGTTACATAAATATTTCTTTATAATTTATTGATTCCTAGTTGGGTATTAATAATATACATTCATGGGTTCAGTAATATGTCTGTAACATGGCGGCTGTACTTTTGCCTTCGAAAATAAAACGACAGAAGATTATGGACACTGCGATACAGAGCAATAAAACATCCCGGAAACGGATTTCCGATCTCCTTTTCATCCTATGGGCCGGAGGGGCCGCCTTGCTTTCTTATTCCTTGGTATATATGTTGCGTAAGCCGTATACGGCTGCCGCTTTCGAGGATCTGGAGGTATTCAATATGGACTATAAGGTGGCGGTCACGATCGTGCAGATCTTGGGATACGTGGTGTCGAAGTTCATGGGAATTAAGTTGATATCGGAGTTGCGGCGGGAAGAGCGTTTGCGGTTCATCTTGATGTCCGTGGTGATGGCGGAACTTTCGTTGGTATTCTTCGGGTTGCTCTCGGCTCCTTATAATATAGCGGCGATGTTCTTGAACGGGCTTTCGCTGGGATGCATGTGGGGGATTATTTTTAGCTTTATAGAAGGACGTAGGATGACGGATGTCCTCGCTAGTTTGTTGGGCGTAAGTATGGTGATCAGTTCCGGTACAGCGAAGTCTGTCGGCTTGTACGTGATGGATATATGGCAGGTCAGCGAGTTCTGGATGCCGGCTTTGATCGGGGCGGTGGCATTGCCTTTGCTAGCCTTGTTGGGATATGCGCTAAACCGGCTTCCACAACCTACGGAGGAGGATATCGCCTTGAAGTCGGAGCGGGAGACCTTGAACGGGCGGCAGCGTTGGGAGCTTTTCAAGAACTTCATGCCTTTCTTGACGATGCTTTTCGTGGCGAATATAGCGATCGTGGTGTTACGGGATATCAAGGAGGACTTCTTGGTGAATATCATTGATATGTCCGGTTACTCGCCTTGGTTGTTCACGCAAATAGATAGCGTGGTGACCTTGACTATCTTGGCGATCTTTGGTTTGATGGTGCTCGTGAAAGATAATTTTAAGGCGCTTTCAGTCCTGTACGGTTTGATTATTACGGGCATGATGGTCATGGCGTTCGTGTCGTTCGGGCAGGAGCGGATGGGATTGAGTCCGGTGACATGGCTTTTCTTGCAGAGCCTCTGCCTGTATATGGCTTACTTAACCTTCCAGACGATTTTCTTCGATCGCTTCATCGCTTGTTTCAAGATACGGGGAAACGTCGGTTTCTTTATTGTCTTAACAGATTTTCTGGGGTACACGGGTACGATACTGGTATTGGTGCTAAAGGAATTCGTGGGTACGAGATTGGATTGGGCAGTATTTTATAACCAACTTGCCGGATATGTAGGGATCTTTTGCTGTGCCACTTTTGTCGCTTCCTTCGTATATTTGCGGCAACGCTATCGCAAGGAGACCGCTTTATGTGGCTGCGAGGAAATAGCAACTCTTGAGCCTACCGAAAACAATGTCCTTACGATCGCTTAAACAAGAAAATTATTAAATACGATACATACAGAATATGAAGAAGATTTCAGGTGTCATTATGGATTGGGCCGGTACGGCCGTGGATTATGGATGCTTCGCTCCGTTGAACGCTTTCCTCAAGGTATTCTCGGAAGAGAAAGGGATTGATATCACTTACCGGCAGGCCCGTGAGCCGATGGGTCTCTTGAAGATCGATCATATCAAGGCGATCTTGAGTATGCCGGAGGTGAACGAGAAGTTCCGTGCCTTGTATAAGAGGGACTGGAACAAGAGGGACGTGGATGAGATGTACACTAGTTTCGAGAAACATTTGTTCGCTTCCTTGAAGGATTTCACCACTCCGATACCGGGAGTCTTGGAGACGATGGCGATGCTTCGCAAGCAAGGTATAAAGATCGGCTCTACGACCGGGTACACGGCGAAGATGATGGAGATTGTCCGTCCCGGAGCCGAGGCCAAAGGATATAGGGTAGATAATCTGGTGACACCGAACGAGGTCCCGGCCGGTCGCCCCGCTCCGTATATGATCTATAAGAATATGATCGATTTGGCGATTCCTTCCGTAGATCAAGTGGTGAAGGTAGGAGATACGATCGCTGATATTAAGGAGGGCGTGAACGCCAAGGTATGGAGCGTCGGTATCGTGACCGGTAGCAACGAGATGGGCGTGAGCGAGGAGGAATATAACAGCCGTCCGGCGGAAGAATGGGAATCTCTGAAGAAAGAGGTGCGTGAGCGTATGTTGGCGGCGGGGGCTCATTTCGTCTTGGATACGATCGCCGAGCTGCCCGCTTGCATCGAGAAGATTAACAACAGGAATTAAGCTTGATAACCGAATAGAATAAAACAATCATATGAGAAACTATTTATTATTGACACCGGGTCCGTTGAGTACGTCGCAGACGGTACGTGAGGCCATGCTTCAGGATTGGTGTACGTGGGATAAGGATTATAACGAGGGTATCGTTACCCCGATCCGTAAAGGCTTGCTGGCGATAGCGGGACTGGACGGGGATGCGTACACCAGTGTCCTGCTGCAAGGTAGCGGAACGTATTGTGTGGAGGCTACGATCGGGGCCACCGTGCGTCCGGAGGATAAATTGTTGATCCTCGCTAATGGCGCTTATGGCAAACGTATGGCGCAGATCGCCGATTATTATCATATCAATTACGTACTGGTCTCTTTGCATGAGACGGAACTGGTAACCGGCGAGGTAGCCCGACGTGCCTTGGAGGAGCATCCCGGTATCACGCATCTCTCAATGGTACATAGCGAGACCACGACCGGTTTGTTGAATCCGATTGAGGAGGTAGCCGAGGTGATCAAGGGCCGGGGGATTACCTTTATCGTGGATGCGATGAGCAGCTTTGGCGGTGTCCCTATCGACGTGAAAGGTTTAGGTATCGACTTCTTGGTCAGTAGTGCGAACAAATGTATTCAAGGAGTTCCCGGCTTCGGCTTTATCCTCGCCCAAAAAGATAAATTGATGGCGACGAAGGGGAATGCCCGCTCGCTTTCCTTAGATATCTATGCCCAGTGGGAAGCGATGGAGAAAGGGGGAGGCAAATGGCGTTTCACGTCTCCGACGCACGTGGTTCACGCTTTCTACCAAGCGATGAAGGAATTGAACGAGGAAGGCGGTATCACGGCTCGTTATAAGAGATATCAAGAGAATCACCGAGTATTGGTGGAAGGTATGCGTGGATTGGGCTTTAAGACGTTACTGTCCGATAACGCGCAAGGACCTATTATCACTTCGTTCTTATATCCCTCTGCGGATTTCGATTTCGCCTCGTTCTACGTGCGGCTAAAGGAGAAAGGCTTCGTGATCTATCCGGGTAAGATCTCGGATGCGGATACATTCCGTATCGGTAATATCGGAGATATCTTCCCGAAAGATATGGAAGCCTTGATACAAGCGATTAAAGAGATCCGGTAATCGATGCCCGTAACGTAACGAGTCCTTCGGGGCCCATATTGAACAGCAAATCAGCAATACTCAGATTGGGGAGGAATCCGAATTTCTCCCGGAATACTTGATAATAAGGTTCCGGGCGGAAGGCGGGATCTTCCCCTTCGTGTTTCGGGCGGATCGTTTCCCGGAAATCGTTGGCTACCTCCGGTTCATAATGCTCGGTGTAGACGACTGCGGGTTGCATATCCAACAGGTCACAGACTAGACGGCGCAGTTCCTCGTTGAAGTCGAGGAGGAACTCGTATTTCTTTTCGTAGAAAGGAGCGAAGTCATCGGCATAATACTCGAAAAACGGACTCATATTGTAGGCCGATACCAAAGCGTTCCAGTGTAGGTGCCGCCAGTTTCCGTGGTCGGAGATACGGATGTCCTTGGTCTGGCATTTCAAGGTATCCGGCTTGACGATGGGGATGGATAGGGAGAGTGGGCCGTTCGCGGCGGCGATGGAACAACGGTTACGATAGGTTTGCTTCACGTAATTCTCGGCGGTCTCGATACGGACCTCCGGGTATTGGAGCATCTTACAATATTGTTGTATGGGGCCTAGATAGGCGGTCGCTATATATACAGGTCGCATGATTAATGAACGGGTTTAAAGATTCGTTGTTTGTCGGGGCTGTACCAGCAGAGCCAAGCGTTGCCGACGATATGGTCGGCCGGTATGAAACCGAGATGGCGGGAATCTACCGCCTCGTTGGTATTATCGGACAGTACCCAATAGTAGTCTTGTCGGAAAAAGAAGAAATTAGTCTCCCGCCCATCCAGATATAACTTTCCGTCACGGAAGGAAGCCTTGCCATCCGTCTCCCGCAGGATGATCTCCTTGCAGGCAGTGAGCGAGGCGGCGTCCAGCGGGTAAGCCCGGTCTTTCCGGGGGACGATCAACATGTATTCTTGCATTTGTTCCCCGATAAAATGACGGTTTATGGCGTCGGGCAATTCCTCCCTCAATTGATATTCCTCGAAAGCCGTGAGGCTGAGCATACAGCCGAAACTTTCCTGCCTGAAATCCCTAAGTGGGATGTCCAACTTCTCTAACGTCTCCAAGAACGTCTCCTTGGCGCTCAGTGTTATGAAATAGGAACAGAGGGAGCGGGGAGAGCGGGGGATTTTCTGCCCGTTTATCGTATATCCGTCCATGCTGACCCGGATCGTATCGCCCGGCATACCGATGCAGCGGCTGATGAATAAGGGAGCATCCGCTGAATCTCGAGAGAGCGGGCTGGTAAAAAGCACGACCTTGCCCCGGACGGGCTTATTCTTCCCCGGTATTTTATTGACTAGGATATAATCCCCTTTATGCAAAGCCTCTTCCATAGAGTCCGTGGAGATGCGATAGGACTCTATGCAGAAAAGGCGTATGAGCATGACGATCCCCGAGGCTAGTGCGAAAGCTGCCAGCCATTTCATGAGAACTATCAGGAATCGTTGGATTGTCATAATACGAAGTTTTCACCTCTTAATCCGGATGAACCCAACGGAACAGGCGGTTCCAACGGATACCACCGTCGAACAGACTGCGATCCTTGTCCAAGGATAGCCAAACCAAGATCGGCTTGCCGACAATGTGATCCTCGGGTACGAAACCCCATGAGCGGCTATCTGCGCTATTATGGCGGTTATCGCCCATCATCCAGTAATAATCGTATTTAAACGTATAGGAAGTCTCGGGCTTGCCGTTGATGTAGACCTTGCCGTCCTTCACTTCCAAGGTGTTGTTCTCGTAATTCTTGATACAACGGCTGTACAACGCCAGATTACGTTCGTCCAACGGGATGGTAGCCCCTTTCTTCGGGATCCAAAGCGGCCCGAAGTTATCACGGGTCCAGCCAGTATTGTATCCGACCGGATAGGTAGGGCCGCCCAACGTCTCCGGCTCGATGATAACCTTCTTCACGGTAGGTAACTTCTCCGCTATCGCCAAGGCCTTTTTCGTGAGTGGCAGGCGATATACCGGGTTGTACTGTCCGTTCGCGTTAGGCGTAAAGCCTAGGTATGACAATAGGTTCTGGTAATAACCGCCGCTGGAGGCCAGCATACGGTCATCCTTGCTTACGTCCATTAGGCGGAATTGCTCCTCTGTGATCGGGGAACCGTCTGTTTCGATGAAGTAGTTGAACTGCATATCTTTCGGGTTCTCGGCGGGTTTACCGTCTATGTACACTTGGTTGTCTATGAGTTGGAGCGTATCACCCGGCATACCGATACAACGCTTCACGTAATTCTCCCGTTTGTCGACCGGGCGGTACATTACCTCGCCGAACGTGGCCTTATCCAATAAGATACGTTCCCGTCCGTACTCCTCGACCAAGGAGTAGTAATCTGGGTTTTGCACTTTCACGGCGATCGTGTCGCCCGCGGGGAAGTTGAACACTACGATATCATTACGTTTCACGTGGCCCAAACCTTTCACCCGTTTGTAGCCCCATTCCGGCCAATCCAGATACGATTTGCTGTTTAAGATCGGCAACGTATTTTGTACCAACGGGAAGGAGATCGGAGTGTTCGGAACGCGAGGGCCGTAACTTAATTTGCTGACGAACAGGTAATCTCCTACCAGCAAGGATTTTTCTAGGGAAGAACTCGGTATCTGATAGTTCTGGAAGACGAACAAATTGATGAAATAAACGGCTACCAGTGCGAATACGATATCGTCCACCCATTCCAATACGTTGCGTACCGCCGGGTTCTTAGACCGTTTCCAAGCTCCCCAAGGGATGTAGTGCGTCAAGAATATATCGACTAGGACGATTAATCCCAGCAGTAACCATAAGTTTTGCATCCAGATAGCGAACAACGTGTATAATACGGCCGCTATACTAAACTTGATCCATTGTTTTTTCGTGAACTTCTTCATCTTTTAGCTAATACGTTTAGAATTTGAATAAGTCATTCATGCCTAGGAAACCTTTCTTTCCGGCGGTAAACTCTGCCGCTATTACGGCGCCTAGCGCAAATCCGGCACGGCTCTTGGCATCATGCTTGATACTGATCGTATCTACGTCCGACTCATACGTGATCTCGTGGATACCCGGAACCTCACCCTCACGGATGGCGTGGATCGGCAGGTCGGTCGCGTTCTCGGCGTTCTCTAAGGTCCAGCGGTCTTTACGATCGATGTTTTCCAAGATACCTTCGGCCAACGTGATAGCCGTTCCACTGGGTGCGTCCAGCTTGTGGATATGGTGGACTTCTGTCATTTTAACGTCGTAGGAGGGGAAGTTGTTCATGATTTTCGCCAGATACTTATTCATGGCGAAGAAGATATTTACGCCGATGCTGAAGTTGGAGGCGTAGAAGAAGGTTTTGCCCTCTTTCTCGCATTTCTCCTTGATCTCGCCGATACGGTCCAGCCATCCGGTAGTACCCGATACGACCGGCACGCCTACCTCGAAACATTTCATATAGTTATTGAAAGCGGTAGCCGGGGTAGTAAACTCAATTGCCGCATCGGCGCTCTTGAACGCTTCTGAATATATATCCTCAGCGTTATTGATATCTATGATGGAAACAATTTGATGTCCTCTCTGGATGGCGATCTGTTCGATCGTTTTGCCCATTTTCCCGTAACCTATAAGTGCAATTTTCATACTTTAATTCAATTAATGTCGCAAATATACAGAAAATGAATTACATTTGAATCCAAAATCTTAACTCTGAAAGAATATGGAACGTTTATTACACTATGTTTGGAAATACAAACTCTACGCAAGTACTCCATTGACTACCACCGAGGGGCTTCCTATCACTGTTATCGATCCCGGAATACAAAACACCGACGCCGGTCCCGACTTCTTCAACGCCAAGATAAAGATTGACGGCACGGTATGGGCCGGAAGCGTGGAGATCCACGAAAAAGCTTCCGATTGGTTGCTGCATCATCATGATTCAGATAAGGCATATGACTCCGTTATCTTGCATGTAACAGGTGTGAATGACGCATCCATCTGCCGGATGAACGGTGAGCCAATTCCTCAATTGATATTACCCGTTCCGGAACCTGTCCGGAAAAATATCGATTGGTTATTGGTAAGAGAGGTGCCCGTCCCCTGTCTTGAGCGGATTCAAGATGTGGACTCCGTGCATCTGGCCTCATGGATGGATACCTTGCTCAGTGAGCGGCTGGAACGAAAGACAGAGGATATATACCGTCTGCTGGATCAGTACCAAGAGGATTGGAACGAGGTGTTCTATATCCTATTAACCCGTAGTTTCGGCTTTGGCGTGAATAGCGACGCTTTCGAGTGGTTGGCGAAAAGCCTCCCCCTGCGATATATCCAAAAGCAAAGGGCTAGCGAGTCGCAAGTAGAGGCGATGCTTTTCGGACAAGCGGGTATGCTCTCGGAAGAGGGCTCCTGCCATTACTACCGTCTGCTGAGGCGGGAATATGAGTTTCTCCGCCATAAGTTCGGGCTCAAGCCTTTGGATGACTCCTTGTTCAAAAGCCTCCGTATCCGTCCGACCAACTTCCCGCATGTGAAGTTGGCGCAACTGGCCGCTATCTGGCATCGGTACGATACGTTATTCTCGATGATCCTGTCCGCTTCTTCTCCTAAAGAGATCAAGGATTATTTCCGTATCCAACCCTCGGATTATTGGAAGAATCATTATCATTTCCAATACGCCTCGGTGGAAAAAGATAAAATGATCGGGGAGAATGCCTTGAATATCCTGTTAATAAATACGGTAGTCCCTCTGTTATTCGCTTACGGCGGTCGAAATAAACTTCCTGAGTATTGCCTGCGTGCGACCCGCCTCTTGGAGAGTATCCCGCCGGAACGCAATCATATCGTAACCGCTTTCGCTCGATCCGGTATCGAAGTCCATAACGCTGGTGATACGCAATCACTCATCCAGTTAAAACGAGAATATTGCGAGAAGCGAAAGTGTTTGTATTGCCGGATTGGGTTCAGGTTGCTAAAACGAAGTGTTAATCCTCCTCGGTAAAAGGAGCTCTGTAACCAGCTTAGGAAAAACACGTACATGTTTTTGGGAAAAGTCGTACGTGTTTTCCAAAAAACATGTACGTGTTTTCGAGGAAATAAGCTGATGATAGCCAAAGATAAAACTAATAATCGAAATGTGTTCATAATGATAGGTTTATCTCAAAATGCTGATAATCCTTCAATGAAGTCCAATCACCGCCCCATTCAAATCCGGCCTCAGTGAAGAGTTTGTACGCCAAATCATCGTGGTCTATTTTATACGGGATGTCGGTTCTACTCTCGCGGTCGAAAGCATACGGTTCGGCAGTGGCAGGCTCGATGTGCCAAGTGCCGTCGTCTTTTCGCTTGACGTATGGGTTGTAAAGCGCGTTGATATCGATGGCAAGCCCAAGGCCATGTTTGGATATTTTTGTAGTCGAACCCGTCATGAAGCGGAAATTGAACGAGGAGGAGTTGTTGGCGCGCATCGCCGCCTCATCATCGGCACCATAATTATCAATCAATGCCATCCTCTCAATCCGGTAATCCGCTTCATAGAGCCGGCGGAATATCCCCAGTACTTTATCTGCGATAGCGGCGTTTACCACCATCTCGCCGCGCTGTGGCAATCCATCGGCATTGCGATGCAACATTTTCAGGTAACGGAGGTCGGATCTGTCCAAGGGACAATCCTCCTTCCACGATTTCAGCCACATGCGGTCGAAAACGTCATCGCTGATTTCCTCTGATTTGAACCAAGCATCCAAGCCGGTCCGGTCTATTTCAGATTTATCGACAATCGTTTCCGCTTTCCATTCGGTAAAATGAGCGGGCATGGGTTCATCACCCGAGCAAAACGAAAAAGCAGCCAGTTGTAGGAAGCAAAACGCAAAGCCTATCAGAAAACGTTTCATTGATACATCTTTTTATTAGAATTTTTCGAATATATATATGCGAAACAAATGTAGTATAAAGTTTATGAAAAGAGGAGAACTTCAGACAGGTAAGTGTCCATAGAAATCACTTTTAGTGTCCGCGGGAATCACCTTTTTGTTCCTTTTCCTTTAGTTATCAAATGCTTATGATCTTATGGGGGTCGCTATGGTTTTCCTTTATAGTATGTGCGTTAGGAGCTTTGCGTTTGTTTTATCCGGTTGTGCTTTTGTAAGGAATAAGTTAGGTATGGCTGTCTTCTTGTCGAAAAGAGGCTGCTTATCGTGACAAGTGATGTGAACGAAAAGGACGAATTAGGAGCGTGAAGTGGTGAAAATAAGGCTAGGGAACCGGAAATAGGGCTGTTTTTATGCGAAAGTAATGGAAAAAGGATACGCAAGTACTGCCGATTGGATGCGCAAGTACTGCCGTTGGGCATCGGAAGTAGCTGTGAACTGGATCGGAAGTAAGTGCGAATGGGCATTCAAGTAGGTTCATGAACCGGTTGGGGTGGTATCGGACTTCTATTTTGGCTCTTTTGGGGTGAATTACGGTGAATGGTTTCGCTAGAATAAAAGGTCGTTTTTCGGCATCTATCTATGAGCTAGCGTATTGCTAATTTATTTTCTCGTATTTGAGAGCGAACCGTACTTTAGTCCGAAATATGCGACTTTCCGGAGGGTAAGATGACAAATTGTCAAAATGTCAATCGATGAATCAAACGGAACCTTGTCCTTTGTAAAGATAGATTAATTAGCGTATATATCCTTATCGTTCACAGGATTTTTCCCTATTTTTGTCCCTCAATTGAAATATGAAGATTGAATGGAAGATAAATACGTAAGAAATAGTTTACGGTTCTTTATAGGAGTACTTTTGTTGGCCGTGCTGTACTCGTGCGCGAATATAGCCTCGCCGAACGGGGGGCCTTATGATGAGGCCCCGCCTAAGTTCGTAAGCAGTACGCCGTTGCCTAACCAGATAAACTATAAGGGAAAGAAGGTGGAGATTATTTTTGATGAGTTGATCCAGATCGATAAGCCTACCGAGAACGTGATCATCACTCCACCCCAAATGGAGCAACCCGTTATCCGGGCGAACGGCCGGAAGGCGGTCATCGAGCTGATGGATACGTTGAAGGAGAATACGACCTATACGATAGACTTTACCAATTCGATCTCCGATAATAATGAGAAGAATGTATTGGAGAATTATTCCTTCGCGTTCTCTACCGGCGAATCCATCGACAGTATGGAGGTGTCCGGAGTCTTGCTGAACGCCGAGAATCTGGAGCCTATGCCGGGTATTACGATCGGTGTGCATACGAATCTGGAGGATTCCGCCTTTACGACGATCCCATTTGTCCGTACTTCCCGTACGAACGACAAGGGAGAGTTTACGATTCGTAATATGGCCCCGGGGACCTATCGGATCTATGCCTTGGAGGATGTGATGCGCTCCTATAAGTACAGTCAGCCCGGGCAGCAGATCGCTTTTTACGATTCCTTGATCGTCCCCGCGTTCGAGTTGACGACCCGTCAGGATACGATTTGGAAAGATAGCTTGACGATCGATACGGTGATGACAGTCGGTTATACCCATTTTATGCCGGACAATATCGAGTTGCGCCTGTTTAAGGAGAAAGTAGAGCGTCAATATATGTTGAAGCCGGAGCGTACGGATGAGAAAATACTAACCTTGCGTTTCAATACCTCCTTGGATACTATTCCGGTACCGGTTCCTTTGAATTTCACCCCGGCGGATAGCAATTGGTATTTCTTGCAGACAGCGGAGGAAGGAAAAGCCGTGCATTACTGGTTGACCGATTCTTTGATCTGGAAGCAAGATACGCTACAAGTGGAGGTGAATTACCTGAAAAGCGATTCCATGAATATACTTCGTCCGCAGACCGATACGGTACAATTTACCATGCGTCGCCGTCCTGTGGAGAAGAAGAAAAAGAAAAAAGACGATGAGCCGGAACCCATCGAGTTTCTGGGAATGAACGTAAACGCTTCCGGTTCGATCAACCTGTATGATACGGTCGCTGTTACGTTTAGCGAACCGGTAGCGGGGTTAACGAAAGATCATTTCTATCTGGATCAGAAAGTGGATACGCTTTGGGAAGCCGTAGACTTCGATTTCTTTCCGGATACGACGAACTCTTTGAACTTCTTCATCAAGCGCCCGTGGAAGTATGGAGAGGAATACCGTTTGGAAGTAGACTCCGCCACGATATTCAGTGCCTATGGTAAATGGAACGATGTGTATAGCGGGGAATTCAAGATCAAGAAGGAAGATGAGTACGGGCATTTATATATCAATATTGAGGGAGCGGATACCACCGCTTTCGTGGAATTATTGAATAGCAGCGACCAGCCGATCCGTAAGGTGAAGGTAAAAGATGGCGGCGTGCTTTTCATGGACTTGAAACCGGATAAATATTATGCCCGTTTAGTATTAGACGTGAATGATAACGGTGTCTGGGATACCGGTAATTACGCCGATAAACGGCAGCCGGAACTTGTCTTCTATTGCCCGAAGATATTCAATATCATGCAGAATTGGCAAGTGGAGGAGACTTGGAATATCAAGGCTACACCGATGAAACGGCAGAAACCGATCGATATCACGAAGAATAAACCGAAAGAGCTAACGAAAAAGAAAAGAGATTACAAAAATGAGGGAACACAGTCTTCGTCCAATAGGAACAGCGGTGTGGGCGGCTTGCGCTTCTAAACTGTATATATGCGTTTTCTTTTTGTGTGTAGCGAGTCTTACGTCTTTGCGGGCACAAACGTTGCCGTTATCCCATGGGGAACGGGTGGATTACGATCTTTATTTCAAATGGGGGCTGATTATGTCGAAGGCCGGATTGGCTACCCTTTCCGTGAAAGAATCGGAATACCAAGGAGCGCCGTCATGGCATTATAACCTGTTGTTCCGCTCTGCCGGCGTGATCGAGAAAGTCTTCAGGATGCGTGATACGATGGATTGCCATTACTCAAAGGAGCCTCGGCTCTTGTTCAGCTCGAAGCGCACGAACGAGGGAGACTACTATCTGGTGGATAATCTCCAGTTTGAGTATCAAGGAAGCGGTAGGATCGATATCCACTCGCATCGCCATACATTAAAGGAGACGAAGATCGACACGATGCTAATGGCGAAAGGGCGTGTATTCGATATGCTGGGAGCTACGATGTATCTCCGTTCGCTGGATTGGCGGACGATGAGTTACGGGGCGGAGTTCCCTTTCATGATCGCTATCGGCCGGGAGCTCGTGAACGCTCGTTTCCGCTATACGGGACAACAGATCGTCGAGCATAAGGAGGCGAAATTCCGTACTCGTCATTTCTATATCGATATCTACGATGAGGCATTTTCCCAAGCCAAGGAAGCGGCGGAGGTTTGGATCGGTGATGACGAGAACCATATCCCGGTAAAGATCCGGGCGAAACTGAAGATCGGGGCGGCGGAGGTCTATTATAAAGACTCCTATAACCTGCGTGCCCCGCTTACTTGCCGTATCGTGGTGCAGAAGAAATGAAAGCTTTTTAGATAGGCTTGTGTTTCTCGCACCCAGCTCATCACGGAGCTGGGGCGAGAGCTTTTTATAGAATTTCTTTTTTAAACCAACGGAGTGAAGGGTAATTCCGTGTCTTTGCGGTAACCTGTACCATTAAAAGTCGCGATTAATTCTTCGGCTTCATTGGTGATACGGACTTCGCAATTCGCCAGTCTCTTATGGCTGAACGCTTCTTTCGCTTCCGCATATAAGTATCCCTTACTCTCCGCCTTAAAGAAATTGATGTTTGAGGTAATGGATAATGTCAGGCGTGCGTGGCTATTAGTCGCCGCGGCGAAAGCCAGATCCGCCAACGTGAAGATCGCCCCACCTTGACATACGCCTCCACCATTTAAATGTTCGGGCTTGATGAGCATACGCGCCTTGGCGTAACCGTTGCCCGTTTCTAATAATTCAACGCCCGCAAGCAAGGCGAATTTATCGCCTTGAAGAAATTCATGGATTGTCATAACCTCTTACTATTCGCTTGGTGGATTATTTGCTTAGTTTCCATTCCGCACCATCCTTGGTATCCTTTATCTCGAATCCCATCGCGGTTAATTCGTTACGGATCTTGTCGGAGGTAGCCCAGTCTTTATTCGCCTTGGCTTGCTGGCGGATGGATAATAATAAGTCTACGGCCTTGCCAAAAGTCTCATAGCTGTTACCACCGGCGGAAGCCTCGTCTTTCATACCTAGGATGTCGAACAAGAACAAGTGGAATACCTCTTGTAATTCTTTCAGGTCCTCCTCGGTTATGGTAGCCTTGCCGTCTTTTATCGAATTGATCGCACGGGCGGCATCGAATAGATGAGAAATCACGATCGGTGAGTTCAAATCGTCATTCATGGCCTCGAAACATTTCTCACGAAGACCTCTCGTGTCTACAGTAGAGGTAGCGGACGGTTTCAACTTCATCAAATGTCCGTATGCCTCCATCAAGCGTGACAAGCCCTTCTCGGCAGCTTGCAAAGCCTCATTGCTGAAATCAACCGTGCTGCGGTAATGCGCTTGCAGGATGAAGAAACGGATGGTCATGGCGGAATACGCTTGTTGCAAGGAGGGATGATCACCCGTGAAGAATTGCTCCAGTGTGATGAAATTACCTAATGATTTACCCATCTTCTGCCCGTTGATGGTGATCATATTGTTGTGCATCCAATAATGAACCATGTCATCCCCTTGGGAAGCCACGGCTTGCGCGATCTCGCATTCATGGTGCGGGAAGATCAAGTCCATGCCACCCCCGTGGATGTCGAAATGCTCCCCGAGGTATTTCTTGCCCATAGCGGTACATTCGCAGTGCCAACCGGGGAAGCCGTCGCTCCACGGAGACGGCCAACGCATGATATGCTCCGGCTGGGCGCATTTCCAAAGGGCGAAGTCGATGGTGTTATGCTTCTCGTCCTGCCCGTCCAACGCGCGGGTCGTATTCAACATATCCTCGATATTGCGACCCGAGAGGATGCCGTATTTATGATCTTTATTATATTTCTCTACGTCGAAATAGACGGAGCCTTGACTCTCGTAAGCGTAGCCGTTATCCAGAATCTTCTTGACTAACTCGATTTGTTCGATAATATGTCCGGAAGCGTGCGGCTCGATGCTGGGAGGAAGTACGTTCAGCGCATCCATCGCTTGATGATAACGATTGAGGTAATATTGAACCACTTCCATCGGCTCCAACTGTTCTAGCCGTGCCTTCTTGGCGATCTTATCCTCCCCATCATCGGCGTCGTGCTCCAGATGCCCTACATCCGTTATATTACGTACATAACGCACTTTATATCCTAGGTGGGTAAGGTAACGGAATAGCAAGTCGAACGTGATCGCCGGACGTGCGTGTCCCAAGTGGGCGTCACCATAAACCGTGGGGCCACATACGTACATACCTACATGCGGCTCGTGCAGGGGTATGAATTGCTCCTTCTTTCTCGTAAGCGTGTTGTAAATATTCAATGGATGTTCCATATTCTATTATATATTTAGGAATCGCGAACTTACATAAAATCCTTGGTATTATCAAGCTGATCGTGAATAGTCTGTAGTTTTCATAGGCATTCATTGACTCTTGATGACTTCCGACGGATTCTCATTGGCTGCCTTACATACCTGTTCACGTATCGTACCTAGAACCATGCTGGTAATGGTGATGAATATTCCCACCAACCACCAGATCTGGATTTGGATGCGATAGGCGTAGCCTTGCAACCAGTAGTTCATGACGAGATAGCTGATCGGGAAAGCGATGATTCCGGCGATGACAATTAATCGCATGTATTCCTTGAAGAACAAGAAAATGATCTCGGAGGCTTTCGAGCCTACTACTTTCCGGATAGCGATCTCTTTACGCCGCCGTTTCGTGGAGGCTGTAGCGACGGCGTAGATGCCGAACAAGGAGATTAGCAAACAAGCGAAAGCGAGGAACGAGAATATTTTCAACCCGACTATCTCGGATTGGTTCAGTTGATCGTAAAGCGTTCCGATCGGGGTGATCCGGGTATCCGCTAATGTCGGGTCTATCTTGGGCAGTAGCTCCGTGATATGGTGGGCGATGTTTCCTTCCTCGCCCGGTATGACCCGGATATACAGATTATTCACCAGTCCACCCGAAGGAATGAATAGCATCGGATGAATACTTTCCCGGAAAGATAGCGCATGGAAATCGTTGACGACACCGACGATCTCGTATTCTTTGATCACGCTGAAATCTGACCACCACGGCATACGGATGATGCTGCCGACTGGGTCTTGTAAGCCCATGGCACGAACCGCCGACTCGTTGAGCACGACACTAAGTTCGTTGCCTTCTGTCCACCACCGGCCCATTAACATCTTTAGGTCGAAGGTCTCACCAAATCGGTGATCGGTTCCATAGAGGTGGAAGTCCACCTTTGTGTCCAGCGGTTTTCCCTCCCATTCCACATTCGTGAAGATCGCCATGGGATCGACATGATGTTGAGGCTTAAAGTTCGTGTCGGTGAAACTTTTGACCTGCGGCAGGGCACTTAACTCTTGCATCAACGTGGATTCTATTTTCCCGGATACGTCTACGAAGCCGGATAGTTGGATAAGGCCTTTTGGATCGAAACCTAAATCTTTTTGATTTACGAATCGCATTTGCTCCATGACAACCAGCGATGCTACGATGAACAGGATACTGATCATCAATTGTAAGGTCACGGCCATGCGGCGTAACAAAAGGGGTTTGACTGTCTCTTTGGGAACGAGCGAGGTGGTTGCCGTATGGCTGAACTGCCCGAAGAATACTAATCCTGCACATTGGAGGATGAGGAATGTACCTATACCTACCCCTGCGAAAAGAAACAGGAACCGGCCCATCTCCAAATCAATCTCCAGCCATCGGGCGAAAAGCGGCTTGACTTGGACTATGAAGATCAAGGCTACCAACAAGGATGCAAGTACGGAACAGCCTAGCTCGACAGACATTTGTTCGATCAATTGCTTTCTCGTTGCGCCGTTGACCGTCCGTAAACGCCATTCCCGCACACGTTGCCGAAAGAGATCCATATAGGAATTCAAGAAATTGAAGAGGGCGGCAAACAATAATAGGGCACCAGATACGACAAACAAGCCGATGAAATTTAAGGTAAAGGGTGTATCTTCATTCAGATGATGCCGGATCTCACGGATGGGGAGTGTTCGCAACTCGATCTCCTTGTTCACCCCAATACGTTCAGGTAGCTCTTTTAGTTGATTGGCAAAGGCTTTTGGGTCTGCGCTTGGATGGAGTTTCACGTATAAGTCCATCACGAAGAAGCTCCATTGTGCCTCTGGAGGTAACTGGGAGAAATGCTGTATCATGTTATGGTTGATGATCGCATCGAACGGTAGATTGGTATGGGTTGGTGGGTCTTTCACCACAGCCGTGACGATGTAGGGAGGTAAGGAGGCTCTCATCAAGGTGTGTATCGGTTGCCCGATCGCCTTTTCCGCGTCGCCAAATAGACGGACCGCCGTACGTTCGCTCAAGATCATGTTGTTTACGATTTGTAGCGGATGATTCATTTCTCCACAAACGAAAGATTGCGGGAATACCTCTAGGAACGTACTGTCTGTATAAAGCATATTCATTTGGATATAAGGAGTCGCTTGGGTACGGCAGTTTTCGGTTGAAAGCATAAGCGTGGTGGAGGCTTCGATAGCTGGGACTTGCTCTCGTAAGCTATTTTCGATACCTTTCGAAGCTCCTTTGTTCACTTTCCCGGATTGTTTCTCGGCGCTATAGACACGGTAGATGGATTCGGAATCCTTGTAGAAAGAATCGTAAGTGGTCTCATGATCCATCCAATAGAGTATGGGCACGAAACAGACGAGGGCGAAAGCCAGCCCTAGGATACTGATGGAGGCGCTGACTTTATACTTCCAGATGTTTTTGAAGGCAATGACACAGTAATGTATTAACATGGCAATTCCGTTTTTTGATGATATCGCTGATGACTCAATTTCGCTGAATCCGGTTCAAATATCATGCCATAAATGTAACGTATTAGAAAATAGAATCATAGAAAAATCTGTATTTCTTCATGTAGTGCGATAGCGTACATTTTTTGTGCGATAATGCACATACAAGCTGTCTTTATTCCCTTTATCTTTGTCCGTATGGAAGAAAAAGGAAAGATATTGATCATCGACGATAATAAGGATGTGTTGTTCGCATTGAACTTACTGTTGGAGCCGTACATGCAAAAGGTGAAGGTAACGACACAACCGGCACGCATCGAGTATTTCATGCGGACGTTCCAACCGGACGTGGTCTTGCTGGATATGAATTTCCATCGGGATGCCGTGAGCGGGCAGGAGGGTTTTGAGTATTTGGGACAAATCTTGGAGATCGATCCGCAGGCGGTCGTGATCTTCATGACGGCCTATTCGGATATAGAGAAAGCGGTCAAGGCCATTAAGGTTGGTGCTACCGATTTCATCTCCAAGCCGTGGGAAACGGAGAAGTTGCTGGCTACCCTCTCGTCGGGCATTCGATTGAGCCATTCCCGTAAGGAGGTCGGACGTTTGCGGGAGCAGATGAAAGCCATGAAGGCGGACGACACATTGCCGGAATTGATCGGTGAGTCGCCAGCGATGCTGAAGGTAAAGGATACGATCTACAAACTCGTGGAGACTGACGCGAATATATTAATTACCGGCGAGAGCGGTACGGGAAAGGATTTGGTGGCTCGTTTGTTGAGGCATTACTCGCCCCGGCGTGACGATGCTTTCGTGACGATCGATTTGGGAAGCATCCCGGAACAATTATTTGAGAGTGAGTTGTTCGGCTATGAGAAAGGAGCCTTCACGGATGCCCGACGGTCTAAGTCGGGACGGATGGAGATGGCCTCCGGTGGTACGCTCTTTCTGGACGAGATCGGTAACCTGTCCTTGCCGATGCAGTCTAAATTGTTGACGGCTATAGAGAAACGTCATATCACCCGTTTGGGAGCGGTGGAACCGATCTCGATCGATGTCCGTTTGATCTGCGCCACCAACGCCAATCTGCGTCAGCTGGTGGGCGAGGGGAGTTTCCGGCAAGACTTGCTCTATCGGATCAATACCATAGAGATAGCCATACCACCGCTGCGTGAGCGGGGAGAGGATATCTTGATGCTGGCCGATCATTTCCAGAGGCTGTATAGCCGGAAATACAAGAAAACGATCAAAGGGTTGAGCCGGGAGGCGGGGAGTAAGCTGATGAAATACCCTTGGCCCGGTAATGTCCGGGAGTTGCAGCATGTTTTGGAGCGAGCCGTGATCTTGAACGAGGGTACGGTGCTGAGACCGGATGATTTCCCTCTCTATACGGCCTCGTACGAGCGAAAGAAGGAACCGGACCCTGATTTGAATCTGGAACAAGCCGAGCGGAAAATCATTGAGCGGGCCTTGCGGCAAAGCAACGGTAATATGAGCTATGCCGCCGAGCTATTGGGTATCACCCGTTTTTCCTTGTATCGTAAAATAGAGAAGTTCGGCTTATGAGATCGTATGCGTTCACGGTCATCTCGCACATCCTAGGCATCGTCTTGTCTACGGGACTCCTGTTCTATTGCGTGCATGAGGAGATTATCTTTTGTCCTACTTTTTGCGGGATCGCGATCTTGTATTTCTCGATTCATCTTTATTTCATACAGATGCGGCAGGTGAAGTATTGGCGTTATGTGGTGGATTGCTTGCGGCAGCAAGACTTGATCCAGATCGTTCGTTCACCTTACGAGGATAAGGTGATGCGGGAGTTGGCGGACGATTTGTCTGCGGCCCTGCGATCCTTGCGTGGCCGATTGATGGACGAGGAGGTGAGGCGGCAGTATTTTGAGAGTCTGTTGAATAAGGTGGACACTGCCGTACTCGTTACTGACAGGGAAGGGGCTATTGAATGGAAGAACCGGGCCGCCGACGCGTTGCTGGATACGAGGTGTCGGTTACCCAATGAGTTCTTGGAGGCTATCAAGGCGGGGAAGACGGTGGTGCGTTACGGAAAACCATCCGTTCCGCAAGATTGGGCGATCGATGCCACTCGTATCGACTTGCGAGGTTGCGAGCGTTGGATCGTCAGCTTGAAGAACATCCATTCTACCTTGGAGCGGAATGAGATGGAGGCTTGGCAGAAATTGATCCGTGTCTTGACGCACGAGATCATGAACTCCATCACACCCGTTATCTCGTTGTCCGAGACCTTGAGCAAACGTTGTAAAGCAGATCCGGATGATGTCCGGAATCGTTCGTATATCCAGCATGGGGTGAATGTCATCCATCGCCGGAGTAAAGGGTTGCTGGATTTCGTTGAGAATTACCGGAGATTGACCCGGATCGCCTCTCCGGTAAAGACCCGTATCTTAGTGAAAGATTTCTTTTCGGATTTAAGGCGTTTGTGCCCTGAGCCTTCTATCCGTTTCCGCTTGCCGGACGAGCCTCTGGAATGGTTCGCAGATCGGGCGCAGATGGAGCAGGTCTTCTTGAACTTACTGAAGAATGCTTGTGAGGCTTGTGCGGAAAAGCCAAACCCCGAGATTATCGTGGCGGCTCAGCGGGAGGGAAACGAACTCGTCTTTACCGTGCGAGACAACGGTATCGGTGTCTTACCCGAGGTTATCGACCGGGTTTTTGTACCTTTCTTCACCACCAAACCCTCCGGCTCGGGTATCGGTTTAAGCATCTGTAAGCAAATAATCACCTTGCATGGCGGCCATATCTCGGTAGAATCCGAGAATGGAAAGGGTAGCTGTTTCTTTTTGTACTTTAATTGATTATCAGCCTATTGCAGTTTTTCTAAATTTCTTATACGGAAAACTTTAGTTTCTTCAAGGAAAAACTTTCGTTTCTATATAGGGAAACAAAAGTTTCTTACTGAGGAAACTTTTGTTTTATTAGGAGAAAACTCAGGCTGCTATTATAGGAGATTCGTGATAGGATTCATGAGACGGAAAGTTGTTGTCTGTTTTTAGTGCGCTTACCCTGTAAAATACATACCTTCGCGGATATATTTAATTGATTTTCTATGAAATGGTATCTATGGGGGGCAGTTGTCCTGCTTTATTCCCTGTTTGGAAGCGCTTGTTCTACGGAACGGAGGTATGATTTGTCGGCTTATGGTTTATCCCCGGTCGAGAATGTGGATAATGCGCCCGCTATGGCGAGGGCATTGGAGCAGATACGGGAGAAATGCGAGGAAAACCAGACCATTGTGGTGACCTTGCCTAAGGGCCGCTATGAGTTTTATCCCGATAGCGCGGCGGAGCGTGTCTATTTCATCTCGAATCATGATCAAATGAATCCGAAGAAAGTAGGTTTGCCTTTCGAGGGGATGAAGAATATGGTGTTCGACGGGCAAGGCTCGGAGTTAATCTTCCACGGCAGGATGTTGCCGGTCTCTTTGCTGGATTCGAGGAATTGTGTCTTGAAGAATTTCAGTATAGACTTCAAGCATCCTCAGATTTCACAGGTAAAAGTGGTGGAGAACGATACGCTGAAAGGCGGGATCACCTTCGAGGTGGCTCCATGGGTACGCTATGAGATACGGGATAGCGTGTTTGTAGCGAAGGGAGAAGGCTGGGAGTTGACTCCCGGTTCCGGTATCGCCTTCGAGGGAGATACACGTCATTTGGTGTATAATACGAGCGATATCCCGGTAGGCGTGCGGAGCTTGATCGAGGTTTCTCCAAGGCTGATAAAGTCTCCCCGTTGGAAAGACAGCCGTTTGGTGCCCGGTACGGTGATCGCCATGCGTTCTTGGGAACGTCCGGCTCCCGGTGTCTTCCTGTATCATGACGTGAATACGACTCTGGAGAATATCAAGGTTCATTATGCCGAGGGAATGGGCCTCTTGGCGCAAGTGAGCGAGAATATCACGCTGGATGGTTTCTCCGTTTGCTTGAAAGGGGCGGACGATCCGCGGTATTTCACGACACAGGCGGACGCTACCCATTTCTCGGCCTGCAAGGGAACGATCATCTCCAAGAATGGCTTGTACGAAGGGATGATGGACGACGCTATCAATGTGCATGGAACTTACCTGAAAGTGGTGAGACGAGTGAATGACTCGACCTTGGTAGGCCGGTATATGCACCCGCAATCGTATGGTTTCGAATGGGGAAGGGTAGGGGATTCCGTGCAGTTCATCCATTCGAGCACCATGGAATTGATAGGGGCGAGAAACCGCATTACCGCTATCAAGGCGGTAGATCAACCGGATTACCGAGGGGCGAAGGAGTTCGAGATCCGGTTTGAGAATACGGTGAATCCTTCGATCCATGAGGGAAGCGGTTTCGGCATAGAGAATCTGGAGTGGACGCCGACGGTCCTATTCTCGGATAACGTGATCCGGAATAACCGTGCCCGTGGTTCCCTGTTCAGCACGCCTCGGCAAACGGTCGTAGAGAATAATGTTTTCGATCATACCTCGGGGACGGCGATCCTGCTGTGCGGTGATTGCAACGGCTGGTTCGAGACCGGCGCTTGCCGGAACGTGTTGATCCGTAAGAATAAGTTCATCAACTCCTTGACGAATATGTTCCAATTTACGAACGCTATTATCTCTATTTATCCCGAAATCCCGGATTTAGCGTCGCAAAGGAAATATTTCCATAGTGATATCGTGATCGATGCGAACGAGTTTATTACGTTCGATAGGCCATTGGTATACGCCAAGTCCGTGGACGGGTTGGTCTTCACGAATAATATTGTCAAACAAAATAAGGAATACCCAGCCTTCCATTGGAATAACCATCGTTTCTATTTCCAGCGGGTGATCCATTCGAAAATAGAGAACAACTATTTTGATGAAGGGTTTATCCGGGAGAGGGATGTCTTAGAGGAAAATAACGGATATGATATATAGGAAATTAATCGTCTTGGCAAGCCTTTTGATAGGCTTCGTAAACATTGCGTTCGCGGGCGTTGGTGATCTCGATACGTTAAACGTACGTTCTCAAGCCCCTGTCAAGGAGAGAATGCCTGTCGTCGCCTATAAGTTTAACCCGAAAAGCTTGATTCTTCCAGCCTCATTGATAACGGTGGGAGCCGTAGGCACGGCGATCGACGGGATGAATGACTTTTACCTGTTTTCCCGGAAAGATTCCGTGAAGCAAATCCATATCGACAATTACTTGGAGTGGGGAATGCTCGGTTGGGTATTTGTCTGCGACCTTATGGGAACAGAGAAGCATAACTGGGTGGACCAACTTTGCTTGGTCGCTTTAGCGGAGGGGATGAACGGATTGATGGTGCATGGGCTGAAGAACTGGGTAAACGAGCCTCGCCCGGACGGGGCGCCTTATTCGTTTCCGTCCGGACATACCTCGAATGCTTTCTTAGGGGCGCATATGGCTTATAAGGAATTTAAGGATAGCTCGCCTATACTCGCTTACTCGGGTTATGCGATAGCGGCGTTCGTGGCGGGTTCCCGCTTATACAATAACAGGCATTGGGTGGCGGATGTAGTAGCCGGTGCGGGTTTCGGGATCTTGTCGGTAGAGTTATCGTATCTGATCTATTTCCCGATTCGTAACGCTATCGCCCGGCGGATCAATCGAAATGTGAAGAACTGCCCGATCGTGGCCGCTCCGGTATTCAGTTCGAATATGGCGGGATTCTATCTGACTTATCAATTTTAATGCGTCTTATGAATAAAGAGCATACCGGCTTATAGAGACTGGTTAATGCGCAAAAGCTCCTCTATATGCGTGCGGTCGTTGCTGAGGCGTGGGATCTTGTGCTGCCCGCCTAATTTGCCTTTCTGCTTGAGCCATTCATAGAAAGCACCGTCGTGGGCGATAACGATTTCCAGCGGTTGAAGGGAGATCTCTTTATACCGCTTCGCCTCATAGTCCGAGTTCAGCTTTTGTAAGTTCAGATCTAATAAAGTGGCGAATTCATCGAGAGATTCCGGTTTCTTGTCAAACTCGATAAACCATTGGTGCCGTCCTTTCGCCTTATCCAGCATAAAAAGTGGGGCGGCGGTATATTCTTTTACTTTCGCCCCGGTTCGTAGGCAAGTCATGGCGATCGCCTTATCGGCGTTATCCACCATTAGCTCCTCGCCGAAGGCGTTGATAAAGTGCTTGGTACGTCCGGAGATAACGAATTTATGAGGGAATAACGAGGTGAAACGTACCGTATCCCCGATCTGATAGCGCCATAATCCTCCCGAGGTCGTGATTACCATCGCGTAGTTTTTCCCGGTCTCTACCGATTCCAGCGGCAACACGGTCGGATGGGCGCTACCCACCTCGTTCATCGGGATGAACTCATAGAAAATACCGTAATCCGGCATCATAAGCAAACTGGGGTCTGTCGGATCGTCTTGCAGCCCGAAGAAGCCCTCGGATGCGTTATAGGTCTCCATATAATGCATCTTATTCGATGGAATCAAGGTTTTATATTGCTCCCGGTAAGGCTCGAAACTGATTCCCCCATGGAAGAAGACCTCCAGATTAGGCCATACGTCCGTAAGATATTCCCTACCCGTTTTTTTCAATACGGCCTTGATCAATACCAACATCCAAGAAGGAACACCGGATAGGCTGTTTACATCCTTATTCCAAGTGTTCTCCACGATCGCCTTGATCTTGCTTTCCCATTCATCCATTAGGATAATGGGTTTCTTGGGGACGCGTATTAAATTGACGAGCGGATTGAGATTTTGAAGTAATACGGCGGATAAGTCGCCTTGATGAGCCTCGGAGTTTAGCGGGGAAGGGCTATGGCTACCGCCCAATATCAAGCCTTTCTTGGAGAAGAAACGGCTTTCTGGGTTGTTCCGCAGATAGATGGCTACGCAATCAAAGCCGCCTTTATAGTGGCAACCCTTTAATATCTCGGGGGTGACGGGCAGGAATTTACTTTTGTCGTTCGTGGTCCCGCTACTCTTAGCGTACCACCGCACCACCGAAGGCCAGAGAATATTCCTTTCTCCGTTTATCATTCGGGTGACATACGGCTTTATCTTGTCATAAGTCTGTAAGGGAAGACGTTGGCAGAAGTCAGAATAAGAGCGAATGCTTTTATAATCATATTTGAGTCCCCATTCCGTCTTGCGTGCCGTCGAAAGCAGAGCATGCAGCTGTTTGCGCTGGATATGGTCTATATCCTGCCCAAATCGTCCGATCTCCGTTTGTCGATGGCGGAAAAGGAGCGAAATCGTCTGTGTTAAAATATCCATGCTCTTTTTATTTGTTCGAGTGCAAATGTAGGCATTCTCTTTTTATTTATATCTTTGCTAGGTACTAAATTAACGTTACGATGAAAATAGGGATTCTCTCATCGGGTGGCGATTGCCCCGGTATCAACGCTACGATCCGTGGTGTTGGCAAGACCGCTATCATGCATTACGGCATGGAAGTGATAGGTATTCATAGCGGTTTTATAGGTCTTTTGAATAAAGACGTCCAAGTTTTCGATGAACGGAGCTTATCCGGCATATTAAATTTAGGGGGAACCATTTTAGGAACGTCCAGAGAGAAGCCTTTCCGTAAGCTCTTGGCCTCGGGAGATTCGGAAAAGCCGGAGATCATTAAGAAAAATTATGAGGAGCTGGGGCTGGACTGCTTGGTTTGTATCGGAGGAAACGGTACGCAGAAGACGGCCAATCTGTTATCTCAGATCGGATTGAACGTGATAGGCGTTCCCAAGACAATCGATAATGACATATGGGGTACGGATATTACGTTCGGTTTTAATACCGCCGTGAATATCGCCACGGAATCTATAGACCGTCTTCATTCTACGGCTAGTTCACATAAGCGGGTGATGGTCGTGGAGGTGATGGGCCATCATGCCGGATGGATCGCCTTGTATGCCGGGATGGCTGGAGGTGCCGACGTGATCTTACTTCCGGAATTGGGATACGATATCGATAAGGTGAACGAGGCGATCTTGGATCGGGCTCGCAGGGGCAAACCTTATTCCATCGTTGTAGTAGCCGAGGGTATCGAGACTCCGGATAAAAAGCGTCCTTCTGATTATATTACCCGGGCTATCGAGGCGGGAACGGGTATCGAGACCCGGGATACCGTATTGGGATACACCCAACGGGGTGGAAACCCCTCTCCGTTCGACCGTAACCTTGCGACTCGCTTGGGAGGCCATGCCACGGAACTGATCGCTAATGGTGAATTCGGACGTATGGTTTGTATGAAAGGAGATAGGGTAGAATCCATTCCCTTGTTAGAAGTAGCGGGAAAACTAAAATTAGTGACACCGGATCATGATTTGATCGTACAAGGAAAACGGATGGGGGTAACATTCGGGAAATAAAATAAAAAAGGTTGTGTGTCAGAGAACGCACAACCTTTTTTACTTTATACTAGTGGCGGCCGTTTATTTTTTAATACCTTGAACGGTTTGGCTCCCCTTTTCGGTAGTCAAGCGGAAGATATACATTCCAGTGGCAAAATCACCCGTGCTGAGACTGCTTCCCGGTTGCGGGATGCTACGTATCAACTTTCCATCGGCCCTGTAGATCTCAAGCGATTTCAGTTGTTGATAATTCTGGATCTGTACTTCATTCGAGAAGATACGTGGTTGAATGTCTACTTCTTCGCCTGTTGGCTTCAGTTCGTTACCTACGCTCGTTTCCGGAATTACCGTAGCCGGAGCGCTCTCGTCGGTACCATAAAGTGCCGTTACTTGGAGCAGAGGGGTACTTGTTGTCAGATTTTTCACCGTATAATTCCGTTGAGAAACAGGTAATGTCGTCAGTTCTCGGGTATCTTGATATACCTTATAACCGGTCAGCTCCGGAAAAGCCGTGATCAACTCTGCTTCTTGCGCATCAGAGGCGATAGCCAGTTTCCGGAATGATAATCGGCCCGTTCTCATGGGTTGCGGCTTCTCCGAGAAAGTGCTCGTGGAGAATACGGAACTTGAGGGGAGCTCACCTTCTTCCGCGCTTATTACGATCGATAACACAACATTGGCATCTAGCTCATCATCTGAGAATGTTTCCCATTTTTTTCCGTCCAAAGAATATAAATTCCCTTTTCCGTCGACTGCGGGGCCTTCATCGGAGCATGCCGGATATGTGTTATTGGCATAGCTTATCACATGAATGGCTACCAGTAAATCCTGCTTCGCGTCGATTACGAATGGTGTTTTAAGTGTGACCGAATTTATTTTACCTGATTTCAGTTGAGTGAAACTCTCTTCATACTCCCGGTTTCCCTGTTTGATATAGACTCCATAAGTGACCCCTTCCTGTGGATAGAAATTAACCTTCCGGATCGTTTTTTTATGTACCGGTTGTAGATCTTTCGTATCCCATTTCTGAGCGAAATAGAATGGATCTCCTCCGAGACCGAACTGTTGATAACGATCTTGTGATCCCCAACCAGCTATTTTTTCGAGGACTGGGGCATTCCATGTCAGTTGAATCTCACCCGTGGAGATCTGTTTGTATTTCAAATCAGTCGGACCTTCATACTCGTTTCCGATCGTTTTCCCATCCTGCGTCATTCCCTGCAACGAGGTGACGCCCGTTCCGAGTGGATCTAGCCAGACATCCATCCGGGCTGTATCATTATCACTGTATTTATTCCAGTGATAATACAATTTACCGTATAAATTCAATCCTTCGGGCAGTTCGCAACTGGAGCTTCCACCGCTCAGCGTACCTATAATCAAGCCTTTGCTATTAAATAAAGGCGAGCCGGAAGAACCTCCCTCGGTCACCCCGTGTCCGTTTAGCGTGGCATCGAAAGTCGCGTTCCAATGAGCGTTCGTGGCCCCGGTTTTCCCAACATCACTATTACGCCATGTAATCGATTCTGTCGGATAATTTCCATAGGTGGAGATTTTCATATAATCGCCGGAAGGATGATGGATGCCTACGCCCGAGAGTGAAAGCATATTTGAACGATCCCATCCGTTAAAGAATACATTATAATCGTCGGGGATCTCGTCGTTAAGCAACAGCAACAGTCCGTCGGAACCGTTTTCGACAGGGGTAGAGGCTTTCCGTGTACATCCTACCATGGTTTTTATCGGATAAATGGGTGACTCATTATCGCAGCCCACATGTTCTTGGTGGAAATAAAACAACCAGACCGCTAATTCCTCGGGAGTAACCGTCTGTTCGCCCAGTATATCTTGCGAACAATGGAAGGCGGATAATACATAAGGCTTTTTGTCATGGGCCGTATTATTTACCAGAGAAGCCGTACAAATATAGCTTCCTCCTTCTCCCTCTTTATTACGGATGTATTGAATCATTTGTATCACCCCCTTCTTTTGCTCCTGCCAATCGGCTCCCTCCTCGCAATTGATATTCACTTCGCAAGCTCCTGAAAAGTCGGCTCCCGGCGCTTCCTGTACTTCTGGCATGATCGCTTCAAGATGATTATACCCGTAACCGACCTCCCGGATGCGTAGTCGAGGTGTCTCGCCGGATGGTGCAGGTACATATTCGAGGATCACTTCATCGCCTGCTACGGCTTGGGTTGCGAACGGTCCGTTTTTAGGATGCGTACGATGCGTATAGGCACCCAATACTTGGGTTTTCGCTGCGTTATACAGGTATAACCGGGCACCTTTGGGTATATAAAAATCGGAGTAATACAGGATCAAGGCGATCGCTCCTTTCGCTTGAAGGTGAAGTTGCCATACTTGGCTACCGTCAGGTAGTGAAATCCAATCGCCGCTATTGGCGATGTCGAAGCTGGTTGGAATCGACTTGGCTACACGCAACGGAGCGCCTTGGCTGACCCTCCACGCATCGACCGCCTTGAGGTCTTCCACACTGAAATTCACTGGAACTTGTTCTGCTAGCTTTTCACTTCGAAGTGAACCTGCGAATTGAAAGCTGGGGGGGAGTCCTCCTTCGCTGATCTGCGCCAACGAACTTGAAATCGAGAAATAGCCGATATATAATATGCTGGTTATTAATATTCGGAGAAATTTACTGTACTGTTTTTTCATACATACAACTTTATATGAGCTTATTCTTATATAACTAAGAACTTGGGTATATCAAACGATATACCCAAGTTCTGCTATTTATCATACAGTTTCTTCCTCTGGGAGGTCAGAAAACTCTTTTTCATCGGTTAGTTCACCAGTCTTCTTTTTCTTTGTGGCAGAGATACGTTGCTGGAGTTCTTTGTCTGTCCGCAATCTTTTGACCGCCATTTTAGAAGCCGCTTGCTGGGATTCTTTTTTGGAGTAACCGATACCTATGCCAATTTGCTCGCCGAGCAATTTAATCGCGCTTTGGAATACAGGATTTCCATCATGATCCGTAAAAGACTCTATTAGATCGAACGAGATCGATATTTTGTTCTTTTGGCTCCATTCAATCAAGTTTGACTTGAAATTTATCTCTTTCCGGACGAGTGTATCTACATCGATATACTTTTCTATCATCACGTCACGGATAAACTTATAACAAACGTCATAACCTTGATCCAGATAAATAGCGCCGATCAAAGCCTCGAGCGCATTACCATACATATGATTGTTATGAGAGTTTATCTTGGTTGAATAGACTACCATTTGATCGAGGCCGAGTTGTACGGCGACCTTATTCATCGTTTCCCGTTGTACGATCTTGGAGCGTGTGTTTGTCAAAAAGCCTTCCCGCTTATTCGGGTAGCGCTTATAGACAATATCGGCGACCGCCGCATCCAAAATGCCATCTCCTAAAAATTCAAGACGCTCATTGTTAAGCCATTTACCATCACCCGTCTCTACTGATGATGATTTATGCAACAAGGCCTGCTCGTAAATCTGGAGATTATCCGGATAAAAACCTAGAATCTTTGATAAAGACAAATAAGGCTCCCTACCTTTATTATGCAGGAGCCTTATTCTTTTATGTAGCTGTTTGTATAGCTTTCTAAACACGTTATTTCACGAATTTTTTAACAATGGCGCAAGCGTTGTGTCCACCGAAACCAAACGTATTCGATAAAGCGGCTTTCACTTCTCTCTTTTGAGCCTTATTGAATGTGAAATTCAGTTTATAATCTATTTCAGGATCATCGTCGCCTTCCGCATGGTTAATGGTCGGCGGGATAATACCATCGTTTATAGCCATAATACACAGGATCGCCTCTACCGCTCCGGCAGCACCAAGCAAGTGACCGGTCATTGACTTTGTAGAACTGATATTCAGTTGATAAGCATGTTCTCCGAACACATCTTTGATCGCCTTAACCTCTGAGATATCGCCTACGGGAGTCGATGTTCCATGAACATTGATGTAATCAATATCTTCCGGAGTCATTCCCGCATCTTCCAATGCGTTGCGCATAACCAGCTTCGCTCCTAAACCATCCGGATGAGAAGCGGTCAAGTGATAAGCATCGGCAGACATTCCGGTTCCAGCGATCTCGCAATATATTTTAGCGCCACGAGCCAATGCGTGCTCCATTTCTTCCAATACCAAGCAAGCTCCACCTTCACCCATCACGAATCCGTCACGGCTAGCGCTGAACGGGCGAGATGCGGTCTCGGGAGAATCATTACGTGTCGATAATGCGTTCATGGAGTTGAATCCACCTACACCCGATTCAGAAACAGCAGCTTCCGCTCCACCGGTGATGATGACGTTAGCCTTGCCTAAACGGATATAATTGAATGCGTCACTGATAGCGTTTGTAGAAGATGCACAAGCTGAGACGGTCGCAAAGTTCGGGCCGTGGAATCCATAAAGCATGGAAATATGTCCAGCCGCGATATCCGAGATCATTTTCGGGATGAAGAACGGGTTAAACTTCGGACCGATCGTATCCTTGATCTTCGCATAACTCAATACTTCCTCGTCAAATGTCTTGATACCACCGATACCTGAAGCGAAAATAACGCCGATACGGTTCTTATCTTCGTTATCCAAGTCCATTGCCGCGTCCTCGATCGCTTGTTTCGCCGCATCGATCGCAAATAAGCTATAACGATCACACTTGCGGGCCTCCTTACGATCCATAACTTTCAACGGATCGAAGCCTTTAACTTCGCATGCAAATTGTGTCTTGAATTTGGATGCATCAAACTGAGTAATAGGTCCAGCGCCACTTTTTCCATTGATAATACCTTCCCATGTTTCGGGGAGGGTATTACCAAGAGGAGTAATAGCTCCAAGACCTGTTACTACAACTCTTTTTAATTCCATACCTTTAGTTAAAAGGATTGATTACTTCGCGTTAGCCTCGATGTAAGCGATAGCGTCACCTACAGTTGTAATCTTTTCTGCTTGATCGTCAGGAATTGAGATACCGAATTCTTTTTCGAACTCCATAATCAATTCTACAGTGTCAAGAGAGTCTGCTCCTAAATCGTTAGTAAAGCTTGCTTCGTTTGTAACTTCTGTTTCTTCAACACTTAACTTGTCAACGATGATAGCTTTTACTCTTTCAGCAACTTCAGACATAACTTTTTCAATTTAGATTAATAAATACGAATATACTTTTTAAATTTGCAGTGCAAAGAAAAGAATTTTTTATGTTACAAAGCAAATTTAATAAGCTAAAAATGCGGAAAACTGCACATTTTTTCTTTTCTTGTGCATTTAAACATCTAAAAATATGAAAAACATAGCGATTTTTGCTTCCGGATCTGGTACGAATGCCGAGAACATCGCCCGATATTTTGCTAACAGTGAAAACGTTAATGTTGCGGTTGTTTTATCAAATAATCGTAATGTTGGCGTGCATGGGCGGGTAAATAAGTTGGGCGTACCTTCTTTCGTGTTTTCACGGGAGGAATTTATTGCCGGTGTGCCGATCTTGGAAAAGTTGGCGGAATATGATGTCTGCCTTATCGTGTTGGCCGGTTTTATGAATAAGATCTCAGACGTGATTCTTCAGGCTTTTCCCGGTAAGATCGTGAACATCCATCCCGCGTTACTCCCTAAATATGGCGGCAAGGGGATGTATGGCATGCATGTGCATGAGGCGGTCGTGAAGGCTGGTGAGCGGGAGTCGGGTATTACTATACATTATATTAATGAGCATTATGATGAGGGCGCTATCATCTTCCAGGCTTCTTGTCCGGTATTACCTTCGGATACGCCGGAGGAGGTAGCCTCGAAAGTGCATGCCCTGGAGTATGCGCATTATCCTCATGTGATCGAAAGTTTATTGTAAGGCTTTTTTGTCATTAGCCTACTTGAAAACCTAGTTTCTGGAGTACGGCGAATTCTTCCGGGTCAGCTTTGATCGCTTGGTAAGCATGGAACTCACGGGGATGGTCATACGCTGCCCTAAATCGCTCGAAATGATGAGGATTCGCTCTTAGTGCTTGGTCGATTACTTCTGGGTTGAAACTTCTCAAGATGGCTTCTTCCACCCGGTGCTCCTTGAATTGTCCCAAGTCGATGAACGGGTTGGTTGGGGCAGGTGGAATGACTTCCTTGATCTTTTCGATACGGATACCGAAAAAGCATCCTATATTCTCTAGGCACATTCGTGTCCCGTTCGCCTTCCCGTCGGCGGAGAAACCGGCTATATGAGGAGTGGCGATCGTGGCTTCCGACAGTAATTCCCGGTCGATATCCGGTTCGTTCTCCCAGCAATCGATGATCAGTTCGCTGACCTTGCCGGTTCGTTTGGCCTGCAATAAGGCCTGCGTATCATGTACGGCACCCCGGCAACTGTTGATAAACCATGGTTTTCGTTCCAATCTGTCGAAAAAAGCATGATCGGCGAGATGGCGGGTGGCGAAACGTCCCTCTTTGGTCAACGGCACATGCAAGGTTATGATATCCGCCTCTTTCGCGATCGTGTCTAAGGATACGAATCCATCCTCACCTTCCTGCTCGGCACGGGGCGGGTCATTGCGAAGCACACGCATCCCCATGGCCTCGCATAGCCTCTCCACGATACTCCCTACATGGCCTACGCCAACGATACCGATAGTCTTCCCTGCTAGTCTCTCTCCTTTGCGGAGGGCGATGGCTACCAAAGAGGATAATACATATTGCCCCACGGAAGCGGCGTTGCAACCCGGGGCGTTCTTCCACGTGATCCCTGCCTTCTCGCAATAATGGATATCGATATGGTCGTACCCGATCGTGGCTGTCGTGATGAGGCGAACCCGGCTACCTTCCAATAGCTCGCGTGTACATTTATCTATGCTACGTACGATCAAGGCATCCGCGTCTTTTATGTTAGTGGGTGTAAACTCTTTGGAGTCAAGGTAGGATACGTCCGCTATTGGCTCCAAGATCCCTTTTAGGTAAGGAACCGTGTTATCTGCTATTATTTTCATCTTATCAGCTTGATTATCGTTACGCGATATTAAGTAAAAAACAGGGGATATACAAGTGATGATGGCTTCTTGTCAATTTCTATATGCGCTTTTGTTCTCAGCCGAAAGATTCGGGAAAACACGTACGAGTTTCATCCAAAACACGTACGACTTTTTGAAAAAACATGTACGTGTTTTGACGGAAAGATTCTCGTGTTTTTTTGACGCTGATTCTTAGCTTCTTACGTGCGCAGTTCATGAGTAGGCTTATTGTATGGAATTAAAGCTTCTCGGCTTAACTAAGAACGGATAGATTAATGGAAGAGCCGTGCAGTACTTATCTCAGCTTGTGCCGATTGAAATGCGGCCCTGCCTTGAACAAAAAGAAAAACGTAGACAATACCGTAAGGCAAGCGCCGGACAGGTAGGCGTAGTTGAAGCCACCCAGCTCTTGTGCGATACTGCCCCCGGCCATCAACCCGATACCGATACCTACATCCCAACTAGTTAGATATGTAGACGTGGCCGTACCCCGCTGGTTATTGGGTGCCAGATTCACGAAAAGCGTGTTGAAAGCAGGGAACATGGTTCCGAACGCCACGCCTTGCGAGAGGGCTATACCTATGTAGAGATAAGAGGAAAATACCGGATTCCAATGCATCAACTCCTTGAGCGCCGCAAGAAGAAAGAATGTGGCCGCCGCCAAATACATCCCGAGGGAGATAACAAGCGTGATCCGTCCTTTATCCACTTGCCGTCCGGAGAACAGGCGGGAGACAGCGAGTCCCACGGCCATAAAGGTGAAATAAAGTCCGGAGTTTACGCTGATCCCGATCTCAGCGGCGTACATCGCTACATAAGTGGTAGTCATACCATAAGGAATGGAGAGCAATAATAGGGAGATACCCGCCCAAGTTCCCTTCACCAAGAAAAAGCGGTCTAGGGAGATCGGTTCTCGTTTGACCGGTTGCTTATAAGGAGTCTTGACCATATAGGCCATGATAAAACCAAGGCTTCCGGATAGCAACGAGCAGGAAAAGATCACGTCGTATGTGAAGTTCCCTTGCATGAACAGACCGATCATCGGCCCGAAACTCATGGCGATGTTATTGGCTAGGCCGTAATAGCCAATACCTTCCCCACGGCGGGAGGAGGGCAAGATGTCGATCAGTATCGTATTTCCGGCCACCGTCACCATGCCGAAGGCGAAACCGTGTACGACGCGTAAGGCGATAAAGAGGGTAAGCGCCGTGGCTACCATGTATCCGCCAAATATGGCGGTGAAAATGAAATAAGCCACCAGATATAAGGGACGGCGGGCGAAAGTATCCAGTAAATATCCGGCGAACGGACGGATACAGAGCGCCGCTAGCGTATAGCACGACAAGATAACCCCGATCATAGACTTCCCGATCATGAATTCTTCCTTCAGATAAAAAGGCAAGATCGGCAGGATTAGATAGAAAGCGAAAAAAAGCAGGAAATTCGCCGCTAGTATATAGCAAAAGCTGGGTGTGACGATCTTATCATTATTCATAGAGACGTGTCGTTTATAAATGACGCGAAATTAGATGAATTTATTGAATAAAAGGGCTTAAAGTAAGTTTTTTGTACGGGATTGGGACCGATTGCCGCAAATAGTTAATTTAATTCACATGTAAGGCTTTTTTATACTCGGTAGGCGTCATCCCGATCTTATTCTTGAAGAGGCGGTGTAAGGCACGTACGTTTCCCAATCCGGAATCGAGGGCGATGGCTTCTAGGTTGTAATAAGGATATTGTTTCATTAGCTGTATGGAGTGTTCCATGCGGAGGTTGCTGATATAGTTTGTGTAATAGTCTCCCGTATTGCTCTGTATCATCCGGGCAAAACGGTTTTTGTCCATGCGGAGCCGTTTTAGTACGTCCTCACGGGTAAGATCTGATTTTAGATAGAGTTTCTCCTTATGCATTATTTCTTCCAACAGGATGAAAGAATCTTGGTCGATTGGTTGATCTGGGTCAGTTTGTGTCTTGCTATCTGATTTGGGAAGTTCTTGTTGGTGCGATAGTTCTGCCTCTTTGTCACGTTCCTTGATCGCCAATAGCTCATTCTTGTAGGCTAGGAGTTGGTTTACTTGGTTCACTGTGATCTTGTTCTTTCGCTTGATGACCTTGCTGTTCCGGTACGAGATCCAAAGCAAGAGAATAAGGAGGATTATGATGCCTAGAGAGGCTCCGAGAAATGTGTTGCGCTGCTTCAGCTCCATTTCCTGCTTGATGATCTTGGTTTCCTTTTCGTTCGTCTCATAGGCGATGGCAAGTTCCATGGCCGCGTTTTCCTTGTCGCGGGCATACAGTTCCTTTCGTATGTTGGAGAGGCGATCACTGTATTGGAGAGCTGTTTTATAGTCGCCCATTAAGGAATAGGTATTCTTTAGCTTCGCTAGCATCACCGTATAATCTTTATTGATGGTATCTTGCGCCGGAGTCAGTCTCTCCCGTTCCAAGGTGTTATGGATCACTTGCTTATAATCATTTATTAATAGCAGGTAAGGGTCCGCTCTCGTTCTTCCCTGCGGCTTTTGGGCGAATTTGGTGGTGAGGAACTTTTGGTAGTAACTGGCCGCTGCTTGTTCCTCTCCGATCAGTTGATACGCTTCGCAAAGGAAGCTATATAAATAACCTAGGTGCATATCCACCCTTGTCTCTTGCATATCGCCTGTTTGTTCCATCTTTTCCAGAAGTGCCTCTACTTCCTTTCCGGTATTTATTGCTTCTTCATTTTTCTCCTGGATCATGATGTTTCGTAGCTTCTCCATATAAAGTGAGATCAACGTACACTTATCTTCCGGATCGGTGGTGCCTTGTAGCAGTTCAATCGCTTGGTCAAGTGTCTCGATAGCCTTGTCTTTTTGTGCCAGCTCGTTTTGTGCCCGTGAGATGGAGATCATAGAGGTAGCCTCGACGCTCTTATCGCATTGGGAGCGTGCGATCCGTATCGCTTTCGTGGCGTATTCTATGGCTTCGTTCTGGCGGGATAGCTCGATATAGCAATTACTTAGTATTTGGCAAACATTCATGTAGGCCGTGGAGTCGTTTTGTACGGAATCGGTGTGGAATGCGGCTAGAGCGTATTCCAGCGCTTTCTTCTCGTTTTTCAACCGGGCATATGCCCGTGACCGGATGATATGGGCTTTGTATTCCGGTATGATCCGTAGGTTCTCGGCACTATCGGCAAGGGTTATCGCCTTTTCGGGGGTTGCGATGATCTGATTGAATATGGATTGGTAAGATAATTTTTCTTGGGGGCGGTTATCTGCGGAAGGGTTTGCCGCTCTCAAGAGTACGATAGAAAAAAAGAATAAAGTTATATATGTTAGTTTCATTCATTTACTTTTTAATGAACAAAAATATAAATTTTTCTTTGATTTATAAGTATTTTTGGCAACGATTAGATATGAAAAGGGCCTAGTTTGCCTCGAATCCGGATTATATGTCATACTGTATTGGACTAAATGTCGTAAGGTAGCTGGGTCTCTTAATGAAAGTCCGCATTTAAAAGCCTTACTTTGTATCATAATAAGACAGATAAAATGGCGCATTTAAAATGTCGTGGCTGGCGTGATGAGATGAGCTTTACGTCTTAATTGAAATATAATGGAAAAGATGGTTAATATGAAGAAAAAATCTATTTTGTTATCGCTGCTTCTAGCGATTTTTGTGGTAGGAGGGATGTTCGCCCAAGAACCTACGCATTCCAAGATGTCTCCCTATACACGTATCCTTTTAGACAAATTAGCGAAGAAAGATACGGCGAACTCGTTGTTGAGGAGTTCTATCTCGGGAGATTATCTCTCGGCTTTCGTGAAGGTGGCGACGGATGAGGGATGGGCTTCCTTGGATTCGGCCGGGTGCCGTATTCGGACAAGGACGGGAGATATCGCTACGGTGTTGATCCCCCTGTCTGCCGTGGAGTCGGTGTCTGAGCTGGGTTGTATCCAATATGTATCCGCTTCACAACCTATGAGGGCCAGTATGGACTCGGCCCGTTACTACTCGGACGTGGCGGACGCCTATGCGGGGACTAAGCTTCCCCAGCCTTATACGGGTAAGGGGGTTATCGTGGGTATAGTTGACTCTGGATTTGATTTTACTCACCCGAACTTCTATGACAAGGAGGGTAAAGCGTATCGTATCAAACAAGTTTGGGATCAAACGAGTCCTTATAGTAAAGCGGAATACAGGACGGAAGAGGAACTGCTGGATGCGGCTTGCTCGTTTGATTCGTATGTGGAGACGCATGGTACCCATGTTGCGGGCATAGCTGCCGGAGGAGGGTTTGATACGCCCTATCAAGGTGTGGCAAATGAAAGTGAGATGATCTTGGTGGCTACTTCCATGCAGAATTCTGATATCGTAGACGGAGTGGACTATATATTCAGAGAGAGCGAGAAACAGGGTAGACCTTGCGTGGTGAATCTTAGTTTAGGGGATGGTATTGGAGGACACGATGGTACTAATTTTATGGATATAATGTTGGACCGAATGGTCGGGCCGGGTAAAATTATCACGGTGGCTATGGGAAATTCTAGGGACCTGCCCGTCTATACCGAACTGATGTCGCCTAGAGATACCTTGCGTACTTTTGTTAGCAGGTTTAATACGGGTCTTTCTTATGGCATGGTGGATATCTGGGCGGACGAGCCCGGGGAACCTTTTTCTGTTTGTCTGGATCTGTATGATAGTGAAAGCGATGAGATATTAAGTACGACCGGATTCTTTGCCTTGGATACAATGCCTAAGTCTTCTGTTTTTACTAGTGAGAGCGTGATGGTACGTTGGTGTATGAGGCGCAGATGGAATCTGAATTATATGTGTTTAATGGGAGATACCGTCTTTTTATTCAGTTCAATTATCCGGAAGGCACCAAAAATGAAAAGATATTCTTACTTCATGTGGCGACAAATAACACGCCGGTCCGGGCTTGGGGCAACAATGGCGAGAGTTTGTTTACGGATTTGGGAAAGGGAGATCCTTATACGATCGGAACGGGAGATTTTACTATCGGCTCTCCGGCATCGGCCAAAAACGTGATAGCTGTCGGGGCTTATGCCACTCGTATATGCCCGGTAAATGTAGATGGGGGTACCTCTTATTGGCCAGGTAATAGTTTGGGTGAGTTAACATCATTTTCAAGCGTAGGCCCTACGGTTGATAATCGCATGAAACCAGATATAACAGCACCCGGACTTTGGGTGGCGTCCTCTTATAACTCATTCTATCTGGAGGGTGAGACCGGTGAAGGAGACAAGGTATATCAGGCTCGTTATTCCACATTTAATGGACATAGATATCCGTGGGGCTATATGAGTGGTACATCAATGGCTTGTCCTTTCGTGACAGGCAGTATCGCTCTTTGGCTACAGGCGAACCCTACTTTATCCCCGGATGATATCAAGGATGTTTTTTCCCGTACGTCTGTTCAGGATAAGCCCCTCTCTTATCCGAACATGCAATGGGGATGGGGAAAGATAGACGTGTATAAAGGTTTGCTGGATATATTGGGAATCCCTACCTCTACGGAGAACGTATTCGAGGAGGCTCCGCAAGAGGCCGTGTCCGTATATGCTAGCGGTACGAAAGGAAGTTTCCATGTCCGTTGGGCGGAGGTCCCTAGTTCGTTCAGTATCCATGTGTATGACGCTTCGGGTCGTCATCTGTATGAAAAGAAGGTCGGTTTACCTGCGTCGGTGGATTACGCTGTTTCCTTGGGAAATGTCCAGCCCGGCGTTTATTTCATACGGATAGATACGGCAGAGGGTACGGTGGAGCGGAAGATACGCCTATAACCCGGACTCGTCTGGATCGTTTATAGCTGGTAGCGGATCGCTACCAGAAACTCCCGGGGACGGATACGTACCCATGAGGTATAGCTTTCCAACGATGCGTATCGCGTGTATCCGTAGGTACGTTTGTCGAACAGGTTTGTCGCCGTGGCGGTGATTTGCAAACGCCGGGATTTCCATAAGACCGAGAAGTCCGCGAAAACGGCGTTGACGGATTGGTCTTCATTCACGTCATTGTGATAATGATCTACGGAAAGGCTTGCCTCTATGGGTGAGAAAATGTAGGAGAGTTGTACTTGTTGGGTGACGTTCCATAAGGGCGCCAAACGGGTACGTTCTCCTATTTTACTTCCTCCGTACCGGATATCGGTTTGGTAACTGGTCTCCCAATGGCGGTTGGGAGTCCAGATCACTTTGGGTTCTAGGCGCATGAGACGATATTGATAGGGAAGCCTTTGTCCCCCGCTGATTTGCTCGGCCTTGCTGATATTGAGGAGCGCCAGGAGCGAGGTCTTTAGCCCTAGATCGTAAAAGCCTTTGGATAGCGTGCTTTTGACGGTATATCCGGAACCGTGGTTGGACAGTGGTAAGGAGACTCGTTGTATCTGTCCGTTCTCTATACGTTGCTCGTATATACGGTTGTACCACTCCCGGTTGTGTGTCAGGTTTACCGTGGCGAAGAATTCCCGTGCCGTATTCTTGTACTCCCCATAAACGGAATAAAGCTGTTGTCTGTAAACCGGGAGGATTCCGCAATTCCAGACGCTATTCCGGTAATCCGTTTGATAAGGCCGGTCGTATAAGTCGGTCATCTCTCCGTATCTTTCCTTATAGGAGGCGTGTACCGTGAAACGCCATGCGTAATTCAGTTTGTAGATAATGGACAGGGACGGATTAACCGAGATGCGGGAGAAACCGACCCCTGTATATCCGGTCCATCTGAGAGGGGCGCTGAGGGATAGGGTCCATTTATAGGTATTCCATTGGTAATCGGGTGAGAGATAAGTTTGCAGGCTTTTCTCGATATTGCTGATCTCCCCGTTTATGCCCACCGTATATCGCTGGGTGAGGGAACCGTTCTTTTTCAGGAATGAAAAGGAATTATCGGTATAAAAGTCGCGTAAGTTCATTGGATAAGGGTAATTATCCAAGCGAAGATCGGCCGCGTTGCTGTGGTAACGGAGCAAAGACTGGACTTCCAACGTGTATTTGTCCAAGCTCCACAGGCTCCGTAAATTATTACGCAAGTCGAGGTTCGGGGTTTTGATGCGTTGGTCCAATGTTGTACGGCCGGTGGAAATTGTGTTTCCGGTTATATGGGAAAGGCTGGATTGCCAATCTCCGGTGGCTGAGAACTGGTTCTTGAGATACCTTTCCTGCGAGTTGTTTTCCACTCCGATATTTAGGTTGGCTTGATCCGAGCGAATGCGGCTATCGCTTTGCTCCGTTAGATGAATCGTGTCCTCGGATTGGTAATAAGTCGTCTCACTCCCCCTTTCTTGTGTTTGCAGGTCGTGGATATAACCGGCGTTTATACGGAGTTGGGTGTTCTCGTTCAGTTTATATAGGCGATTTGCGGATAGGCTGTGTATATGGTTGAACAGCCAGCGCTCTTTCTTTAGCGGGGCGGAGAATGATGGCTGTAGCAGAAATTGGGGAACCTTGGGCTTGGATAAACGGGATTCGGGTGATTCGGTAAGCGTATTTTGCTCGCCCGATACATCCTGCCCGGTATTATTCCCTTTATATAGATAAGCGGATTGGCTGCTGCGGCTGATCTGCAAGGCGTCAGCGGCTCCTTTCCATAAGAACGGGGATGCGCCGAGACCGCCTTCGGCATTGATCAGCCAGCGATCCCGGAATTCCGGTCTCAGCTTGAGGTTCAATGCTACGTCTTCGGTCTTGATCTTTCTCTGTAACACACGGATCGGTTGGTGGTTCTCCATCACTTGTACGTTCTGCACGGCGTCGGCTCGCAGGTTCTCGCTGATTTGCTTGTATTTCCCGTTGGTGAGATCCAGTCCCTCCACATAGAAATTACGGATCTCTTTCCCGTTGTAAGAGATCTTCCCCAGATCATCGATATCGATACCTGGAAGTTTCCGTAATACGTCCTTGATGGATTGATCCTTTGGGGAGAGAAAGCGGGTGACATCATAATTGATCGTATCTTGCCGCCCCCAGACACGTCCCGGACGGATTTCCACCTCCTTTAGGCTGAATACCTGCGGCTCCATCTCAAAACGAAGCGTTTGTCCGGCATGTACGGCTTGTTGCTGGGTTTGGTACCCCAAGAGCGAGACGGAGACGAGAAGTGAGTCCGTCCGCTTCGGTTGGGTGAGGGTAAAGGTCCCTTCATTATTACTTAACGTATAGTTGATAGGAAAGGAGACGTTGCCTCTGGTTAATTGCACGGTGGCCGCTTCTACCGGCAGTTGGCTTTCCCTGTCGATCACGATCCCTCGGATGACGGATTGGGCGGCCAATCCTGCCGGGCAGAGCAGTGTAAGTAAACAAAAAGTGTGTATATGCAGTATGATCCGTTTCATCTTTCTTCCCTTTCTATAGGGTTATACGGCATGTTCTTGGGTTGGTAAGGTTTCCCGTTATCGTCGATGACGGTCACTTTCACCTGTGGCGAGGTCAAGGCGATGTATCCGATAGGATCGGCGGCATATCGTTCGTAAGCCTTTTGCAGGTTCTTGCGGCTGATCGGCTCGAAATCGTTTCCCCCGAAAAGGATCGGGTTCTTACCCCGGCTCAGTTCGATACCCGTGCAGATGAAAGTGTAATGTCCTTGGCTGTCTTGGGCTTTTAGGATCAGGCCCGGTAATCCGCATAATTTCCAAGGACCCTCGCTTTTCGGTATCTCCGGCGTGTACCAAGCCTCATAATGCCTGCCCTTGAAATGACAGGTCGCTTTCCGGCAAGGATAGGACAGGATGGTCATCGTATCGGGCAGTAAGGTCCATTCCGGGCGCTCCTCCTTTTCCTCGCAGCGGAAGCGACTGGCGGCAAGGGCATCCAAGGTCGTGGTCTTTCCCGCCGGATAGTTCTTGTAGACCTGTGCATTGGTCTTGGAGGAATATTGTTGCAGGTGTTCATTGATGACTTCTTGTGAGGCTCCGGCGGCTTTGTCGGCCTCTAGTACGGAATCGGTGAGGAATTTGGCGTAACTATAGTAAACGGAGCATTTATCCCCGACCTTCAGCATGAGGGTCTCTTCCTCTTTCTTGTCGGGTTGGAGCGTGTCCGGCATGGACGTGGTCTGGTATTGTACCGTGAAACGTGTCTCGTCGATGGACTTGGCTCTTAGTACGTCGTTTAGGTTGAAGATGTTGATTGTCACTTGGGCGTTCGTCTCGTGTCCTGCCCCTGACAGACCTACGCAAAGCAGGCCGATTGTCGCTATGATTCGTTTCATGATCTGTTGGTTTTAGAAGTTATTTGTCGCGAATGTAAGAGAGGAACGTTCGCCGTAAGGAAGATTTTTATTACTGAAATATTACTCCGCTTATAAAAATGGCTACATGTACGTTGTAATCATGGAGTAGCTATCTATCTTTGCCGGAAAGGAATAAGATATGGGAAAGAGGATTCGATGGATATGGGTAATCTCGTTGGCGGCGGCTTTGGCGGCGATCGGGGTACAAGGCTATTGGCTGTTCAATCAGTTCCGGTACGAGATGTGTACTTATGCGGATGAGATCGCCGGTGAGGTATTTCATGCCGGGCAGGAGGAATTTCGTATACGGAAGGAAGAGGCGGAGATGACGAAAGGTACTTATATTATAGAACGCCAGTCGAAATACCAGTCTGGTGATAGCGTGTTAAACAGGTTGAAAAACTCGTTCGGTTTCCAGCTTTATCCCAAGGATACGACAAAGATCCATAGTTTTCGGCTTCATCTGGACCCGAATATGCCGGAAGATAGCTTATTAGTTGGGGTAGATCGTTCGGTCGTGGAGTTCTTCGTGCCTTTCTCCGCGGAGCGTTTGGACTCCATCTTGTCTGCCGGTCTGCCCGGTCTGGATTATCGGGTACGTCCGTTCGTAGCGAGCGATACATTGTCCGGACAGTCATCGGCCTTATGGTTACCATTATCGAAAAACCTGTTTTCAACCTCTATCTCGATATGCTATGTGTTCGCCCCGATCGAGAGAAAGGCGGTGTGGGTGGATGTGGATCTTCCCATGAATCCGTTATTGGGCCGGATGGGATGGCAGCTTTTCCTAAGTATTTTCCTTATCTTGTTATTGCTGGCTTGTTTGGGTTTCCAGATCCGTACGATCTGGGAACAAATGCGCTTGAACGAGTTGCGTGAGGGGTTCGTGCATACGATGATCCATGAGCTGAGGCGACCGGTACAAACCTTGAAGGTATTCGTCTCTTTCTTGAATGACCGGGAGATGCGGATGGATGAGGCCACGACGGAACGGGTCCTTCAAGACTCCATGTTCGAGTTGGATAATCTTTCCGCCTATCTGGGAAAATTGAAAGATATGGTCTGTGCGGACGAGCGGGAGACGCTTCTGAGACCTTCCGCTTTTAATCTCCGTGAGTTGGTGGAGAAGGTGGTACGCCTAACCAATATCCCCGCCGGGAAAAAAGTCTCTTTCTCGACGGCCTTTCCCCCGGATATGCCGGATCTGACGGCCGATCCGGTACATGTGGCGAATGTCTTGTCTAACTTGATAGAGAATGCGATCAAATATTCGGGAGAGGAAGTGGATATCGATATCGTAGTGCTTTGGAATCAGCAAGGGGTGGAATTGACCGTTTCGGATAATGGCTTCGGTATCGCTCCGGATGAGCGGCGAAAGGTATTCGAGAAGTTTTACCGTTCGTCTCATCTGCCTGATAAGCAAATTCCCGGTATTGGGTTGGGATTGAGCTACGTTCGCCAAATAGTAGAGGCGCATCATGGTTCAGTATCCCTGCGAAGTGAATTAGGTGAAGGCACTCGAATTACTATAAATCTACCGACTACAGCCTTATGAAATCGACATTGAAAATACTTTTCGCTGACGATGACCTTAAGTATTCCCTCGTCTTGAAGCGATTCTTGGAACGGGAGGGGTATGAGGTGACTTATACCGGCAATGGTACCATGGCTTTGGAGCAATTCCCGGTCGTGAAACCGGACCTGGTCTTGCTGGATATCAACATGCCCGGCCTAAACGGTTTCGAGGTAGCGGAAAAGATCCGTGAGCAAGACCGCCATGTCTTGATCTTTTTCCTTTCCGACCGTTCCGATAAGAACGACCGTTTGAAAGGTTTTAGCTTGCGCGGAAACGATTACTTGGCGAAACCCTTCTATCCGGAAGAGCTGATCGCCCGTATCAAGGACCGTTTTGAGATCGGTGTCCATGAAAGCGTGCAGGAGGAGAGCTTCCATTTCGGAAACACGACCTTCAACTACACCACGAACGAGATCCGTACGGGCAATAACAAGGTATTGATCACTTCCCGCCAAGCGGATCTTCTGCGAATTCTGGCGACAAACCTGAATCTGGCGGTGGATCGTGACCTTCTGTTGGAAACCGTCTGGGGAACTAGCTCATACGCCAACTCCCTGGCCTTGAATGTGCAGGTCACCTATCTCCGTAAAGCGCTTCATAACGATCCGTCTACCGGCATCGTATCCTTGCCGAAGAAAGGATATATGCTAAGAGGATAGAATTTATCCGGTAGAATTGGGTTTCTGATCCGTAAGCATTATCTTTGTCCCACAAAGTATTCACAGAAAGAAAATGAATCATATATGAACTTCAGCGAACAATGTTTCCGCATTTTTGAGCAAGCTACGGAGGCTTATCATGTAACTGACAATGTAGATGCTACAGTGCATAATCCCTATGCGGTAAAGAGCATCGAGTTTTATCTTTATCTTAAGAACTGGATCGATGCCGTACAATGGCATTTGGAGGACATTATCCGGAATCCGGAGATCGACCCGGTGGAAGCGCTGGCTATCAAACGCCGCATCGACAAGTCGAATCAAGATCGTACGGATTTGGTAGAGTTGATCGATAGTTTCTTTCTGGATAAATACAAGAACGTGAAAGTCTTGCCGGACGCTACGATCAATACGGAAAGCCCGGCTTGGGCGATCGATCGTCTCTCTATCCTTACGCTAAAGATCTATCATATGCGTGAGGAGGCAAACCGTCCGGATGCTACTGCCGAGCATAAGGCTCGTTGTGAGCAGAAACTGGCGGTGCTGATGGAGCAGAAGAAGGATTTGTCGATGGCTTTGGATCAATTGCTATCCGATATCCGTGACGGTAAGAAATACATGAAGGTCTACAAGCAAATGAAGATGTACAACGACCCGGCCTTGAATCCTGTGTTGTACGGTAAGAAATAATGGCAAATATATTAGTAATACGACTTTCGGCTATCGGGGATGTGGCGATGACCGTTCCCGTTATCTATTCCGCAGCCAAGGCGAATCCTACGGACTCGTTTACCGTGTTGACGCAAGCGTTCTTGATCCCGGTTTTTATCAACCGCCCGAAGAACGTGAACGTGATCGGTATCAATACGAAGAGCACGGAGAAAACGTTGGCGGGGTTGCTTCGTTTTGCCTCTGCCTTGGTAAAATATGATTTCGACGTGGTTCTGGATTTGCATGACGTATTGCGGACCATGATCATCCGTACGCTGTTCCGCTTGAACGGCAGACGGGTGTTTGTCGTGGATAAGGCCCGGAAAGATCGTGCCCGGTTGACCGACGCGAAGCATAAACGATTTAAACAACTTCGCCCGGTGATCGAACGTTACGCGGATGTGTTCCGCAACGCCGGGCTTAACTATACGGAATCGTTCACCTCGCTTTATGAGACCTCGACCCCTGATTTATCCGCCTTGGAACCCCTTGTGGGAACGAAGACGGGCAAATGGATCGGTATCGCCCCCTTCGCCAAGCACCGGGGAAAGATTTATCCGACCGGGGAGATGGAGCTGGTCATGGCCGAGCTTTCCGATCGAGAGGATTTTACCATCTTCCTGTTCGGTGGTCGTGGCTACGAGGAGGCGCTCTTGGATCAATGGGCTTTTGAGTATCCCCGGGTAAAAAGCGTGGCGGGCAAGTATTCCTTGGATCAGGAACTGGCCTTGATCAGCCGGTTGGATCTGTTGATTTGCATGGATTCCGCCAATATGCATTTCGCTTCCTTGGTCGGTACACGGGTGCTTTCCGTTTGGGGCGCTACCCATCCCTATGCCGGATTTTACGGATATCATCAGGATCCGGAAGATTGTATCCAGTTGGACTTACCTTGTCGTCCTTGTTCCGTATTCGGCCAAAAGCCCTGCCTGCGGAAGGATTGGGCGTGTATGAAACAGCTCAATCCGGATCTAATCATAAACAAGGTATTAACCTCTTTAAATGAAACGGTTTCGGATGAAGGAGGTCATTAACCCGGCGTACGGGCGATTCGAGGATTTTGTAAGGCGTGTACCTCGTATATTTTCAGAAGAGGGAAAAACGATTTATAAGGCGAGGAATGAGATCAAGGTTTTTGAGGTAGATGGTGTGGAACTGAATGTCAAGCGGTATAGAATCCCCCTCTTGATAAACCGTGTTATTTATCGTTTTTTCCGTCAGCCTAAGGCTGTGCGAGCCTATGAGTACGCTCTGCGATTGGTTGCCAAGGGGTTTGAGACTCCTGCCCCGATCGCTTATATCCTTTTTAGGAAGAAAGGGTTTTTGGAATATAGTTATTTTATCAGTCTGCAATCCAGCTATAAGACATTGTATAAAGTCGGACAGCGTCCGGTAGAGGAGAACGAGGATATTTTCCGTGCGTTAGGTACTTATATGGCAAAGTTGCATGAGGCGGAGGTTTATCATGCCGATTTCTCTCCCGGAAATGTATTGTACGATCGTACGGAGGAAGGGGTTAAGTTCTCCTTGATCGATATAAACCGGATGCACTTCGGACCTGTCTCGCTAAAACGAGGATGCGAGAATTTCTCCCGCTTGTGGGGACGGGAAGCCGCTTTTCATTTAATGGCGGAGACCTATGCCGAGAGCCGGCATTTTGATGAAGCGGAATGCCTTCGTTGGATATTATATTATCGAAATCATTTCTGGAAGAAATATGCGTTGAAGCATGAGATTGAATTTGAATTATAGACTTTTATGAAAATACAAATACTCCGGTTCTGCTTAGTTGTTAGTTGTCTTTTGACCTATGTATCTCCGGTTAAGGCGTTAGAATGGTGGGAAAAGGTAGAGTATCTGACTTACTCGCCCCGTTATTTCGGGCCAAATGCCTTTCCGATTCCCGAGTTGGTAGGAGGAAGCCTGTCCAGCCGTTGGGAAGTGGAGCTTCGGGGGGAATATCATAAGACGCGAGGCGATCAGACGAAAGATATCTTTACCCGTTTATACATTCCTGTCGTAAAGGGACGTGTAGGGGTGAATGTCAGTTGGGTATTCCAAGAATGGTATGAGATGTCGCCGGAAGTGCGGGATGAGCGTTATGCGGTAGAACTGAAATCCCCGATTGTTTGCCGGGGCGACGTGATCTTTAATTTTTATTTCCAAGCCCTCCGGAGCGAGAAATGGATGGATATCGTGGTAAGCGCCAACCTGAAAACCGCCAGTGGCGGACGCTTGTGCGACGCTCGTTATACGGATGCGGCCTCTTATTGGTTCGACGCCAATCTGGGACGTACGTTGTGGAAGCGGAAAGATGTAAACGCTTCGATCCGTGTGCAAGCTTTAGCGGGTTTTTATTGTTGGATGACTAACGATGTCGTTAATCGTCAGAACGACGCTTTCTGTTATGGGGCAGGTGTGTCAGGGACCTATCGGGGGTTCTCGTTGGATTGTAATTATGCCGGTTTCCGGGGATATCGGGATAATGGGGATAAGCCGATGATTCTACGGACAAAGCTAAATTATGAGCTTAAGAAAAATATCCTGTCCTTCCAATATAAACATGGAATGAAGGACCATCTTTATGATAGCTATTCATTAGCTTATATCCGTTGTTTCTGAATCTGTAAATAATCTATGCTTTCTTGATCGACCTGAATAACGTGGCGAAGCCGTCTGTATAAGCCTTTACGCTGAAATCTTGGATGATATGCTCACGTGAGGCCTTGGCGAACGCTTCCAATCGTTCCGGGTTATCGATAAGCGAGCGGATAGACGCCGCCATTTTTTGAGGAGAAGAAGGCGGCACTAACAATCCGGTGACTCCGTCTATGATTAAGTCTCTTGCTCCCGGTATGTCTGTTACGATACAAGGAACGGAACAAGCCATAGCCTCCCGCACGACTCTCGGGGAGGCATCCCGGTGCGAGGGAAGTATAAACAACTGGGACGTGACCAGAAAAGAGATGGCGTCGGAACGCTGTCCCAGAAAATGAATTTGTGCGCTTACCTTCGACTGTTGGGCTAATTGGAAATCATTTTCCCCATATTCTCCCACGATTGTAAGATGTACCCGTGGATCATCCAATAAGATAAACGCATGAATCAAATCGGTTAAGCCTTTGAACGGCCTGTTCTTCGTCGCTCCGATATAGATGCAACGAAAGGCGTCGTCCGGAATATCGTCTGCTTGTTTGGGCGTACGGACTGCCTCCTTGATCCAATCGATATCAAATGGTTTTGTGCTGGTCGTTAGCCTTTTTCGTGCGATGAATCGGGAGAGATATTCCTCGATATCTTTGGTCTCGCATACGACATGCTCCACGGCGGGATTTAAGATGCCTAGATAATAGGTCGGATCGAACCGCTTCAATTTAGCCTGCGTACCTCGGTATGCGATATTCTTCGCCCGTGTGCCTATGGAGGCGAATAGAGCGTTAGATAAACCGGAACTACTCGGTGAGTAGATCAGGTCGATCCGATAAGTCTTGATGATTTCGCGCAGGGCACGAATAACGTTCCAGTTGAACTTCGAGGTAATGACCGGCAGATCCAAAGGTGTACAATTCCCATAGATCTTTTTGTCGGTATACGATTGGGGAGAAGCGATATAGATGTTGAAGTCCTCAAGCTTGGACAATCCTTCCAGCATTTTGTAGGTCGCTATATCGGCTTCTTTATAGACTAAAAGTATATTCATTGTGTATGGATAAAATGGATTTGCTAAGATCGTGAGATATTCTCGTATACTCGCATGAAATGAGCCGCCAATACGTCGGGCATGAATCGCCGCATATTCTCTCGTCCGCCGGAACGCATGGATTCGGCCAGCTTCGGCTCGTTCAATACGGACTCTATCAAGCTGCGCAGCTCTTGCTCATTTCTCGGATCGGTATATAGAGCGGACGATCCGCCCGCCTCTTCCAGACAAGAACCGGTAGCCGCTATCACTGGAATACCGGCAAGCTGGGCTTCTAAGATCGGGATACCGAATCCTTCGAAAAACGAGGGATAGACAAATAAGGTCGCCATCTGATAGAAAGCGGCTAATTCGTTAAAAGGTATATGAGTCAAGATACGGACACGACCGGACAGGTTGTTTTCCCGGATATAGGTCTCTACCGTGTCCGTATAAGGCGTATGCTTACCGATAGCGATCACGGAGATATCTTCTTTCAGCTCTTTCAGGGCTTTTACCAGAAGCAATAAATTCTTCCGTTCCTCGATGCTCCCTACATATAATATATAAGGCCCGTTTATCTGATATTTCTTGCGTACGGACGATTTCACGTCTTCTTGAACCGCTTGCCCGAATATCGGGTCACAACCTTGGTAAACCACCTCGATCTTGCTTTCCGGAATGTTGAAGAAGTCCCGGATGTCTCGCATCGTCTGCCTGCTGATCGCTATGATCTTGTCCGACCGTAAACAAGCTTGCTTGAATTTGTAGGTATAGATGGAACGATCGATCGGTTTATAAAGCTGCGGGTAACGCAAGAAGATCAAGTCATGTATCGTTACGACCGCTGGGATTCCGTTCTGTTTTAGATTCATAGGAATCTCATTACTCAAGCCATGGAACAGATCTACGTGCTCTTTTCGAAGCGTAGCCGTTAGACCGGAGGTACGCCATAAAGACGGAAATAGTTTATCGAACCTGCCTTTCGGATAATGGAATGAGACACTAGGACGCTCCTCGATCCGTTTCCGTAACGCCTCTTTGCCTTTGCCCGGCGTATAGAGTTGATAGATATGCTCCGGGAAAGAAGCGGACAAACTATTCACTACGAACCGGCTATAATTACCCAGTCCGGTAGCGTTATGCGTAATCCGTTTTGCGTCGAAAGCGATCTTCATAGGCTTGAATTCGATATATTGGGCAAATATACGATATAATTTTAATTACCTTTACCTCATTTCCTTCCGAAATCCGCCGGGATCTCCCCCCATACGGATGTTTCCCATTTGAGGATCTGGGTGGTATAGGTATGGGTGTTCAACCATTTCTCGGCCCGCTCGATGAGGTCGAAGATCGGCTCGTTGGCCGGTTTGCGTTCTAACAGGGTTTTGCATTTCTTTTTCTTGACCCAGCTGATGGCGTTGCGGCTATCCGAATAGATCGGCAGGTCGCTTCCCTTTTGCTGTAGCAAGGCGAGGCCGTGTACTAAGGCGAGGAATTCCCCGACATTGTTCGTGCCCTCCTTCAGCGGGCCGATATGGAAGATCTCTTGCCCGGTAGCGGTATAAACGCCTCTGTACTCCATATCCCCGGGATTACCGCTACAGGCGGCGTCTACGGCAAGACTCTCATTGATGGGGTTCCCGATCGGGGCTTCCGGCGCGAGACGGGCAACGGCTTTCGGGGAAGAGGCGGTCTTTAGGTAATGGGTATAGCCGGCCTCGAAGGCTTTGGCGGCTTCCTCCCGGTTCTCGAAGGATTTATATTTGGCTCCCTCTTGTCCGTCTACCTGTGCCTTGCATTCCGCCCAGTTATCATAGATTCCCGGGTTCAACCCTTTCCATACGACATAAAACTTATTCTTGGCCATGACTCTTACTCAAGATTTCTTGTGAGAATTGCGTATAGGTACCGAACGGCGCTCTTTTATCCTTGAAGAAACGGATCAAGGCGTCCAGCCTTCTTTCCATGCCGCAACCGGAATGGTTGGTCATGATAAACGGTAACTTTAGCTCTTTCCGATCACTTAAGGAGGTGAACTCCCACGGATGGAAATAGGTTAGGAAATAACCGTCCTCTTTCCAAGTCCAAAGCGCTAACTTACGATACAAGGTGGCCGGAAGGTTATGGTAAGCCAGCCAAAATAAGGGGAAACGGACGATCGGGGTCACCGAGGCGGGCAGTTGCAATACGCCATCTTTCATGAAATAGGTGCGGGGTTGTCCCAGATGGTTATAACGGCCGGGAATACAAGTCGGGTTCAAGGACGAGTTGTATAAGTAACCGGCCTTATGTATCTCTTCTTCTTCGACGGGCATCATGCGGGCCATACGGAAACCGTTCACCGGTTGTCCGGTCAGTTCCTCCAATGCCTCTTTGGACTTGCGTAGATCGGCGGTCTCGAACGACGAGTGATAAAAACCATGCGAAGCGATCTCATGTCCACCCTTTTGGATGTCCAAGATCAAATCCTTTGCGTGAAGGGCGAAGTTCGCCGTGCAAAAGAAAGTCGCTTTTACCCGGTGACGGGCCAGACATGCCAGTATCTTCCGGGTTCCTTCTACGGAAGTACGCATTTGTTCCTCGAACGGCAATTCCACGCCGTGTTCCAATGGAGCGTCAAACTCCTCGATATCAAAACTAAGTAATATCATGTATGTCAATTAATCTCTATGAAATAAGATGGATAAGAAGTTCAACGCTTCCCGCCGCAGGACCTTGAATCCCATATCGGATACCGCCAGTCCTTCTTTGATGTTCGCGTTGATCGTCCGTAAGTTTATCTCTTTCCGGCGACTTGCCTTATAGATAAATTCCGTATCGAATAGGAAGCTATTGATACGGGTCGTCAGGAATATCGCCTGTCCCGCTTGGCTGAATCCCTTCATGCCCCCTTGCGTATCCTTGATCTTGATCCGCAAGACCCATGTATTGCATATGTGGGACAGTTTGGATAACATTTGCCGGAAAGGAGGTAGATTATCCTGATAACTTTTGCCGCGGGTAGCCACGACTACGTCCGCTCCTCCTAGCAACGCCTCGACCATCCTGCCGAATGAGTCGTTTGTATATGGAAAATCGTAGTCTGTATAAATAATGTAAGGAGAGGTACATCGCTTTACCGCCTCTCGCAAGGCATATCCTTTTCCCCGGTTGGGCTTATAGTCCACGACGCAGACATCCGGTATCAATTGCCGGAGGCGGTCGATCGTTTCCGGCTCGTATCCCCGTCTCGAACCATCACTGACAATAAAAAGGTGGAAACGTACCGGGCTGAATAATCGCTCCACTTCGCGGAAATGGGTGGCTACTCGTTCCTCCCAGCCCGAAGGCGGGTTGTAACAAGGTAATACCAAATCTATGTCTGCTCGTGCGTTCATTCCATTTATACCTTTACCGGATTATAACTCCTCGTACACATCTCAAATGTCAGCTTTAGCCAGATCAGCATACAAGGCAACGCTTTTAACGCATACGGGTATACATAATGCACTCGTATGTATTTCGGGAAAAGATCGGACGGAGACATGCTGGTCAATATAAAGGCGAAGACCATCAAGACAATATCCAATGTCGAACGTTTCCACGGTACAGCCGTATACCAAATAGCGACTCCGATAAACGCTATGATATAGGTACTGGACTCGCTACCCGTGCTGAACAGTACGACAAACATCAACACCGAGGCCAATAACGTTTTCCGGAAAGCCTCATATTTATATTGACTGATGCGTAGATAAGGCAGGCCGAATAATATTAATCCCCCTATTATCAGATAAATGTCCGAGTAACTGACCGATCCCGATATCTTACGAACCATTCCCAAGAAGGAAATGTTCTGCATGAGCGCGAATAAGTTCTCCGAATTTTTTCCGGATAAGTCCTCGAACCAACCGGTATATTGGGACATTATATAATCCGGCCCGGACAATATCATCGGGGCTACGACCATGACGACCGCCCATCCTACGCAAGATAGGCTGAACTTCATCTTATGGCGAGAGAAAAAGAAGAACGCCAATCCCGTGATCCCATACAATTTAGTAAAGGTACCCAACATGATCACGAAAGCGGCCCATACGTCTTTCTCTTTCTCTATCAATACGTAAGCGAGGACAATGATAGCGGCGATACTGATATTGAATTGCGACATGAAAAGCGAGGTAAGCAACTCGTGGGCACAGAACCAATAGATAAAGATACGTTCCCGCTTGATCCCCGGCAGCATCTTGATCGCCCAGAATAAGAAAAGGCTTTGTGCCACCGACCAAGTAAGCAATCCCAACCATAACGGTGTAACGGCGAATGGAGCGATGATCAAGCTAAATACCGGCCCGTAGTGAAAAATATCGTTGTATTCTTCCGGATAGGCGGCATAGAGCGGTAACTCATTCAACGTATGCCAAAAGGATTGCCTGAAGATCGAGAAGTTATTATATTTCCCGGGGAAATACTTGGTAATCCATGCGATAACCCCCAGCAATGCCCATAGCCCCATTAAGGTACTATATTTGCTGAAAAATGGCTTATGGATAATTGTATTGAACTTATCTATAAATTTCATCATCGAATCTACATCTGTCTACGGGGCAAAATTACATAAAAACGGTGACTTTTATGCGAGTTAAATAAAAATACTATTTTTGCGTCCAAAACTGGTAAGAGATTATTTATGAATGAAATGTTGAGATACACGATCATTCGTGTCATTCTGTTTGTAATGGGAGGCTTTCTTCTTCTCGGATGTTCGGATGAAGATGATGTGGATAATAGTGGAGGAACGAGTAAATATGGTTTAATACGGATGGCAGAGGAGGATTATGATTCGTCGAATACTTCTTATATCCTTCAGGATGAGGAACCGGACGAGGTTCTTTTCGATTCGTCGCAGCGAAAATTCAAGGTGAATGAACCTTTGCAGGTGTCGGTTACCGAGCAGAATGAGCTGATGCTTCGTTTCTATTCACCCAGGGCTATACATAACGTGATCGTATGGGCGACGATTGAAGGCTATGAGGACGAGGTACGGTTTGCGGAGTTTACTACGGTTTTACCTTTTCAGGAGTTTAAAATGAAGTTGCCTTTTCTGGAACAGGCGAAGGTTTATTATACGCGTTCCGGCGAGGAGGTTACCATAGAAGCCTATCCGGATATGGCGGCCGAGAATATAAGTTTGCGGATTGAATGTGGAGATCCGGTATATCAAGGAATGATTAACGTGAAACCAAAGTGGAATATTTGGTTTGGTAAGTATTCTGGTTCAAACTGGGGTAACTTCAGGCCACATCTGGCTCGTGAGGCGGTTGCCCTTTCCTTGAATATGGCTGCGATGTTTTCTTCCTCGCTTTTTGATGAGGAATTGGAGAAGTGGAGCGGCAAGCTGATAAATAACGAGCAAATCGTGGATATAGATGTGTTGAAGAAACAGATCACAAATCATGGCGGGTTGTGTTATGGACGCGTGGTGAATGTTGTCGGTCTGGGTGGAGGAAATACCTTTGGGCTAGGTGAATATGTCTATCTGACCCATTATGCCGACGATGCCAATGGCTCTGACACGCCGTATCATGAGCTGGCGCACTGCTTGGGGTATGGGCATAGTGGGAATATGACGTACTATCCGGCGGAAGGCGGTTTCCCTACAATTTGTATGAAGGTTTACTCACAGCTTTCCGTGAGCAAGAAATTACCGGTTTATTCCCGCCGTTTCTTGCATACCCGGAGGAATAAGAATCTGGTAGAGAATAAAAACGTGTATACCTCCTCGAAATACATTATCGATGATCCGGAATTGGATGCCATAGATGGCGGGCTTGGGCTTGCTCCGATGGAGACGGATAGGGCTGGTGATGAGGGTTCTCCTCTCTCATTTACACTTTCTGTCTTGGATATTCCCGGTGCCACTGTGGAAACTTTTCATCCGAAAGCGGTCTATCTTTATGGGAATACGCTATATGTAGTAAATGATGCTCCGGGACATTATAGTTTGGAGGTTTTTGATGTATCTTCCGGTAATGTACATCATGTGAAAAGTATGGTTGAGTGGATGAATGGAGATAAGAAAGAGACTTTTGCGGGGGAGCCAAACGGCGTGACTCGCTCGTATGGGAAAATATATGTCACGAATACGGGAAGCCGTACGGATGTGTTCGATGCGGAAACGTATGAGTTCATTACTTGTATCGGTACGGGTACTTGGGGTGAGGGTGGTTATCAGACCGTTCATGCGTTTGATGTGACGGCTAGTCAAGGGGCTGTCTTTATCCGGGATAAACGGAAACTGGTAGTTGTCTTGGAGCAAGATGTACAGCCCGGTTCCGCTGCTCGGGTACCTATATATAGCCGTAGCGTAAATTTACAAGAGGCAATGGGTACTTATGCGGTAGCGGCACGAAATGATGGCTTTTTGTATGTGACGGGCCAGAATAAAAATATGATCTATTTATTCGATCCTGCGGACATTCGGGCAGGGGACACGGGCTTTGCGCCGTATCTGGTGACATTGGGATTTGAAAAGTCTCCCCAGGCGATAGCGTTTGTAGGGGATCGTTTGTTTGTTACGCTTCGTGTCGATGATAAACGGTCGGAGCTATGGGAGATCAGCCCTAAGAACGGAAAATTATTGCAGGACTTTACAGATTCGATGGTCTATCCCGAGAAAATAGCCGGTGCTCGTCATACTTTATTGGTAGTGGATCGTGCGACCCAGACCGTAAAAGCCATTGGCCTATGATTTTTTTATTGATTCTTAGGAATAAAGAAGATAGAGTTCCCGGAAAAAGTTTACATTTGCGAAAACTATTATAATAACGTATGAAACGTGTTTTTTTGGTCGGATATATGGGAGCGGGCAAGACAACGGTGGGAAAGGAGCTTGCCAAGCTCGCCGGTCTTTCGTTCATAGATCTTGATTACTATATCGAAGGGCGTTATCATAAGGCCGTTTCGCAGATATTCGCCGAGAGAGGGGAGGAGGCTTTCCGAGAGATAGAACGGAATATGCTTCACGAGGTCGCTGAGTTTGAGGACGTGCTGATCTCCACGGGAGGAGGCGCTCCTTGCTTTTTCGATAACATGGAGTTTATGAACGCTTCTGGCACGACGGTTTACTTGAAGGTGTCAGTCGAGGAGCTGGCGAAGCGTCTGGAGTTGTGCAAACATACCCGTCCGGTGTTGAAAGGACGTTCCGGGGAGGAACTGAGGGCGTTTATCGCCGAGAGTCTGGAGAAAAGGAATCCGTTTTATACGAAGGCGTCCATAACGTTTGATGCCGAGAAGATGTTAACAGAATCTGATGTACATGACATATCGAACGCGTTAATGAAAATCCTATAGCATATGGAAGCGAACGACGGCCGGCAGGCACAGGGGGCCTATATCCCGCAGGAATTATTGAAAGAGATCAGCAAGGTGAATAATCGTTTGCTTATCGGTATTCCTCGTGAACGATGCGAGGCGGAAAAACGTTTGCCGTTGACTCCGGAGGCGGTGGATATGCTGACCGATTGCGGTCACCGGGTGCTGGTGGAAAGTGGCGCCGGATTAGGCATCAACTATTCCGATAATCATTTCTCGGAGGCGGGGGCGGAGATTGTCGATACGCCCGCGGAAGTTTTCCAAGCGGATCTGATCTTGAAGATATTGCCTCCGTTGCCGGTGGAAATCGCGCTTATGAGACCTCGCACGACCGTTTTCTCATTGGTGCAGTTTAATTTATTCGCTCAAGAGGCTTTCGAGTTGATGATGGCGAAACGGATTACCGCTATCTCTTATGAGTTGATGGCGGATGAATATAATCGTTTCCCGGTGCTGAATGTCACTTCCGAGATCGAGGGGGCGGCTTCCATAACGATCGCTTCCGAGCTGTTGAGCAATACCCAAGGAGGTAAAGGGATCTTATTAGGCGGTATCCCGGGCGTATCCCCTACGGAAGTGGTGATCATCGGGGCCGGAAACGCCGGGACCGTGGCCGCGCGTGCCGCGTTGGCCTTGGGAGCATCCGTGAAAGTATTCGATGATGATATCAATAAATTGCGTATAATACAACAGGTCTTGGGGCAAGGGCTTTTTACTTCCACGTTCCATCCGAATGTGCTGCATAACGCATTTCGTAGCGCTGACGTGGTGATCGGGGCGATGCGTTATATTAATACGAGACATCGCTATATTATCGCTACGGACTTGGTGCGTACGATGAAAAAGGGAGCTTTGGTGATCGATCTGAGGGTAAGCCAAGGCGGTTGCTTTGAGACGACATGCTGCTTGTCGAGGGAAGATCCTGCGGTGTTCGAGCAATATGGGGTATTACATTATTGTAAACTGAATATCAGCAACCGGGTGGCTCGTACTACCTCGATGGCTTATAGTAATATATTCGTGCCTTTATTATTGTCGTTGGGCGACGCCGGTTCCGTGCAAGGAATGATCAAATCGGATAAGGGCTTTAGGGCGGGAGTATATATGTATTACGGGAAGACAGTGAATAGTTATGTGTCTAATCATTTTAATCTATCATCTAATAATCTTGATCTATACCTCTCTGCTTTTTGATGCGGAAAAGTTTTGAACTCGCAAAGTTTATGCTTTACTTTGCGGACGATCTAAATACCAATAAGCGATAAAGCTAATAAAGTATATTATGGCAGAACAGACAAAAGTTAAGACGCTGGAGAAGGTTGTAATTCGTTTCTCGGGAGACTCGGGAGATGGTATGCAGTTAACCGGTACAATCTTTTCAAACCTGTCCGCAGTTTTCGGGAACGAGATTTCTACATTCCCAGACTATCCGGCAGAAGTACGTGCTCCACAAGGAACACTAAGTGGTGTATCTGGATTCCAAGTGCACTTGGGATCGCGCAAGATCTTCACACCCGGTGATAAGGCCGACGTATTGGTGGCCATGAATCCCGCCGCGCTAAAGGTGAACGTAAAACACCTAAAACCCAATGCGATTGTTTTAATCGACACGGACTCTTTCAAGAAAAGTGATTTGGATAAGGCCTTGTTTACGACCGATGATCCGTTTACTGAGCTGGGATTGACTGGCGTGCAGGTTGTTGCCGCTCCGATCTCTACGATGGTAAAAGACGGATTGGTTGAGTTTGGCTTGGACAATAAATCGGCTCTTCGCTGTAAGAATATGTTCGCCTTAGGACTTGTTTGCTGGTTGTTCGAGCGTCCGCTGGAGGAGGCTATGCACATGTTGCAGAATAAGTTCGCTAAGAAACCGGTTATCGCCCAAGCTAATATCAAGGCTTTGACGGACGGTTATAATTATGGTAATAACATCCATGCCTCAGTTTCTACGTATCGTATCGAGAGTAAGAAAGCCGAGCCTGGATTCTATACGGACGTGAATGGTAATAAGGCTACTTCCTATGGTTTGATAGCCGCTGCCGAGAAGGCTGGTTTGCAGTTGTTCTTGGGTAGTTACCCGATCACTCCGGCTACTGATATTTTACATGAATTATCTAAACGTAAGGATTTAGGCGTTATCACGGTTCAGGCCGAGGATGAGATCGCCGGTATCTGTACTTCTATCGGAGCTAGTTTCGCCGGTTGCTTGGCGGCTACATCTACTTCCGGACCGGGGCTTGCCTTGAAGAGCGAGGCGATCGGTTTGGCTGTAATCGCCGAGTTGCCTTTGGTGATTATCGATGTTCAGCGTGGCGGTCCTTCTACGGGCTTGCCGACGAAGAGCGAGCAAACGGACTTGATGCAGGCTCTGTATGGCCGTAATGGTGAGAGCCCTGCCGTGGTAATAGCGGCCTCTACGCCGACTGATTGTTTTGATGCCGCATTTTGGGCGGGTAAGTTGGCCGTGGAGCATATGACTCCGGTTATCTTGTTGACCGATGCCTTTATCGCTAACGGTTCTTCCGCTTGGAGAATTCCGGAAATGGATAAATATCCGGAGATTAAGCCGAATTACGTAGCTAATTATCAAGACGAGAAAGTCTGGAAGGCGTATCGTCGTAACAAGGAAAGCTTGGTTCGTTACTGGGCGATTCCGGGAACGGAAGGTTTCGCTCATCGTCTGGGCGGTCTGGAGAAAGACTACGAGACGAGTGCGATCTCTACCGATCCGGCTAACCACCAGAAGATGGTGACGACCCGTCAGGCTAAGATCGATAAGATCGCCGACTATATCCCCGAACTGGAAGTGATCGGAGATGAGGACGCTGATTTATTGATCGTTGGTTGGGGTGGAACCTACGGACACCTTTACGAGACGATGGAGACGATGCAAGAGAATGGCAAGAAGGTGGCTTTCGCTCACTTCAAGTTTATCAACCCGCTGCCTAAGAATACGGCTGAGGTTCTTTCTAAGTATAAGAAAGTGGTGGTGGCTGAGCAAAATAACGGCCAGTTCGCTAACTATTTACGTGGAAAGGTACCCGGATTTAACCCGTATCGCTTCAATCGTGTAAAGGGACAACCTTTTGTCGTTGCGAGATTAGTTGAGGAATTCACTAAAATATTGGAGGCTTAAAAGATGACAACAGAAGAAACTAAATTTCAACCGAAAGATTATAAAAGCGACCAGTACGTACGTTGGTGCCCGGGTTGTGGCGACCATGCGGTACTGAATTGCCTGCATAAGGCTATGGCCGAGGTAGGAGTGGCTCCTCACAATATGGCAGTTATCTCAGGTATCGGCTGTTCTTCCCGCTTACCTTATTATATGAATACGTATGGCTTCCATACGATCCATGGTCGTGGAGCGGCTATCGCTACCGGCGTAAAGACGGCTCGCCCGGACTTGAGCGTATGGTTGATTACGGGTGATGGCGACTGCTTGGCTATCGGCGGTAATCATTTTATCCACGCTGTCCGTCGTAATATCGATTTGAATATCGTTCTTTTCAACAATAAGATCTATGGTTTGACGAAGGGACAGTACTCCCCGACATCTGACCGTGGTTTCGTATCCAAGAGCTCTCCTTATGGGACGGTGGAAGATCCGTTTATCCCGGCCGAGTTGGCGTTGGGTGCCCGTGGTAATTTCTTCGCCCGTACGATTGACGTGGATTTGAAGAATACGACCGAGGTATTGACGGCTTCCGCCCGTCATAAAGGCGCTTCCGTTACGGAGGTATTAGTGAATTGTGTGATCTTTAATGACGGTATCCATAAAGGTATCGTAGACAAGGAATACCGTGCGGATCGTACGATTTTCCTTCGCCATGGCGAGAAAATGGTTTATGGCGCTAACATGGATAAAGGTCTTGTGCTAGATGGCCTAAAACTGAAATCCGTAACGATCGGACAAGATGGTTATACGATGGATGACGTATTGGTACACGACGCCCA